>JBKJUK010000197.1:0-3402 GCA_046590705.1 Thermoanaerobaculia bacterium
ACAGGCAGGATTGCCTGTGCCACACACTCGTCGGAATGATGAGCGGGTTGTACAGAGCTCATTCCGATGAGCACGTACCCAGGCGGAGGCTTGCGCGCCGCATCGCGTCAAACTCAATGAGAGTCTCCGTCACTTCGGCGTCAGGTATTTCGCGAAAAAGTTGCTGATGGTCACGCCCGACTTGATCCGGTTCGGGGTTTTGCGCCAGCCGTGCCCTTCGTCCGGGAAGAGCACGTACTCCACCGGTACGCCACGCTTGCGGAGTGTGTCCACAACCTGTTCCGCTTCGACCACCGGCACGTTGGTGTCGTTTGCTCCATGCAGCACCAGAGTCGGAGCCTTGACGCGATCGAGTTTGTGGATCGGTGAGAGTGAACGGAGCATGGCCGCTTCGGTCGCAGGATCACCGTATTCAATCGTGGAGACCGCGGCCATCCATGGCTGCGTGTGTTTGAAGAACGTCTCGAAGTTCACGATGCCGAACAGATTCGCGCCGGCGGCGAAGAGGTCGGGGTACTCCGTGAGACCGGCCATCACCATGTAACCGCCGTACGATCCGCCCATGATCCCGAGCTTACCTGCCGCCGCCGTCCCATTCGAAACGAGGTAATCTGCGGTGGCCTTGATGTCACGTACCGAGTCGACACGCAAGGCACCGTTGTCCAGGTTCACGAACTTTTTCCCGAATCCCGACGAGCCGCGCACGTTCGGTGCGAACACTGCGATTCCCCGAGCCAGCAGCCCCTGGTACGTAGGATTCAAACTCGTCCTTTCCTGTCCCTCGGGGCCGCCATGAAAACTCAGTACGATGGGCAACGGCTTGTCGCTGCTGCCCGCTGGGCGGTACAGCCATCCCGAAAGTTCGAGACCGTCGTGCGCCTTGTAACGGCGAAGCTCGGGACGGACGATCGTGCTGAGGTCGACTCCCGGATGCTGGCTGAACGCGACCTGTCTGCTCTTCAGGCTGGCCACGTCGACGATCCAGATCCCGGAGGGTTTGCTGGCCCCGGAAACGACCATGGCAAGTTGCTTTCCGTCGCTCGAAAACACTCCGCCCCCTGCGATCTCTCCAGGAAGGACCACCGTGCGCCGTGATCCTGATTTCATGTTCATCATTTCCACTTCAGATCTACCGGCTGCATTCCAGAACAGCCCCGATATCGAGCCGTCGTCGGAGACGACAACGTCGTCTAGCTCCGCGTCTGGTCGCGAAGCGAGATCCTTCGAAGTCAGTTTCCCGCCCTGCGATGTGAGCATCTGCAGGGCCCGGAGGTCGCGATCCTTGTTCGTGATCAGCAGCATACTTCCAGGCTTCGCTGCAAAACGGGCACTGAATGAACCTGGTCCGCTGTGCGGAGTGAGTTTTGCTTCTGTGCCTGTCTTGAGATCGACCAGAAAAAGATCGTTATCCCCGCGACTGACCACTCGGTTGATGATGACTGACTTCCCGTCACTGCTGACATCGGCGAAGCTTGCGATTCCACTGTTCTGCACCGCCATGCGATTCTTCTCAGATTCGAGATCGTAAACATAACCATCGATAGCAGCGGGTGAACGCAGACTCGATCCGTAGGTCAGGAACCGCCCATCCCGGCTCCACAAGCCCAGCCGGTTGTTCTCCTCCCCGCCGGCAGTGATTCGGCGGATGCCTGTTCCGTCCGGCTTCACGATGTAAATCTGCTCGTTCAGTCCACCGCCTGGCGCGACTGAGTAAGCGATCCACTTACCGTCGGGCGACCAGGCCGCCGAGCTCACCGGATCGTCGTACGCGGTGATCTGACGCGGCCAACCGCCAGTGGTTGCGACCGTCCAGACCTGGGGAGATCCGCTCATGTTGCTCAGAAAGGCGATCGAGTCACCAGCGGGGGAGAAGCTCGGACTCGAGACGAACCCGACTCGGCCCAATTTAGCCACGGTCTCCTCGACACTGCTCTGCGCCGCAGCGGAATGGGCTAAGCCAAGGACGACGACGATAGCGAGTATTTCCTTCACTTTATTCATCAGGTCTCCAGATGTTCGAGAATCTGCAGGATTCTACTGCTGCCCTGCGCGGTGTGGCTCGCTTGATTTCCATGCGAGTCGTGATCGATCTGCTCTTCAGAGTTCCGCCTACAGATTAACTTCGCCGGCTTCTTCGCGGAAGAATGTTCTGGAAGCGAGTTCGAAGATAGGAATTGAGAGTGTGCTGACCACGGCTGCAGCGAGGTAGGCGAAGGTGAAGCCGTACCGCTGCACCGCGATTCCGGTCAGGAGCGATCCTGTCCCGATCCCAGTGTCGAAGGCCAGCAGGATGCTTCCGAAGGTCGCACCGCGACGGAGCGCGCTCGTTCTTCCGAGAACAAAACTGACGAAGGCAGGGTAGGCGTTTCCGAAACCACTTCCGAACAGGATGGCCGCGCAGATGATCGCGGTCCGGGAATGAGAGAGCGCCAGCACGACCAGGGAGAGCGGGATCAACGCGAGCGCGGGGAAGAGCAGCCAGCGGGGACCGATGCGGTCTCCGAAGCGGGCCGTGACCAGGCGCGTGATCAGGATAGTGACCGCGAACACTGTGAAGAAGATGGAGGAGGGAATGATCTTCCGCTCCTGCGCCAGAATGGCCACGTAGCTGGTGATGCCACCGTAACTGAACGAGACTACGAACAGGGCCATGGCCAGAGCGAGGACTCGCGGCTCCACAATCTCGGTGATCCGCGGGAAAGGCGCGTCCGACTTTGCGAGTCCTCCGCGCACGCGAAGCGCCATGAAACACATGACCAGGGACAGCATCACGATCTCGGTGCAGAGCCATCCCCAGCTGATCCTGTAAAGCGTCAGTCCGATCAGTGGCGCGACTGCAACTGCAGCAGTGCTGGCCATTCCCCAGTAGGCGATTCCTTCCGTTCGGCGGGACTCCGGAATGATCTCGGAAATGATGGCGGCTCCCGAGGACATGATCGCTGACCAGAAGGTGCCATGGATGCAGGCGATGACCAGCAGGAGCGGAAGGCTGGTGACCACGCCATACAGCATCGAGAAGACCACGAAGGCGCTGGAGCCGATGAGAAGCAGTCGACGTCTGCCGACGTGATCAGCGATGCTGCCGGTGATCGGTGCTGTGAATGCGCAGGCGTAGGTGTAGATGGCCAGGAAGAGCCCTGCCTGCGCTTTGCTGCCGCCGAGTGCCATGACCCGGAAAGGAATGGTGGGGAAGAGCTGGAAGGCGGTGAGGAAGGTGAAGAAATTGAAGGCGAACATCCGGAAGAAAGGTCCGGTGAGAAGTGCTTCGCCTCTTCGATCACCGGACACGAAGGCATTGTAGTGGCTGGTTCGTGTAGACGACGGTAGAGGTTCTGTTACAGCAGCGCACGTGTTTGTAGGGGGCGCCCTGCTTCGCCCTTTGAATGACGGACACGAGAGGCG
>JBKJUK010000237.1:0-4886 GCA_046590705.1 Thermoanaerobaculia bacterium
TCACGATGGAATTGCCACGCATGTAGAAATGCGGCGCGATCATCCAGGCCATGCTGGACATTCCAATTGTGCCGCCGGTAGGACTCGCCTCTTTCGATGCCGCGAGCGCTTCATTGGCGGTCTTGAATTCGTATAGCTGGAGATCGCCGGCGGGAAGCGAATACACCTTCGCTTTTCGGGTCCAGAAAGGCTGCTCGATCTCACCCGCAGCCGTCAGGGAAAGGCCTTCTGCGCGTAGTGCCTCGATCGCGTCGGCCGAAGCGCTGACCGGAGCAGCGGCAGGCTGTGCGGGTAACGGTGAAGATGCGGCGACGTTCGTCGTCGGCTCGCCGCTTCCTTTCGGAGTCTGAGAGCAGCCTGCAATCAGCGATAGCGCGAGAAGAACCACTACAAATGTTTTCATCGTAATCCTCGCCTCATTCAGAAGCCTCAATCGTGCCGCGAAATCGAATCATCGGCTGAGAGATCATCGCTCTTCTCGGCCAGACCAGACAACTCCCATCAACTTATAGCCCGCCTGCTCCCCTCTTCGCTCGGGAAGATCGGGAGCAGGCGAGCGCGGTTGGATCTACACGGGCTGATTTTTCAGAGCGCGACCTCGCGTGTCATCTTTCGGAGCAGCCTTCACACGATTTTTGCGGGCACGGTTCCAGAAGCGATGCTCGGCGATCGCTCCAGTGAAGCGCGCGATCATATCGGACGTAACGGCATCCTTCGAGGTGACCACTCCTTGCGCGGCATCGCCTTCACCTTTGAGAATCCCAGGACAGGCGCGGAGGAGGTCGAGACCTTCTCCCGTTGCGGCGATGGCCTTGCAGTGACGGAACGCTTCCACGATGAACTCGATAGCGTCACGTTCGTCTACGAGCGCGTCTACACTCGCCGCCCCGCCCGGTACGTAGACAGCGTCGAATAGAACTGACGAAGCGGTAAGCAGGCTGTGGTCGATCAGCAGTTCCGTGCCGTCCGCTCCCTTCAACGTTCCGAGTCGAGGGGCGATGACTTTCGCCGAGGCTCCGGCGCGTTCCAGCGCTTCCTTCACCTGACGAAGCGATGCAGTATCGACTCCGTCCGCGGCAAGTATGGCCACCCTTCGCGTAGCGATGGTGTCCTTGACTGTATTGAACATGGAAAGTGCCGGCGAGGTTGGGGGAGTCTTACCAATCCGGCGCGGCTCGAATGCAGCCGGGTCCCCGTCCGCAGGTACACTGTGGTTGATGGGAAGCTGCATAGGAGGGATCTCGGCGAACCCGAGGCCTTCGGCCACGCGTGCTGCGAGGTCTTTGTTGACCAGATTGAGCATGGCTACCATGCGCTGACGAATGGGAAGCCGCTCGAGTTTGCCGAGCTCGAAGCGCAGCGCTTCCACCATGTGATCCTGCTCAGGTGCCGACTGACTGCGGAAGAACATATCAGCCTGACTGAAGTGATCGAAAAACTTCTCGGACCGGGCTCGAATCTTCGTACCTTCGAGAGGCTCTGGAAAAGAAGTCGAGCCTCCCGCTGCTTCGCGGGCCTGCATCGGGCAGCCCCCGCCAATTGTGTTCGGTTCGTACGAGACTTTTCCCTTGTTGATGGTCTGACGCATGTGACCGTCGCGTTGATTGTTGTGCACAGGAGCGATGGGCCTGTTGATTGGGATCTCGTGGAAGTTCGGTCCACCGAGCCGCTTGAGCTGCGTGTCGGTATACGAGAAGAGTCGGCCCTGCAGCAGCGGATCGTTCGAGAAGTCGATTCCAGGGACGACATGCCCAGGATGAAAAGCAACCTGCTCTGTCTCAGCGAAGAAGTTGTCGGGATTGCGGTTCAAGGTCATGCGACCGATTCGTTCGACCGGCACGAGTTCTTCGGGGATCAGTTTTGTGGGATCGAGCAGATCGAAATCGAAGTCGTGTTCGCGTTCGTCCTCGACCACCTGCACTCCGAGTTCCCACTCCGGGTAGTTGCCCTGCTCGATCGCTTCCCACAGATCGCGGCGATGAAAGTCGGAATCCTTGCCGGAGATTTTCTGCGCTTCGTCCCAGGCCAGCGCGTGCGTCCCGAGCAGAGGCTTCCAGTGAAACTTAACGAAGCGTGATTTGCCGGATTCGTCGATGAAACGGAAGGTGTGCACACCGAATCCTTCCATCATGCGAAGACTGCGTGGAAGAGCGCGGTCCGACATCACCCACATGATCATATGCATCGATTCGGGCATGAGCGAGATGAAGTCCCAGAACGTATCGTGGGCCGATGCGGCCTGCGGCATTTCGTGATCGGGCTCAGGCTTCACGGCGTGAATCAGGTCGGGAAACTTGAGCGCATCCTGAATGAAAAATACCGGGATGTTATTGCCGACCAGATCGAAGTTTCCCTGCTCGGTATAAAACTTCACTGCGAAGCCGCGGGCGTCGCGAGCTGCGTCAGTGGATCCGCGTGAGCCAGCCACCGTGGAGAAGCGGACGAACACCGGCGTTCGCAGGCTCGGGTCGCCAAGGAACTCTGCCTTCGTATAGCGGGACATGTTCTCGTACACCTGAAAGTAGCCGTGTGCCGCGCTACCGCGCGCGTGAACGATCCGCTCGGGGATCCGCTCGTGATCGAAGTGGGTCATCTTCTCGCGGAAGTGAAAATCTTCGAGCAGTGACGGACCGCGCGGGCCGGCTTTGAGTGTGTTCTGGTTGTCATTGATGCGGATGCCCTGATTCGTGGTGAGCACCGTTCCCGCACCCACCTCCTTGTTCACGGCGAGATCTGCAGCTTTCGGATTGGAAGGTCTGGCCGGGCTGCTCGACTGCCCTGCCGCGTGATCCGGATTCGCGGGCTGGCTCTCTGGGTGGACTGAGGGGACTGCCTTGGCAGGTTCGGTCGCGCCCGCTTTTGAAGCCGGGGCACCCTGCTTCGATTTTTTCCTCTGATCGCGGTTCGGCATAGGTCACTACTCCTTTTGAACAGTTCGTGATGTCTGCACCAGGTCTGAAAGCGGGAGCGTTGCAAGCAACACACCGTGCTCCAGCCCGCGAACTTCGACGAATCGGGCGCCATTCGAGCTGTTCCTTCACCTCAGAAAGGACGGAGTCCGTCGGTACGAACTTCGCACCAAATGGGCGGACTGGTTAGGAGGAATACAGATGAAAGCTGAGAAACCTTTCGCTAAAAAGCAGATTGAGGAGTTGCTCTACCAGGCTCTCGAAACCGAGATGGGTGGGGTCGAGGTCTACAAGATGGCCATCCTCTGCGCGAGAAACGAGGACCTGAAGAAAGAGTGGATCAAGTACCTGAATCAGACCATCGGGCATGTCGACGTCGTGCGCGGAATCTTCGACGCGATCGGACTCGATCCGGAAGCTACCACTCCCGGACGCCAGATCGTCGCCGAGAAGGGGAAGTGTCTCGTTTCAGCGATGCAGAAAGCGCTCAAGGATGCGCCGCTGGCCGCACAGATCGTCGCTGCAGAATGCGTTGTCGACGCAGAGACGAAAGATCACAGCAACTGGCAACTCATCGGAGCGCTGGCAGAAAAGTCGACCGGTCCGATGAAGGCCGCGCTAGCTGGTGCCTACAGGCAAGTCGAGGACGAAGAGGACGAACACCTCTACCACAACAAAGGCTGGTGCAGAGAACTCTGGCTGGAGTCACTCGGCCTTCCCGCTCAACTCCCGCCTCTCGAAGAGAAGCGAGACGTCAAGACTCCGGTTCAGGCTGGAAAAGCCGCGGAAGAACGCGCACCGAAACTGATCAAAGAAGGCAAACCACGTATGGCACGAAGCTGAACGAAACCAGAGTATCGATCACCGTGAATACCAGCCAGAATGGAACCGTAACCGCAAACTGCGCTTGAGTTCGTTTGACATAATTGTACGATTCCAGACGATCAAGTTATATAGTGCAAACTCCTGGACGATTGAAGAGGTACCGAGTCGCGCATGCTTACCGCCCACGCATGCACTCTTCGGCCTCTTTGCCAGCAATGGCGATCGCCTGACCGAGGCCGACAAATAGGGAGATGCAGCATGCGCAAGTTCAACCAGCTTTCAGTAGCCCTCACATTCACGACGTTACTTCTAGCAGGCTCCTCGGCAACAGCTCAGATCACGCTCGGCTCGGCACAGACGTTCGCCGTGCTGGGCGGAACTACTGTGACCAACACCGGCGCCACCACCATCAACGGGAACGTCGGTGTCTCTCCCGGTTCAGCAATCACGGGCTTTCCACCGGGAGTCATTTCCGGCGGAACGTTGAATGCCAATAACGCAGTCGCGGCGCAGGCTCAGACCGATCTCACGAGTGCATACAACGCCATCACCGGCACCGCCTGCGGCGTGAATCTCACCGGACAGGACCTCGGTGGCCTCACCCTCACTCCAGGTGTCTACTGCTTTGACAGCTCGGCGTTTCTCACAGGAACGCTCACTCTGAATCTTCAGGGCAATCCGGACGCATCCTTTATCTTCAAGATCGGAAGCACTCTGACAACCGCCACCGGTTCATCGGTGGTCCTGATCAACTCTGGTGGAACGACCTGTCCTAATAATGTCTTCTTTCAGGTCGGCAGTTCCGCCACATTCGGTACGGGAACGACCTTCATCGGTAATGTGCTCGCCCTCACCAGCATCACCCTCAACACCAGCGCTAGACTTGCGGGGCGCGCTCTGGCGCGTAACGGCGCGGTCACGCTCGACACCAACAACGTAGCACTCTGCGGCCCAGCCGTTTCCTGCCCGGCCATCACCGTCAATCCCGCGACTCTCCCTAATGGCAGCGTAGGGACGGCCTACAGCCAGACCATCACTGCCAGTGGCGGCGCGGCACCATATTCATTCTCTGTTTCCAGCGGAGCGCTTCCCAACGGACTGGCTCTCAACTCAGCGACGGGCCTGATCAGCGGCACTCCCCTCACCGCGGGT
>JBKJUK010000223.1:0-16206 GCA_046590705.1 Thermoanaerobaculia bacterium
TCTCGCGTGCGCATGGTCGATTTGAGAATCTCCAGAACAGCCGCACGCCCTCCGCCGATCTTCGGAATCAACCTCTGCGAGATCACGTAGCGAAATGATTGAGAGAACCGAGTTCGAACCTGCGGTTCCTGCTCCTTCGGGAAGACTCCCACGATGCGATCGATAGTCTTGGAGGCGTCGATGGTGTGCAGAGTAGAGAACACCAGATGGCCGGTTTCGGCCGCTTCCATGGCGATTTCGATCGTTTCCACGTCGCGCATCTCGCCAATCAGGATCACTTTCGGGGCCTGCCTGAGCGCCGCACGAAGCGCAAGAGCAAACGATTTCGTGTCCGATCCCACCTCGCGCTGATTCACCGTCGACTTGACGTGTTTGTGCATGTACTCGACGGGGTCTTCGATGGTGACGATGTGATACGCGTATTCGTGGTTGATTTTGTTGATCAGTGCCGCGAGTGTGGTCGACTTCCCGGAGCCGGTGGGACCGGTCACCAGGACCACACCATTCTTCAGCTTTGCGATGTTGTGAAGTTCGTCCGGCAGATTGAGCGACTCGAGGGTTGGTATACCTTCAGGAATTACACGCAGGACGATTGCATACGTGCCCCGTTGCGAAAAAATATTCACGCGAAACCGGGTCTTCTGAGGGATTGAATACGAAAGATCGACTGAGCCACTGGAGAGCAGAGTCTGCATCAGGCCCCGATCTCCCCGCATCATATGGAGAGCGATGGTCTCGGTCTGGAAAGGAGTCAACCGAGGCAGCCCTGGAAAGTTGACCGGAGTCAATTGCCCGTCGACTTCCACCTGGGGCGCGCGGCCCACAGAGAAATTCAGGTCCGAAACGCGGTCTGAAACGCGAAGCATCGCTTCGAGTATGGCGTCGAGATTGAAATTCTTCATATGTAGATTCCCGTGAAACATTCATTGTACGACGGAGCGCCTCCGGGCCGCCGGCGTATCGCCCCACGACTCCCGTCCACTCAGTCATCTCGCGTCTGCCCTACAATGAACGGCGTGAGCTACATCGCGATCGATTACGGAAAGCGGCGGATCGGGATCGCCTCCAGCGATTCGGGAATCCTGGCCACACCACACTCTGTGATCAGGAACGATGGCGATGAGAAAGTTGTCCTCGACAAGCTCACCGCTCTCATTCTGGAGACAGGAGCGGGAGAGGTCATTCTGGGGTTACCACGCAGGACGCGCCCCGATCCGGCCATGGAGAAATTCTACAAGGAACTCGCTGGCGCTCTGCGGCAGCGAACCTGCAAATCAGTCGTGCTCTGGGATGAGTCGTACTCGACCACTGAAGCGAACGGCCTGCGACAGGAAGCGGGACGAAGCTGGAAAAAAGCAAAAGATGAGATCGACATGCAGGCAGCGGCAGTCATCCTTCAGTCCTATCTCGACGCAGCGATCCGGAGGCCGTCATAGCCAGCGCCTGTTTCTCACCCTGCTTCGACGCCAGGCTATCCGACGCCGCGGTAGAAGGAGTGTGAGATATGCGGGCTAGTCGACGCAGCAGCGGACGTAGCGGCTGCGGCAGAACCGTCGGCATTCTCTGCGCATTCGCACTGGTGCTCCTCATCGCTGGCAGCGTTTTCTTCTGGCGCGCACTCACCACTCCCTACAAGGGCTGGAAAGAAGCTTCCACGCGAGTGGAGATCCGCCGCGGTTCGAACAGTCGCGCGATCATGAAGATGCTCCAGCGCGAGGGAGTGCTGCGCGATGACTTCGTCCCGCTGGTGTACCTCAAGACCCTGCAACGAGGAGCATCACTGAAGGCGGGAGTCTACGAGTTCTCGAATGCGTCATCCCCTCTGGGCGTGCTCGACAAACTCATTCGAGCCGACGTCATCCTCAAGTCCATTACGATTCGCGAAGGTCTCGATCGTTTCGCCGTTGGAGAGATGATGGTCGCCGAGGGTTTCGGGAAGAAGGAAGAGTGGAAGAAGAAGACCGCCGATCCCGAGATCATCCGGGACATCGATCCGGCGGCTACTTCAGTGGAAGGTTATCTGTTTCCTGACACCTATAAGATCACTCCCGGAACATCAGTCGACGGAATCATCAAATTGATGACCGCAAACTTCCGTAAACACTTCGGGAGCGAACTGGCGTTCATCACCAACGGTCTCGATCTGCACGACACGGTGACGCTTGCATCCATCGTCGAAACCGAAGCGCAGCTGGAGAAAGAACGCCCGGTGGTAGCCTCTGTCTATCTGAACAGGCACCGCCTGAAAATGCCGCTACAGGCCGATCCCACCGTGATCTACGCCATGAAGCTTCGTGGAATCTGGAACGGGAACATTACCCGCGAGGATCTCCGCTCCGACTCCGAGTACAACACCTACCGGCGACGGGGGTTCCCCCCCGGACCGATTGCGAATCCAGGCCTCGCCTCACTTCGCGCTGCAGCATCTCCAGCCTCGACCGACTACCTTTACTTCGTCTCCCGTAACGACGGATCCCATGTCTTCGCGCGCAGTCTCGCTGAGCACAACCGCAACGTGAACGAGTTTCAGAGAAATGGCGCGGCGCGACGGGCCGCCCAGGCCGCCGCCAGACGGAACGGACCGCAGTAGCGGGCAGCTGATCGGGACAGACAGAAGCTCTCGCGTCGCTGAAGCTTTCAACCTGGGTTCCGTCAGGTCACGCCAATGAACTTCCCGGTTAGCGTGGGACGTGATTTCGCTCGCACTGACCGCTGCATGTGCCACTGCATTGACGCCATGCGCATGTCGTTGTAGCTTGACGCCTTCCAGATTAACCGGGGGTAGCACGTGAATCGTTCGTCGCACCAGAAGTTCGGCCACTTCATCCTTTTCGAAAAACTGGAGTCTGACCCGATCGAAGAGGTGTGGAGAGCGGGTCGGATCGAAGGCAACACGATCGGCTCGGTGGTCGCACTGCATCGTTTCAATCTCGACGGCATCGATCAGAATGCCTTCTTCGAAGCGCTCACGCAGCCGCGGGCTGTGGCCCCTTCCATTACAGGAACAGCGTTCGTCAAACAGCAGGGCATCGATGCCATCGACGGGATTCCCTACCTCGAGCACCAATATGCGACGGGAAGAACTCTTCGTCACATCATCGAGAAGGCACGCAGCGGACAGTCACCGAATCCGATCCCGATCGAGCAGGCACTCGGGATCGCCGAAAGACTCGCCCAGTCGCTGGAGACGCTGAGCAACCTGAGATACCAGAGCGCTCGTCTCGTTCATGGCGCACTGCTTCCTCAATTCGTCTGGATCAGTGATGACGGCGAAGTGCGCACCGCCGGTCAGCAATTCGGACGTGCTCTTTTCGTCATGATGAAGAAGGAAGCCGTAGAGAAAGAGGTTGCGCCCTTTCTCGCACCTGAGTACCGGGGGTCGGGCGAGGCCACGAAGGTAGCCGACGTTTACTCGCTCGGCGCCCTGCTCTTTATGATGCTCACGGGTGGGGAGCCGCCCGACTCACTCCTGCCCGGCGCCGCAGAGCGCGCGCTGGCGGAAGCTACACTTCTCGGACGCGCGGAAGCAATTCCGGCAGATCTGCAGAGTCTTCTTCAACGCTCGTTGAACTTCGAACCATCCAAACGGTTCCCGTCCGCCGCCGAGATGCGGCAGTCACTCTCTCCTCTCCTCACTGGAGGGAAGTACAGCCCCACCACGTTCAATCTCGCTTTCTATCTGCACAATCTCCTGAAGAAAGAATTCGAAACCGAGACTCGACAAGCGGAGCTCGAATCTTCAGTCGTTCCATCCACGATCGAGACGGCAGTTCGGTCGGTCCCCACGGCCGCCGCGAAGCCCGTTCCAGTGCTGCCTCCCCTTCCGCCCAGACCTCCCTTCGCGCCAAGCGAACCAGAAGTGAAAAATCGACTTCCGCTCATCGTCGCGGCCTCACTCGTTGCTGCCATCGCCTCGGCTGTCGGGATCTACTTCGCCTTCACCGGGAAGGAATCCACCCCCGTCCCCCCTGCCGCAGTCGTAGCGCCAGCTGTTACGGCCACGACTGCGACGATGCAGACCTCAGAGCCGATCGTGGCCGCCCTGCCTCCCGGGACTACGCCCGCTGCACCCCAGGCTGAAGCATCGATGAGTGAAGCAGAGAGAAAGAAAGCTCGGGAAGCGGCGATCAACAAGAAGCTGCAGGAGGAGCTGCTCAAACTACAGCTCGAATACAATCGCGGGCTGAAACCTGCCGCGCAGCCGGCCGCTGCGGCCATCGCCGCGCGCAACACACCCACACGCGTTGCTCCTCGCGAGGAATCCGCACCATCGGCGGCGCAACTCGATGCGCAGCGCCGTCAGCAGAATGAGAGCGTGGCACTTCCGCCCCCGCCCGTTGCTGTACCCGTGGCGACAGCAAATGCACCACAGCAGTCGCAACCCGATCCGACTCCCCTGGCAACTCCGCAGATCCGGGAGGGAGATTTGATCGAGATTACGCAGCTGGACTCGATCCCCGAACTCACCGCGCCGGTACGACCAGTCTATCCACCTCTGGCTCTTCGTCAGAAGATCGAAGGCATGGTCATTCTCAGCGCGCTCGTGGCGGAGACGGGACGCGTACTCGACGTAAGGATCCTGCGCGGTGACAAGCGTAGGATGGGACTCGACGAGGCTGCCGTGAAAGCGGTGAGAAACGCTATCTTTTCACCGGGAGTGAAAGACGGTAAGCGCGTGAGGACCTGGAAGCCGATTCCGGTCATCTTCAAGCTTCAATAGACTGTCAGGGAACGCTCCCGGGCAACGCTCGCCGAGGTCTCATCTCGCGACTGGCGAGGCTCCCCATGACAAGGTCCGCAGGACCAGCCCGAGGTCTCTGGAGTCGTCATTCAGGTTTTCTTTCTTCGGATTTACGGTCTCACTGGTTTCAATCACCAGGCGTCTCCCTCCATCCCGGAGAGGGAGAACCTTGTACGTTCGTTCCATCCTGAAGTTGTCGAATCGAAAGCGATCAAGATGCACGCCATCCAGGGTGATGGTTACCGTCGGAACTGCGCGCAGCGTGTCCAGAGGCGCTGTCATGACCAGGCTCAACTGTCCCTCTACCGGAAGCGCGGGCAGAACCGTAAGTGATCGCGAGCCCATCCAGCGCCAGACCTCGATACCCTGATTCTCCCCTTCATACCAACCCTCGCCGAACTGCGCGACGTTCCGCAAGGGAATTACGGACACTTCAAAGAAGCGGTGTCTGACGATCCTCCAGAGCCGCCTGCGCGGTCGAGAAAAATTGACGGCCGTACTTTCGCTCGAGATCCCTTCCGCGATGATCCAGGCGTTCTCTCTAGAAGCCGAGAGCGGAATTCCGCGGTCGTCCTCGACCTGGGCCATTCTGTATTCACCAAGGGAGCGTTCGGCGAAAGGAAGTACCCCTGACGCGACGTAGATGGTGGCCATCTTCGGATCGACATTGGCTTTGATCCAGCGGATCGCGGCCTCGGGGGGAGCGAAGGTGGTTGCAACTGTCCAGAGGGCTGGTGCCGTCCAGTACAAGAGATAGGCGACGATGATTCCGGTCGCCGACAGAATCGTTCGATTCCGCTCCAGCCTCCTCCAGGAGAACATGAACGAGGCGCATGCTTCGAGGCCATCTGCTGCCAGCAAGGTGAACAGCGGCAAATAGCCGATCGAGAAGCGACCGACACTCAGATGGTCGAGAAGCATCCAGGCCAGAATCGCAAACGGCCCGAAGGCAAGCAGTGTGAGCAGCACTCCAAATTGCCGCCGCGGGATGAAAGTCAGCAGCGAAATCAAAACGAGAACCGTGAAAACGATCGAGACGGCTTGTGACCTGTACTGTCGGAAAAAGAAATCGTCTGACAAGGCAAGCAGATGGGGCCGGTTTGGATTGCGGAAGGAATCGACTCTCGAGATGTAATCGCTGTGATGCGCGATGGCAGTCTTGTAATCCTCGACAGAACTCGAGGCAGCGATCGCGCCTCCATAGGCGCCCGCAACCACCACACCAATGATCAGGGCCCCGACCAGCGGTATCCACCAGCGTCGGCGAAATCTTCCGGCACAAGCCAGCACGAACGGCAGGAAAGCGACTGCGAGATTCTGTGAACGCACAGCGGCTGAACATCCAGCCAGCAGACATCCGGCAAAGAACGCTCGAGAACTGCGGTAGCCGCGCAACAGCAGCGCTAGTCCTCCCACCAGCAGCGTAAGCGAGGTGATGTCGCTGAAGGCCGTACCACCGAAGATCCAGACGTTCGGAAGAAAGCAAAGAAAAGAAGCAGCCGCGACACACCCTGCGTAGCTGAAACGTAATTCTCTTGCTAGCAGAAACGTGAGCGGAAACAGCAGCATTGCGAAAAACACCGAGACACTCTGCAGCGACCGAAACGGCTCTACGCCTGCGGCCGCAATGAGCTTTCCCATCGCAACGAACAGCGGAAATCCGGGCGGATGAGGGCGATGTCCCGGGACATTGAACTCTACGACGCTGAGGGAGAAGAGGACCTCGTCCGTGTCCCACACGGACCTGGCCACGGCGAAGAGTCGCGTCAAACCGACGAGCAGCGTCAGAATCCAGAACCAGTTCCTCTGCTTCCGCGTGAGCGCTTCCGGAGGGAAGGTCAGCTGCGAAAGCCTGTTCTTCCATTCGCTCGCTGCTTCTCTCAAAGGCATTGTTCTCGCACCACGACGCGCATTATGCCGAAGAAAGCGACGCGCCGCCGCTGGTACCTTGATGCGCAGGGCATTCGGCGCGCCGGATCGAAGGAGAAAGGCTTCAATTACGTTTCCAGCGAAGGCTCGGCAATCGTCAATAGAAAAACGATCGAAAGGATCTCACGCCTCGGCATTCCGCCGGCCTGGTCCGAAGTCAGAATTGCCAAAGGCGAAGCAGCTCCTCTACAGGCCATCGGTCTGGATAAGAAGGGTCGCACGCAGTACATTTATCACGCCCGCTTCAGGCAACAGCAGGAGGACGCTAAGTTCCAACGTCTGGTCGAATTCGCAGAAGCGCTCCCGAAACTCAGAAAGCACGTGATCGACGATCTGGCCAACGCCGACCTCGGCAAAGACCAGGTTCTCGCTGCGATCGTGAGGCTGATCGACCAGGGTTTTTTCCGAGTAGGCAACGATGAGAGCGCACGCTCGGAACAGACCTATGGCCTGACAACGGTGCTCAAAAAACATGTACGCGTCTCAGGTTCTACGCTGCAATTCGATTACATCGGCAAATGGCGAAAAACGCAGAGCCGGGCCATTACCGATGCTCAGGTTGCGAAGCTGGTCAGGCAGCTACGTAAGTTACCTGGAGACGAGCTTTTCCAGTTCAAGCAAGGTGACAGAGTCGTGGACGTGAAAGATCGGCACGTGAATGAATATATCCAACGAGTGATCGGGGATCGCTTCACAGCCAAGGACTTCCGGACCTGGGCAGGCACCCTCCTCTGCGGAATCGCGCTCGCTGAACAGGAACCTCCGATTTCCGAACGGGACAAAAAGAAGAAGCTCCGCATAGCGGTGGAAGCGACCGCGGCGATGCTTGGCAACACGCCAGCCGTTTGCCGCTCGTCTTACATCTGCCCTCGACTCGTGCAGGACTATATCAACGACAAGTCGTTCACACCGTTGAAACGACCGCAAGTGGGAAGTCCCGTCGCCAAGCAGCGACATTCCATCCAGGAACGCGCTCTGATCAAATTGCTTCGCGAGACCATCGCCGACCGGCGCAGCACGATTCGAGCCGCCTGATCGCGATCGACCTGACCCGAACACTGAATGTCTGTCTATTAGCCCCGGCCTCCGGCCCCCTGACCTCGGCCTGCCTCTAACCGATGCGGTACGTTCGATCCTGGTCGAGGCAGCGCACGAAGTCGAGCCCCAGAGCCCTGATCTCGACATGAAGCTGTGCGATGTAGGGTGGCTTCAGGTGATAGAGAAGCACGTCAACGTCCTGTCGTAGTTGCGAGATCTCCCGCGCAAAACTCGCGGGCGTCAGATGACGGGAGAGGTCCGCGATCTCCTGCATCTCGTTCGGGAACGATACCTCGGTAATGAACATCTTCAGACCGACCGTACTGTTCGCGAATTCATAGAGAGCAGGACAGGGTCCTGTATCGGAAGAATAGAGAACAGAAGCGCTCCCGTCGTCCACGAGGAAGCCGACACAGGGAACGATGTGATTCACCGGGACCGCTGTCACCATGAGGCCGTCCACTTCCACGCGCTCGTATGGTTTGATCTCGTGATACTGCAAAATTGGAACGCCACGGTCTTCGATGACCGAGAAATCAGGCCAGGTCACATCGTTAAACAGGTGCGCACGCAAGGCGTCGAGCACGGGTGCAATCGAGTAGACGTGAATTGGACCGGGGGCCAGCCCGAACACGTTGTCGATCAGAAACGGCAGAGAATTGGTGTGGTCGAGATGTGCGTGCGAAATGAATACATGTCGGATCTGCAGCTGCTGCTCGAATTCGAGCGAGAAGGCCAGCGCACCGGCGTCGATCGCCACGGTTTCATTCACTACGAAATTCGTGGTTCGATGCCCGGGTACAGCCCCTCCGTAACAGCCAAGGATTCTCAGGTCCATCGCTCGTCCAGCCTCAAGCCCGCCCATCCAGTTTCGTTTTCCGAATGTCGTTGATGATACATCAGCGCGGGTCCGACACCTCGTCATCCTTCGCTGATGCAAGGTTCTGGTTCAAGAGCATTTGAAGCGCCGCCCGTGAAGCAACGGACGGGCAGGAACACTTGCTGGCGTGCCCTGCCCGCGCTGTCCTCACGTTCTCAGAAGGTTTGACCGATCCAGAAGCTGGTCCGAAACTTATCGTCGATTGTCTTCAGGTCCGTACGCCGTGCGAAATCCCAGTGCAACTGAAGACCGAGAAAGTTGAAGGCGATCCCGTATCCGATGGAGGCGCGAGCATCCTGGAGGGAGTTGTCATCACTGATGAAGTCGAATTCTTCACCATTGAAATACGCGCCGCCGATATCGAAGAAGAGTGAACCTCTGATCTGGGTCAGGTTGAAGACTGGGGTTGCCAGCAGGTCAATCAGCGGAAAACGAAACTCTACGTTCGCGAACATGGCCCGATTTCCAACGAAGGTCCGGAAATCGTAACCGCGCAGCGTATCGAGACCGCCGAAGTAGTAGAAGTTCGGAAAGTTGCCATCCGAGTAGCCGCCGAATACGCGGGCCGCAACTAGCGTACGTGCAGAGGTCTGGAAGTACTCTCTGAAGTCGACGACGTAATCGTTCGACAGAGTGCCTCCGTTCTCGAGATCAGCGGCGTAGGAAGCCGTGACCTCGTATCGCCTTCCGGAGATCGGGCCGAACTGCTTGAACTGTGCACTGTCACCGGTGAAGGTACTGCTGATCAACGGGAAGCTGTCGCTGCGTGGAAGAAAGACACGAACGAGCTGGCCATTCCTGAAAACGCCCTGCGGATAATCGATATCACGAACCATGTATCCACCACCAAAGTCCACGCGGTGGTAACGGTCGAAAGGATAGCTGAGCAGCCCCAGCGCAGCGGTCTGCCTGTAGAGCTGTCTGCGATCCTGCACCTGACCGCTTCGAAAATCGCGACTGACAAAGTAGGACCGATCGTCGAACAGGCGGAAGCCGTAATTGAGGCGCCTGGTCATGTCCAGGTAGATGAAGTCGAAATTCGAGAAAGTGGAAACAGAATCGAGCGAAGCGATGAAGCGACGATTTCCAAGCATGTCGCTCATGTAAATCACTGAGCGGGAGACGAGGGTCTGGTCCGAATTCACTCCCCCATTCACCTGAACGTCGTCAATGAACAATTTGAAGCCGCCGTACTTCTCGATTTTCTCTTCGTCGATTGCGACTTCTACCGGGGGGATGAATGTCGTTCGCCCGGACGAAAGAATCGGCTCAGTGGGAAGAGCGATGGTCTCCGCTGTCCGGAGTGGCTTATCAGTAGTCGTCACGTACATCTGCCAGCGGCGTTTGTAATACGACGAGAAAACGATTCGTTCCTTCCCGCCGACTCCGATGAAAGCAGCCGGAGTGAAGGCTCCTCCAACCACATCGGTGTATTGGAGAACCACACCTGATCCGAGATCGAGACTGTAGATGTTGTACGCCGCGAAGTTGCGCGGGTCCGCAGGCGGAGTGTCTCCCTTCTCCTTCGCGGCGTTCTCGTCGCGCTCCAGCAGTTGCGAGGCCTCCGCGCTATTGCGTCCGGTCTGACGATCCGAGGCGTAGAAGATGCGCTTTCCGTCCGGGGAGAAGTAGGCGTCGGTGTCGTTCCACTCCCCCGAGGTAAGCTGAAAACGTCTGGTCGGATCGGCGAGTTCTAGCCGGAAGAGTTTCGCGTAACCATTCACCACTGACGAGTAGACCAGCGAGCGGCCGTCCGGTGAATAGACCGGCGCGGCGTCGAAGAAAGCATCCCGGGTCAGATTACTGATGGTCCCGCTCTCCACGTCGTAGACGTAGATGTCAGGCTGATTCCCGGCGAAGGCATGGAACGCAATCTTCTTTCCGTCAGGTGAATAGACCGGATTGAGCTGCTGCTCGACCGTCATTGGTACCGAACGCTGAATGCGGCCGGTCTGTGCGTTGATGAGGAGAAGATTTCTCCCCCGCTCTTTCTTGGCGAAGAACGCAATCTGATCTCCGTTGGGATTGAAGGCCAGGTCGCGACCCATGGTCGGCCCGGTGGTGAAGCCCTGGGCGATGATGTATTCGTAATCGTCGGCGTAGCCGCGAGTCAGGTTCTTGATCAGCTTGCGTTCCGGAACGTTGAAGATCGCCACGTCGACGTCTTCCTTGTAGGTAGTGAGCGCAGCCATCAGATCACCCGAGGGGGAGATCATCGGCGAGAGATCCTGACTGCTGATGCCCTCTCCGATCGTGAAGCGCTCGCCGTACTCCAGCGGTTCTCCCTTCGAAATGAGGGCAGGCAGATACTGCTTGCGCAGCCAGGTTCTGAAGCGGGAATCAAATTCCTCGACGGTCACGTCGAAGGCGCGCTTGAGAGGCTTCTCGACCGAGGTCCCGAGCGTGTTCCGGTATTCGTAGATGAAGTCTCGAACACCTTCCCATCCATACTTCTGCTGCATGTACTCGAAGATGGCGTGTCCGAAACGGTATGCGAAATAGCCACCGAACTCCTGCTTCACCGAGGGCAGCGTGTCGTTCACCACGGCGTCGCGAAGCACCATGCGATCTCTGGTGTCCTCGTCCTGCGCCATGTACGAGGCCAGTCCTTCCATCAGCCATAGTGGGGGGCGAGTGGTCAGTTCCTTTCCGAGTTTTCCCTGGAACAGAATCTCGTACTCGAATATGTGGGTGAGCTCGTGCGTGATCAGCTGTAGAAGCTTCTCATCCGGCATGTCGATCGGCAGCACCATGCGGTTCCTGACTGGCGTGGCGAAAGCGCCCACACCCTCAGGGATGAAGGACAATTCCACGTTGGTCTGCTCGAAGGCTGAGTGTGTGGCGTAGAAGATCAGCGGGACCTTCTTCGTAATCTGAAAATTCAACTTGCGGGAGAGATCGTCGTATGCGCTCTCGGCGAAGTTGACTACCTTCTGCAGCGACTCACGTTCTTCTTCGTAAAAGTACACGTCGAAGTGGGTCGAGTGGTAGATCTTCCATTCGAATTTGTCATAGACGATTTTGTTCTTGCCGAACGCAAAAAGCTGCGACGGTGCGAGCACCAGCACCAGCATTGCCACCAGAAACGAAATCCGCTTCAAATGCGCCTCCTGACAACAGAGAACGCGGGATATGCCGGGTGGCACCCGCAACCCTGCTGCACAATCTGCTCAAGCTATCGAACTAAAGAATACTATCTGCTGAAAACGTAACGCGTAGCCGCTGTTTCCTGAGGAACGAATATACCGACCAGCTGAGTCTCGAGCGAACGCAGATTCTCGAACAGGCCCAGAATCTCATCGTAGTTGCGCTGATCGAACTGCTTGAAGTCGCGGAAATTCTCTTCGATCAGTTTCTCGCCACTATCGCCATCGAATACCGAGATCACGATGTCGAACACGAATCCAGTGCTCTCGACCAGAACCTGTCGATAAAAGGTGCGACCATCAACCGGCGAGACATACTCCTCGGTCTTGTAACCGGACTTGTCCTCGATATCGAAGTCGATGACACCGGAAATTACGTAGTCTGCTCCGGTCTTTGCCGCGAGCGCCTTCCAGTAATCGCGATTCGCCTCGAGCGCCTTGAGGTCATTTCCGGGCAAGGTAGTGTCGCCAGCGTCCACAACCCTCATCTTGGTCGACTTGGTGATCTGCTTCTTGATGTAGCGTGCGAACTCTGCCTGGACATCCACTTTTGAGGCACGGTCGACCTTGGTATCACGGTCTGCTGGATTAATGACGAAAGGGGCCACCACCAGCTTCTCATCTCCGGCGACCGAGAGCTTCGGTTTGACCGGCAGCTTGAGTTTCACTTCGACCACGCCAGCCTGCGCTATCGCCGTTGTGGTGAACAGAAAGCAGACTGCCATTGCCGCTCGGTTCATCGTGACGCTCCCTGATTCGGATTTGCAGGAGTACTACTGCTGGTCGGCTTCGGCGTGGGTGGAGTGGGAACCACCGGAGGAGCCGGCCTCGGAGCCGTCGACGCTGCCGGAGTGTCCGCAGTGCCAGCAGCTGGAGGGGTCGCGCTCCCACGTCCCATCTCCCGCTTGCGATTCTTGGAGTAGAACTCCACGAAGCGACTGTAGTTTTTCTGAATGTACTGATTTGATTTGTCCAGCCTGAGCGCTTCGGTGTATGCCGCACGGGCCTTCTCGAAATCGCCGGTTCCCTCATACGCGACGGCCAGGTTGTTCTGCGCCATGGCGTCAGCCGGCGCGATCTGCACGGCTCGTTGAAAGCGAAACAATGCTTCCCGCCAGAGGTTCATCCGAGCCGCTCGAACTCCGACTTCGAGCTGCGAGTTCGAGTGATCCATTCCGCTCGAGCACCCGCCGAGGGTCATGGAGCCGACTACTACGAACGCTGCAATCACTGTGCGACTACGCATGCTGTTCTCCCGAACTGGAAATCAGGTGTACTGCCAATCTCAGACAGGACAAGTTGCTGCCCGCGGGTCCACCGATTATAATGACCGGCAGTTTCCCACAACTGCGCCGGTTGTCTCTCTCAATTGCGTCCAACATCGGATGCTCGAAGAAACTTCTCAGCAAACTCGCGATCGACTGATCGCCTGCTCACTATTAACGTTCCTCAGTCCCTCTCGGATCCGGCTGCTCGTAGAATTCTCCGACTCGCTGGACGTTCTCTGCGACCACCCTGTTGCAGCGCTCAAATCGCTGCTCTCCATCTCTGATGCCGAGGCCCGCATGCTGCGGAATCCGCTGGCCCTCCCCGAGATCCAGCGCGAGGTAAGCGCAATCCGGGAGCAGGTGATCGTTCTGACCGACGACGACTATCCTCGTCTGCTCCGCGAAATCTTCGACCCGCCACTGGTTCTCCACGTGCGCGGAGATCGCAGCATCCTGCAACGGCCATCCATCGCCATCGTGGGATCGAGACGAGCCACTCCATACGGAGTGAACGTTGCCGGTAAACTCGGACGCGAACTCGCCGCGGCCGGCCTGACGGTCGTCTCAGGAATGGCCCGCGGGATCGACGCGGCGGCACACCGTGGGGCGCTCGAATGTGGGGCTACGATCGCCGTGATGGGAACGGGAATTGAACTGGTGTACCCGAAATCGCATCGCGCGCTGTCCGCTGAGATCAGCAACCGAGGACTGCTGCTCTCGGAGTTTCCCCGCGGAACTCCACCACTTGCGAGAAACTTCCCGATGCGAAATCGACTGATCTCGGGCCTCGTTTCCGGCGTGATCATCGTCGAAGCGAATGACAGGAGCGGATCCTTGATCACCGCACGCATGGCCGCCGAGCAGGGTCGGGAAGTTTTCGCGGTCCCCGGACCCATTTTTTCGGATCGCTCGGAGGGTCCTCACCGCCTGATCCAGTACGGTGCAAAGCTTCTGCATTCGATCGAGGACCTTTTCGAAGAGCTCCCCGATCTCCGTCCTGCGCTCGACAGGGCCGGGACGAAACATGAGCACGATCCAATTCTCGAGCTGATACCAAGAGAAATGGGAATCCACCCCGACCAGCTGGCCCTGAAAACAGGTCGTCCAGCTGGACAACTCGCAGAGACCCTGCTCCGGTTCGAGATGGACGGCAAGGTAAGTGCGCTCCCGGGAGGAATGTATATCAGGAAGGCTTGAGGAACCTTTGGGCCGGGGGCCGGAGTCATGGGGCCGGAGTAGAGGCAAGGTCAACGGCTGCGGCTCGAACACGATACGGCCCGGGCAACGTGGACGTCGAGTGTCACTTGAGAGAGCGACCAACGAGACCTACCACCTACGAGTTCAGAAAGGGCCGTCGTGCGTGTCGCGAGATCCGAGTTGTTTCTGCGCAATCTTGACGGCCAGAACCAGAGGCACAACCAGCTGCACGCTGCGAAGGAGAATCTTCGGAACGCCGAACCCGATCAGAAATCCGAGCCCGAGGCCTGCACCGAGGATCTGCGGCGCATGATCGGCGGCCATCTCACTGAAATTTAGCCGCCCGTTCAACTTTCCGTCGAGCTCGTCGATGCGTTCGCTGACCCCTTCACGGGCCCGCTCGATTGCAAGTTCGATGTGCTGACGCAGGTGCTCTCGATCTTCAGACATCGGATGCATTCTCCTTCATTCGAGACAGGTCGGCTTTGATCAGCTGAATGTCCTGCTTCATGTTACCAATGGCACCACTCGGGACAAGCTTGACCTGGCCGATTCTTCGCTTCGCCATCAGAGCGAGGATCGTGGCGAGGGCCAGCAGAATCACACCAACGATCAAGGTGGCAGCCCACGCGGGAATCACCAGTGCCAGTGCCAGAATCGCTGTGACGAGCAGAAATGCGAGGCCGAACAGCGCGAAGAAAAGAGCCGTCGCCAGCAGGGCACCGATGCCACCGAGGCCCGCCAGTGATTCACGGATCTCCAGTTTAGCGAGGGCGATTTCACTTCTGAAGAGTGTTGAGAGGTCTTCGGTCAAACCCTTGATGACCGCGCCGAGGCTGCGAGAACTTCCTTCGGAATCAGATTGCATGAGAACTCCGGGAGCAAATCCGATGCCCTGGTGCAGGGTGAGCCTGTAGTCAGGTAGCAAATCAGGAACAAGTGAAGAGCCGCATCTCCCAACGTCACAGCGGCGCGGGTCCTCCCGGGAAGAGGTGATTGATGAGATAGAAGAGGTCGGCAACTGTAACGGTCGAGTCCCGGTTCGGATCGCCGTTACCGATGTCTGACCCCGCCATCCTTCCGGGGCCGTTCATCTGGAGGGGGAGGCAGCGCGACCCCTCGCACGTCGCGAAACTCGAAGTCGATGAAAACTTCGGCCAACGGCATCCAAGCGCTCACTCCCTGAGCAGAACGTGAGCGCCCCGAAAACACTATCCAACTGTCAGCGAGATTCTTGACAGCATCCCTAACCACACGTAATCTCGCCGCCTCCCCCGATTCAGGTACAACCCATCAGCAGAAGGACCTGCAATGCAGCCCGCCGGTAGTCATTCGTTCGTTCGAGTCTCAGCGCTGTTTCTTCTCTTGTTTTTCTCAGGGTTGATTCAAGGGCGAGCCATGGCGAGGGGTGCGCTTCAGGGTACGCATCATCACCACTCCGGAGAACTCGAAGTAAGTGCTGTCGATCTCGATGCCGGCGGCCGTGCCGGATGGAACGTCATCATCGATCGGACCTACCGCTCGCGAACTCTGGTCGGGACTCCGATGGGCATCGGCTGGGATGCGGCGATTTTTCGACACGTGCGTCCACTGCCGAACGGTACCGTCGAATATCACGATGGCGCGGGCGAGATCTGGCTTTTCAAGCAGACCGCGAACACGTACCCGAACAAGTACCAGGGTCCGCCAGGGCTGTTCCTGAAGCTGGCGAAAACGGAACGGGGCTGGCTGCTCCGCGACCAGCGCTACAAATTCTCGAACTTTGACGAAGAAGGTCGTCTCCTGTCAGAGAGCGACGAGTTCTATGTGCCGACGAACCCCGGCAGCGGCAATGTAATCCGCTATCTGTACGGCCCAGAGGGTCAGCTCCGGGCCATCGTCGATCCGGTGGGGCGTCAGACCAGGCTCACATACAAGGGCGATCTTCTCGCCACCGTCACCGACTGGCGAGGCCGAGTCGTCACCTATATACACGATGCTGACTATCGTCTGATCGAAGTTCGTTTG
>JBKJUK010000247.1:0-3413 GCA_046590705.1 Thermoanaerobaculia bacterium
CAGGCCGCGATGATCTTTACGTCGGCCGGCACGAGCTTCCCGACGCCTTCGAGGTTCGCGATCAGGCCGCGGACCGACCCTCCACTCTTGAGGTCGATGAACGGGAATCGCCCGGCGAAGTAGTGATCGCCAAGATGGATCACGTTGGACTTCGTGAAGTACACCACCGCGTCGCCATCGGTGTGGCCATTCGGCATGTGAATGGCGCGGATGTCTTCCCCGTTGAGGTGAATGGTCACCTTGTCGTCGAAGGTGAGGACGGGGAGGCCGGCCACGGTCTTCCGCTCGGGCTCTGAGACCAGACGCTTGCGGACATTGGTATGCGCAACGATTGGTGCCATCTGTCCGAACGCCTCATTCCCCCCGGTGTGGTCACCATGGAAATGGGTGTTCAGCACGAAGCGAAGCGGCTTCTCGGTCAACGTCTTGAGTACTTCTTTGATCTTCGGAGCGAGCGGGGCGAACTGGTCGTCCACCATCACGATTCCGTCCTCGCCGATCGAGACGCCGATGTTCCCCCCCGCACCTTCGAGAAGGTGCACCGTGCCGGCGACCTTCGTAATCTTGATCTCGATCTTGCTGAAGTCCTGTTGCGCCGAGGCGGGAAGGGCAGTAAGGGTAAGGATGGACAGTGCGGCAAGCAGGCTTGATTTCATTTACGGCTCCTCGTACCAGTGGATGTTTGCAATCGGGATTGGGTTGTAGCAGAGAATGAGAGATTCATGAGAACTGAAGTCACCCTGCCTGCTCGTCTAGCTCGCCTCGTCGAGCGGAACGGAGCCTGCGTGCGCGTGGGGCTTCCCCTGATGCTGCGGCCCTTCATGAGCGGAGTGATCGGATTGACGCTTCGAAAGACAATTTATCTGAGGGAGTCGGTGCTGATTGTGGACGAACTGGAATTCGAGAGACTTCTCGTTCATGAACTCGAACATGTACGACAGGTTGAGGAGCACGGATTGATTCGCTTTCTCTATCTCTACTTTCGTGACTTCTCCGAGAACGTTGCCCGCGGTCTCCCGTTCAACAGGGCCTACCAGGAGATCGCCTTCGAAAGGGAGGCCCGGATTGCCGAAGAGCACTTCGTGGAGCAGGCGAATCGCCAAGAGGCAGCGCAGAGCCTATAATGGCTGCGACTCACATCGAGACTTCTGCTCATGAATGAATGCCACTCTCTGGAGCCGAATGAGCTCGGGCGTTTCCTCGAGCGACAAAAGGCCAGCTTCTCGCTTCGCAGCGAGATCAGTCTCGACCAGATCCTTCAGCAGATCCTGCGTAAAGCCTACGAGTTCGTTCCTTCCGAGTCAGGTTCGATTCTGCTCGACGATCCCTTCAGGAAAGCAGGCTCACGGGAGGACAACGAACTCGCGTTCATCGCAACCTTCGGCGAAGGCAGCGCCGCGCTGCTGGGCCAGTCCATCTCGGCCAGCAATGGCATCGCCGGGCGGGTCTACCTCACCGGCACGCCCTACCTTTCGCGTGACGTCGAACGCGACGAATTCTTCTTTGGAGAGATCGACGAGCAGACGGGATTCAAGACGCAGTCAATCGTCTGCGTGCCGATTTACATCGGCAAAACGGTATGCGGTGTTCTGGAACTGATCAACAGAAGCGACGAGAAGGTCTTTTCAGATCGGGACATGACCCTGCTGGAGATCTTCGCCGGGTACACCTCGTTCACGCTCCAGAACGCGCTCGACGCCAAACGCGCACACGAACTCGCCAAGCGTGATGACCTGACCGGCCTCTTCAATGACCGCTGGTTCCATGTCTGCCTGAGCGAAACGCTGGCCACTGCCGATCAACTGCAGCAGGAATGCACGCTGATCTTCATGGACCTCGACAACTTCAAAAAGATCAACGATCAGTATGGCCACCTCGCCGGCAGTCAGGTACTTCGGGAGGTTGGATATCTCCTGAAGCGAACGCTGGAGGAGGAGCGGGCCGTGGTCAGCCGCTACGGTGGAGACGAGTTCGTCATGATTCTTCCGTCGACGGGACTTGCCGAGGGTGCGCGAATTGCCGGCGAGATCGAGTCCGTCATTCGCAACGCCACGTTCCTGAATCGTGAGTACGGGTTCGGACTCCCCGCCGTGAACCTCGCCAACTTTCTCTCCGCTTCCCTCGGAGTCGCGCTCTACACCGGGTCAGATGCACCTCAGTCGACTCGCGAACACAGGAAGAACGATCTTCTCCGTCGTGCAGATCAGGCCATGTATCAGGCCAAAGCTGAAGGCAAAGGGCGCACTGTCGTGAGTCAGGAACCCGCTCAGAAATTTGCTTCGGGGGCCGCCATCGCCCAAAGGTTCGTCGAGAAGTCACCCATGGACGACAGCCGAAACCGGAAAGACTGAACCGCTCGACGAGCCACGGAAACTGAGGCCGGCTTTTTTCCGAGCCGCGCAGGCCGACTTCTGCTATTTTCTCGGCGATTGCACTCAGGAGGATGACCATGGCCAGAATAACCGCTGAATACATCTGGATTGACGGACAGAAGCCGACCGCAAAACTGCGCTCGAAAACGAAGATTATCGAAGGCCCTGTCAAATCGCTGAAGGATCTCCCCGACTGGGGCTTCGATGGTTCGAGCACATACCAGGCCCAGGGACATTTCAGCGACCTTCTGCTTCGGCCGGTGAAGATCGTTCCCGATCCGCTCCATCGCGAAGGCGACGTTCTGGTTTTGTGCGAAGTGCTCAACCCCGATGGCAGCGTGCACCCCAGCAATCACCGCGCACATCTGCGCACCATTGCCGAAAAGCATGAGAAGGAAGATGCCTGGTTCGGGATCGAACAGGAGTACACCTTCTTCGACGGCAACAAGCCTCTCGGCTGGCCGGACAAAGGTTTCCCTGCACCGCAGGGCGGCTACTACTGCGGTGTGGGAGTGGATGAAGTCTTCGGACGTGAGATCGTCGAGGCGCACGCGGAAGCCTGTATGCGTGCAGGGCTCTCGATCGAGGGTACGAACGCCGAGGTGATGCCTGCGCAGTGGGAATTCCAGATTGGACCGATCGGGCCTCTGGAAATGGGTGATCAGCTTTGGCTCGGACGCTGGCTCCTGTACCGGATCGGAGAGGATTTCGGCGTGAGCGCGACGCTTTACCCGAAGCCCGTGAAAGGGGACTGGAACGGTGCCGGAGCGCACACCAACTTCAGCACCAAAGCGATGCGTGAAGATGGCGGACTCAAAGTGATCGAAGATGCCATGCTCAAGCTCGCACCTCGTCACGAAGAACACATGAAAGTTTACGGAGCACACAACGAAGAACGACTGACCGGACTGCACGAGACCGCGCCGATCACCGAATTCCGTCACGGTCGCAGCGACCGCGGCGCATCGGTGCGCATTCCCATGGCCACCATCGCCGCAGGTAAAGACTACTTCGAAGACCGGCGCCCCCCCGCAAATCGTT
>JBKJUK010000283.1:0-8515 GCA_046590705.1 Thermoanaerobaculia bacterium
GTGATCCTCTGACACGTCGCAGCAGTCACTGCGAAGAGGAATCTCCGGTCCGCGCCGACGCGGTGAAGCAGCACGACCCTCGCGGCGCGGAACGGAGATTCCTCTTCGCGCTGCACACCGCGCAAGCTCGCGCCCTCTTCGCGTGCTCATCGGAATGACGATACGTCTGTTCGGGGGAGTTCGATCTCCTCAGTCCCGCATTGGTGTTTGCGTCGGCGTTCCCCCGCCGCAGGCAGGATTGCCTGCGCCACACTGTGCGGTCTACTCGACAAAGGTCCACACACGCTGCCAATCGATCGCTTTCCGTCAGCAGCGAATTCCGAGGTATTTGCGCGCCTCTTCGGATCGAGGCGAGCAGAAGACGACCTCGCATGAGTCGGATTCCATCAGCTCGCCAGCTCCGTCGCGCATACAGAGACAGGCGATGTAGTCGCACAGGCGTCGAGCCTGTTCGAGGTGATGCGTCACGAGCACGACAGTCTTCGTCTGGATGAGCGAACGGATCGACTGTTCGATGACCTCGGTGACGCGAGGATCGAGTGCGGAGGTCGGCTCGTCCATGAGGATGACGTCGGGATTTCCGGCGAGAGTGCGGGCAATGGCCAGACGCTGCTGCTGGCCGATCGACAACGTCGCTGCGGAATGTGTCAGTCGATCTTTGACTTCGTCCCAGAGACTGGCCTGCTGCAAGGCACTCTCGAGCACCTCGGTGCGGTTTGCTCTGGTGGCGACACCGAGACGTTTCGCCGCGAACAGTACGTTGGCTTCTACGGACCCGGGAAACATCACGGGCTGCTGGAAGACGATCCCGACCCGGCGACGAAGTTCATCCGCATCGACCGTCGCTGCTCGCGTATCGCTACCTTCGAACAGGACCCGGCCGCTCACACGCAGTGAAGGCGTGAGATCGATCAGCCGGTTCAGAGCCTTGAGCATGGTGGACTTGCCAGACCCTGACGGTCCGATGATGCCGGTTACGAGCCGACGCGGAATGTCGAGGTTCACGTCACGAAGCAGTGTCTTTCCGTCGGAAGTCGTGATCGACAGGCCTACGGTTGCGAGCACTGGTCGCAGAAGCTGTTCATCATCAGGCACGCCGTGCCTCCTCGTGCATCTTCATGCGGATTGGTATTGCTACTGCGGAAAGTAACAGGACCAGGAACAACAACACCGTGGCGCTTCCCCACATTTTTCCAGCGCTGGACGGGTCGAACGAGTCCTGCGCCAGCACGAATATGTGATAGGGAAGCGCGAGCACCGGGCTGTCCACTACGCCCGTAGGCACAGTCGCCCCCGAAAAGATCGCAGCCGTGAACATGATCGGAGCTGTCTCGCCTGCCGCTCGTGCGAGACCGAGCAGCGTACCGGTAACGAGTCCTGAGATGCCTTGCGGCAGCAGGACGTGGCGGGCGATCTGCGAGCGGCGAAGTCCCAGTCCGGTCGCGGCTTCGATTGTCATGCGGGGAATTGCGCGAAGCCTTTCGACGAATGTGAGGGAAAGGGTCGGCAGGATCATCATTGCCAGCACGATGCCGCCGGCGAACCACGACTTTCTGAACCCGAAGTACTGCACAAACAAAGCGAGACCGAACAGGCCGAAGACGATGGACGGCACAGCGTTGAGTGCCTGCAGGGTCGTATTGAGTACGCGACGCTGCGAGTCGCTGGAATAGAGTTCGTGCGTCAAGCCTACCCCGGTCGCAACCGGGATGGACACAACCGCGGCCGTAGCGATCAGCAGGATCGTTCCTATCAGCTGGTAAACGATACCGCCCTGCGCGCCGGCCTCACGAGACTCGTCGGACACAAAGTTCCATGAGAGTGCTGGCGCGCCACGCATGACCACCGTGGTGATCACCAGGCCGATGATGACCAGCGACGTGGCCATCCCGACCGCGCAGGCAATCGTGAAAGCGCGGTCGATTGTTCGACGCCGCGTCAAGAAGCACCCTTACCGAAACGCGATCGAAGCATTTCTGCCGCGATCGTAAGACTGACGACGCTGACGAAGAGCACCAGACCGAGTCCGAGGAGGGCCGAGGTGTGCAGGTTGTCACCGATGGCAATGTTCGTTTCGGCACCGCCCAGTTTGGATGTGATGGTCTGTCCGGCGTCGACGAGTGACAGTAGAAAATCGCCCGGTGCGGGGAGTCGGTTGTCGGCCCTTCCGACCACCAGGAAGACCGCAATCGTCTCGCCGAGCGCACGTCCCAGCGCCAGCAGAAAAACGCCACCGAGCGCGGCGCGCGATTGCCGGAGCACCACGGAAAGAGCGGTCTCGGCCCGCGTAAGTCCCAGACCACGTGCCGCATCTCTGTAACTGGAAGGGACCGATCGAAAAGCATCATCGGCCAGAGTGGTCATGGTAGGGAGAATCATCACCGCCAGTAGTACACCGGCTGTGAGCAGCGTGTCGCCGGAGTATGCTTCGAGCTCGAACTTCTCGAACAGAGTGAGCATCCATTCACGCAACACCAGTACCCCTAACAATCCGTACACGACAGACGGAACGCCGGCCAGCAGTTCGATCAACGTCTTCAAGGCCATGCGCATGCGCTCATTACACACTTCGGACATGAAGAGCGCTGCGGCCACAGCAATGGGACAGGCGAGCAGTAGCGCGATCGCGGACACGACGACACTGCCATAGATCATCGCCGCCGCCTGAAAGGATGCAGAGCGGTAGAACCAGCGGTTCTCAGTGAGAAAGGAAAATCCTTCCTGGCCGAGCGCGGTGACACTCCCGCTGGCCAGGAAGAGAAAGATGGCCGCCACCACGCCGACCGCGAGCATGGTCGCTGTCACGGCCAGGAGCCGTGTCATGTCCAGGCCGCTGCGCCTGCCGAGTGTCACGTTCGAAGTCACTTCTTTCCGGCTGCCTTGCGAGCAGGAACGAACTCGGCGAGTGTGAGGAAGCCATGTTTTTTCACGAGCTTCTGACCGCGCGGTGAGAGGACGAAGTCGATGAAGGTCTTCGCATCACCTTTCGGAGGGCCGTTGGTGATGAGAAAGAGTGGCCGCGACATCGGATAGCGTCCGTTGGCGATATTTGCCGCAGTCGGAGCTACAACCGAACCGTCGTCGAGCTTCAGCGCGACCGCTTTGATCCGGGCGTTTCCGACTGCCCAGGCGGAGGAGAGCTGCGAGATGGCGCCGCGAGTGGAGATCACTTTGTTCCGCGTCTCTTCGTTTGCTCCGACTTCCGGATGACTTACCTCCGGTGCCTTCTTCGGGTCGCCGTACGCGTACTTTGCAAAGACTTCCCACGTCCCACGACCCGGCTCCTTGTTGAGAAAGACAATCCGGCGGGCGGGACCACCGACCTCTTTCCAGTTAGTTACACGACCTTCATAGATGTCCCGAATCTGTTGTTTGGTCAGGGCCTTCACGCCGCCGTTGTAGATCTCCGGGTGCACAACCAGTGCAACGGCGTCTTCTCCGATGCTGGTCTCTACGAACTGGACACGAGGGTATTTCCGCCGGTCCTCGATCGTGATCGGCTTGCTCGACATACCGACTTCGATGGACCCGTCGCCCACGCCGGAGATACCGCCGGATGAACCGCCTTGCGTATCGACGGTGATGGTCATTTTCTTCTGTGCACGCAACGTTTCAGCGGCCTCGACGGCCACCGGATTTACGGTAGTTGAACCGTTCACCCGGAGTGTTGCCGCGTACGACACGGTAGTACTGATGAACAGGAGCGAGATTGCAGCAGCTTTCTTCATGTTTTCTCCGCCTCTGATTTCGCGCGCTCTCGTGGACCGGATCCACGCAAGATCGGCATCAGAACTTTTTCGACAGTTTTTTGCATGATCAAAATGTCAGCAGGAAATGCACTGCGTAGCGGGTTTCATCGGCGCGGTCGATGCTGTCGTATTGCACACGCTCGGCGTCGAGCATCACAGCGGAGGTAACTCTCTGTAGCTTCGGAATCCAGTAGGCCACACCCGCAATGTCCCGGGTCTTCTTCTGCTCTCTGAAATTCTCGTCGGGGTTGAGCGAATCGTGACGCAACAACAGGTCGATGCTCTTCGTCAGCCGGGGCACCACCCAAACTGAAAACCCGCTGGCTTCTACTTCGGTCGCAGCTGCGGTGGAGCGGTCGGTGGCCTGCAGATATTCGAAACCTGCGTTCACGCGCGCGTGTTCGAACAGAACGAAGGGCGAGATACGGCGTCGCGCCGCGCCGCGAAAGTAATGATCATCGTCGTAAAACAGGCCTACGCGGAGGCCTTTCCCGATTGCTGCACCAGGCATCGGTCGAATGGTGATGCGTGCCATAAGCGCTTTCTGATCGTTCTGTTCGCTGCGTTGGAAACCTTCGCCGTTGTACACCCCGGCCTGTACATCTCCGTACTCGGAAGGCAGGACATAACGCCCGGAGACCCCGAAGTCAGAGGAGATGAGAAACCCTTCGCGGTCAGTGAACGTCGGCCCCTGGAAACGATAGCGATAAACGCTCTCGATGGTTTCGAGATATGGGGTCTGATGCAATCCTGCGCGCAACCAGCTTCCTTGCGTGAACCATTCGTCGAGATTCAGCTGTGCGTATGCGAACTTCAGACGATAGGTGTAGCTGCCGTTGAGCGAACTGCCTGATCCGCTCTCCCTCACGATATCCGGCGTAATCCTGAAGTTGATCCGACGATTGAGATTGCCGGTGATATTCAAATAGGTCCGGGAGACGTTGAAGGTATCGCCTTGCACGAGATTACCGGCCGCGTCGCGTATCTCAGGCTCGTCGTTGAACGTGTAATCCATGAAAAGCGTACCGCCGACCCTTACCGACGGCGCGTCCGGAGAGGGAGCGGTTTTTGCCACCGACTCGCCCGTCGGTGTGGTTGGCTGCGGCGACGCCGGGCTTTGAGCGTGCGCTGCCACTGCCAGCAGAAGTGCAAAGGCCGCAGAAAGAGTTCGATTCATCGGATGGCTTAGCAGCAGGCTTCCCCGTCCGGTCCGGAGCAGGCGTATTCGGCCCGCTCTGCCCCTGGCTGCAGGACCGCGAAGAAGCTCCTGTATGGCGGGTTGCTGAGTTTCGCAACGGTGTCCGTGCAGATTTCGTAGGGCTCGTTACGTGGAAACTGGTGCCCTTCCTCATCAACGAAGGCTTTGCCCGGGCCGAGATAAATGGCCTGATGTCCCTTGAACACGCACCCTTCAGTTTTCTCGAACTTGAATCCGCGTACCGTCACCGAATAGAAGGGAGCACCCTCCACGTCTTTCCAGTAGGTCTTCTTCAGCACCTCCAGACCGTAGAAGCCGGCCCGCTCGAGCTCCGCCAGAAACTCCTCCTGGGTCAGTGCTCCAACGAGGCATTCACCCCAGAGCTGGGCGTTCACCTTGAGATGCGGCGGAACGCGCGTCTCGGACACGATGTCGGAGATCAGGATGCGCCCGTGATCCTTCAGCACGCGCCAGATCTCTTCGAATACCCGCGGCTTGTCCGGCGACAGGTTCACGACACAATTCGACGTGACCAGGTCGACTGACTTCGATTCCACCGGAATCTTTTCGAGGAAGCCTTCGCGGAATTCGACAGAGTCGTAGCCCAGAGCCTCTGCAACCTTCGGCTGGTTTTCGCGAGCGACGCTGAGCATGCGGTCGGTCATGTCCACACCGATGGATTTCCCGGTTGCACCAACGAACTTGGCGGCGATGAAGACATCGATGCCCGCACCGGAGCCAAGGTCGACAACTGTCTCCCCTTCCTTGATTCCAGCGGTGGTCATCGGTGATCCGCATCCATAGAAGCGATCGAGGACGTCCTGAGGAATGTGTGCGGTGGCGCTGTCATCGTACTTCGTCGGACAACAGAGCTCGGCTTGAGGAACGTCTGCGGCGGCGCCGTAGAACTCGCGAACCTTCTGCCGCGGCTTGTCGACGTCGAACGAGAGCACACAGTTCGAGTGAAGCGTCAGCACCGGCTCCTCGGCAAGATTGCCGTCAGCCGTACCGCAGGCAATGGCGCCGTCGCCCATCGCGTGCAGCACCAGCGGTGCGTCATAGCCGGACTTCGAGTTCTTTCGATCCCGCTTTTCCTCACCGAGCTCGATCATGACCTGGCGCGTGAGCTCGACCGAAATCGGATAGTAAGGATCGACGCCGTGAACGTCGCCCGTGAAGCACCAGGCGTGCTCCAGATCACCACCGCCGGTGAAGAAGCGGTACGGGTCGCCAACCAAAGCGACGTTGTGTACCAGCGAGGCGTTGCGGAGCTTCTGAACGACTGGAGATGTGTTCATGATCTGTTCGAGATCGTCACGTGTGACATCGCCGCATTCGAGGGCGGCCTCGTTCGCCAGCGCTGCGGACGGAAAAACCTTTCCGTCGGCATACACGCACAGCGAGTCCCAGGCAGCGTTGCCGAGGTCATATTTGAGACCGGGCATTCCGTTCACGCGGCGGCGAACTGCTTCGAGATTATCGAGCGTGGTGCCATGCGCACGCGCCGAGTCGATGACGCGGAGAACAGCCGCTGTGAGCGGTGCCTGATCGGGGAAAAATCCGTTATCGGATTCAACGGCGCGGCCCCGTTTGTGGCTCCACATGAGGTGCTGACTCTTGGCCCCGACGCTCTTCACGATGGCCGGGATCTGATCGAGCTCATTCAGATTTTCCTCGGTCGTTACGGTGGTGAGTGATACGTCGAAGCCGAGGTTCGCAAGAAGTTCAGCGCCCTCGAGCGCTTTGTAGAATGTGCCCGTGCCGCGGATTGGATCGTTGGTCTCGGGACGCGCGCCATCGATCGACACCTGGAAACGCACTTTGGTGCGGTCGAGCGTGGCGAGATTTTCTTTGACGCGTCCGGCGAACATTGTGGCGTTGGTGAGGACGATCAGCTCGAGTTGGTGGGTCTCGGTGATGTGACGGGCCAGATCGAATATATCGCGTCGGAGGAACGGCTCACCACCGGTGATGTAGACGCGCTCGGCGCCGAGAGCTTTGGCACGATCGACGAGTGTAATGAGCGCTTCGCTGGGCAGCCCCGGAATGCCTCCCGGGCCTGACGAGACCAGACAATGTGTGCAGGCGAGATTGCAGTTGTTGTTGATCTGCAACCATAACTCGCGGAGCCCTTCTGGTTTGATCAGCGCCGCTCTTCCCGGGTATTCCGGACGTGCGAACGGCTGGTCGCTCACGATGCCGGCGCGGTCGAGCGTGCGCATGAAGTCATGCACGTGCACCCAGGCTTTCCCTGCTTCCAGACGCTTCTCGGAAGCGTACCGTGCCACCAGGGCACCAAACCGCATTGCCTGACCATCGCCTGCAGCTGCGCTGACCCAGTCGAGGACCTCCGCCCCTCCTTTTTCGACAGCGATCCAGTTCGGCGCGTCGCCATCGATGGCGTATGTAATTCCGTTGTGCTCGAATTTCGAGAGATGTGGCAGATGAAGCGGGGTGTTCTCTGCAAGAACAGTCAAGGAAACCTCCGTACAAATGGATGCTCGTCACGCCGGTCAGGGCGCTGGGCAGGAAATAGTCGAGGGTGGCAGCTGGCGAGCTACCGGGGTGGCGGGCGGAGCTGGCGAACGCCGGCTCGAAGGCATCGTGTATCGGCGAGAACGGGCCGGGATGCAAACCAGAACGGAGCGCTGAGCTGAGCGATCAGGATTTCACCAAGGCGCCGGAACACGCCGCGAAGTGCACGCGCTGTCCGCAGAGCGTCCGCTCGGCTGTCGATGTCATCATGGCGTGAAAGTACAGAGATCGTGCAGACCGCTCGCTCGAGAACAGAACGTACGCTTGCGCCTGTGGTCACCCTGAACCACTGCACGTCATGCCAGGCGATGTTCTGATTGATCGTAGGTTGATTGAGCCCGATCAGATACAGGCCGCCGTCGCGGCTGGGGCCCAGGACGGCTCGTGCTTCGTGCGAGTCCAGTTGAGCGAAGGCCGAGTCGATGATTTCGCACGTGATACCGGCGACGTCGCCGGCCAGAACGACGACGGAAGTCGCACCTCTGCGCGTGCAGTACTCGACGGACCTTCTGATCTTCTCCGCGAAGGTTTCGGGAACGGACGACTCGCGCTCATTTCCGGTACCGAGCTCGAAAGCCGAAGATCGATCCGACGCGATCACCAGCTCGACCGCATCGTGACGGGAGAAGCGGGCAGCGACGTCACCGCGCAGCTTCTTCAGAAAGCCCGCAGGAAGTCCCTTCTTCTTCTCCTCAATCCGCGTGTCACCGCAGAGTAGAACGAGCGCTTGGGATTTCATGGTCTCTTGGAATACGTAGCGACCATGCTACCGGATTTGGAATCTGACGGTGAGAAGTAAATGGGGAAAGCCGTTTCGGGGCCGGGGGCCGGGGGCCGGAGTGAAGGCAACATCACTTCACGACCCGCCTCGAGGTGGTTCGAAGCGTGGAGCACCCCGCGCTACGACTGAGCGAGAAGAAACAGGAATCTCTGGGCAGCACAGAAGGCGTCGTCATCCCGAGCGCCGGACCGCGCTGCGCGGCGACTGAGAGAAAGAAACAGGATTGCGGAGCATCAGCAGGAGAGTCGTCAT
>JBKJUK010000297.1:0-4518 GCA_046590705.1 Thermoanaerobaculia bacterium
GCGCCACCGCTATGAGAAGGCAGGTGAGGATTGCTCCCTCGATTCTTTCGGCCGATTTTGCCCGACTTGCGGATGCTCTCCAGACCATCGAGCAGGGTGGTGCCGATCTGGTTCATCTCGACGTGATGGATGGACATTTCGTACCGAACCTTACGATTGGTCCACCCGTCATACGAGCATTGAGAAAAGTAACCAGCCTTCCTTTTGATTGTCATCTGATGATCACTCATCCTCAACAGTTCATTCCGGAATTCCTGGAAGCAGGTGCGAACATGATCTCGGTCCACATTGAGGCCGACCCGCACATACACCGGGCGCTCGGCATGATTCGAAGGGGTGGGGCCAAGGCGGGAGTTGCTTTGAACCCGGGCACAGCATGCTCCGCGATCGAAGATCTCCTGGACCATTGCGATTTTGTTCTGGTCATGACCGTGAATCCCGGCTTCGGCGGGCAGAAATTCATCAGCGAGGGCGTTCGGAAGATCGAAAGGATTCGAAACGTGATCGAGCAGCGTAACCTCGACGTCGAGATCGAAGTCGATGGAGGCGTTGATCCGCACACGATTGCATCAGTAGTCAGGGCCGGAGCTTCCATACTGGTCGCCGGTTCGGCTGTGTTCGGTCAACCTGACCCGGCCCTCGCCATCAGACAGTTACGCGCTTCAGCCATCGCATAAGTCACGGAGGAATCAATTTTGACCAGGAAACTACTACCGCTACTCATTCTGCTCACTTTTCTGAGCGGGGCTTGCAACACAATCCGCCGCACGCCGAAAGCTGCAGCGAACCCGGAACTACTCAATCTGGCGAAGGAAGAGATTTTCGCCAAGGGCGAAGCAGCCTTCAACGACAAGAAGTACGCGCGTTCGCGCACCTACTTTGGTCACGTTTACGAGAACTATCCGAACGATCCACTGGGACGACGCAGTTTGCTGCGCGTGGCCGACAGCTACTTCTTTCAGGGCAATTCGGTGAATCTGGTGGAAGCCCAGTACAAGTACCGCGATTTCATCAATCGATATCCCAGCAGCGATTTCGCTGATTACGCGATGTTCCAGATTGCGAATGTCTCCTACAAACAGATGGAGAGGCCGGACCGGGACCAGACCAAGACCCGGGAGGCAGTGCAGAAAATCAACGAGATGCTGGTCGCTTATCCGCGCAGCTCGTACAAACCAGATGCCGAGTTGAAGCTTCAGAAGGCGCTCGACCGCCTGGCGCAGCATGAGCACAATGTCGCCCGCTTCTACATGAAACGTGCAGAGTGGGAAGCCGCGATCTCTCGACTGAACGGAATCGTCGACCGATACCCCAACTACGAGCGCAAGGCTTCCACGTTCTACGATCTGGCCGTCGCGCTGGAATCAGCAGGTCGGAAAGGCGAGGCCCGGCTTTACTATGAGCGGGTCATGACCGAGTTTCCAGATAGCGATTTTGCGACGAAGGCGAAGTCGCGCCTGAACGCGGTGACGGGGACGGGGTCCAAGGCATGAGATTTCTTTTGCGGGCGATTCCGATCGGTGCTCTTCTTCTCGGAGGTTGCGCCAGCACGTCCTCCACCGAAGACGCTGCCGACATGATCGTTTCTCCCGCAGCCCTCGAGCTCGAAGCTCCAAGGCTTCCTGATCAGCGCGTTGCCGAGCTGAACGTGCAGGTCAACGAATTGCTGGATCGAGTCGAGGTCCTCAACGCACGGATTCAAAAACTGGAGAGCGGAAGTGTCGCTCCTGTAATCACTGGTGCGGTCGTGCCAACCAGCGCGACTCCGGAGCCGAGGGAGACCAACGTCCCGCCAGTCCGAACCATGCCACCGTCTACTCCATCGGCCACTCCACGTACCGTCCTGCGGACGGAAGCGCCGAGGGCAGGCGCTGCGATTGCGGATCAATACAGGAACGCGCTGACGCTTTACGGTCGAGGGAAACTCGACGATGCTCGAAAGGCATTTCAGGACGTTTTCGACGCGGACTCGGGAGGCGAACTCGCCGACAATGCACTTTACTGGATCGCGGAGACGTACTTCGTCACCGCGAAGTACAGCGAGGCCATGAAGTACTACCAGCGGATCGAGGCCGACTACTCGGATCAGAACAAGGCACCTGACGCTTTACTGAAGGTGGCCTCTGCGCAGGCAAAAACCGGCGACCTCGCTCTGGCCCGCGGCACCTATCAGAAACTCGTGGCGAAGTATCCCTACTCCACTGCGGCTGCGGCCGCTAAGATGGAGTTGAAGCGAATCCGATACTGAGTCGTATTTACGACTCACTACACTAGCGAGATCGACATGACTGAAGAGATAGAAAGTGTCGCAACGCTCCTCGCACGACGGGAGTACACCCGGGCCGTTCCACTTCTCGAGCGCGACCTCGCCAAATACCCTTCGAACGTGCGTATCCGCCTTCAACTCGCTGACGCTCTGGCTGGTGCGCACCGCATCCCGGAAGCGATCCGCCAGTATGAACAGACCTGCGTCTTTTATGACGACAACGGACTTGTAGTCCAGGCTATCGCCGTCAGAAAAAAGATCGAGCGGATCGAAGCTGAGAGTAAGGCAGCGGCCGGCGCCGAGCAGAGTTCAGCTCCGCCTCACATCCCGGCCAGTCCCCTTTTCGAGATACTCACTGATGAGGATCGAGATGCCGTCACGGCAGAGATGATTCTCGAGAGTCGATCTGAGGGCGACATCATCATCACCGAGGGGGAGCAGGGCTCCTCGTTGTATGTCATTGTCAGTGGCTCGGTGAAGGTCTTTACTCGTGGTTCTCGCGGAGAAAGCCTTCCGCTGGCCACGTTGGGTGCAGGCGAGTTCTTCGGGGAGGTCAGTGTCCTCACCGGAAAGCCGCGTACGGCCACGATCACCGCCTCTGAACCCACCGAACTTCTGCGTCTCGACAAGGCGAATCTGGATCGTCTCCGCGAAGAGAGGCCGCAGATCGGGAAAGTACTCGACGATTTCTATCAGAAGCGTGCGCTTCATACCATTGAGGCGATGATTAAGAATTTGAAACAGGCAAGAGGCTGACATGGCGATTTTACCCATTCGAAAATATGGAGATCCGGTCCTCCGGAACCCGACCGCGGATGTGACCGACTTCGACGAGGCCCTGCGTCAACTGGTCAACGATATGATCGACACGATGTACGCCGCGCCCGGAGTCGGTCTGGCCGCCAACCAGGTTGGCGTGGGCAAGCGGCTGATGATCATCGATCTGTCAGTCGGTGAGGAAGCTGACGCTCTGCAGGTGTTCATCAACCCTAAGATCACCCGAACAGAAGGTGAGATCACCGAAGAAGAAGGCTGCCTATCGATTCCCGACTTCGTGGAAATCGTGACGAGACCAAAGAAGCTCACTGTCGAATTTCAGGACCTCGACGGGAGTGAACAGTCGCTTGATGCGGAGGGGCTGATGGCTCGGGCCGTATGCCACGAGATCGATCACCTCGAGGGCACACTTTTCATCGATTATCTTCGTGGTTTGAAGAAGGAACGCATCCTCAAGAAAATCAAGAAACTCTCCAGGGCAGGGGACTGGTAGCATTGGAATGGAGAATGGAGAATGGAGAATGATGAATGGTGAATAGAAGGTTGAACGGTTAAACCTTGTACAACGTCAGTGTATTTGGGACTCACTACTGGTCAGCGTAGCCATCCTGGCAGAATGTCCTGTCGTCTGGCGTCGTCCCGGAACTGATTCAGGGCGCGGTCAGCTCGCTCCAGGTCCAGCCTCAAACGGTCCATCGAGTTTCTGCTGTTCTCCAGCCGGCGCACGTCATAGCTGAACTGGTTGGGACTGTAGCCGAGTGAAAGCAGCGACAGGATCTTGAATTCCAGTTCCTGCTGCTCTCGAAGTGCCAGGGCGATTTCTTCCCGTGCTCGACGTGAGCCTTCCTCGAGCCGACGAGCCTCATTTCTCCAATACCATTCGTCCGCTTCTTTGCCTACCGTGACCGAACTCCCGGTGACGTTGGTGCTTGTCGAGACGGGAGTAATCGCAGGAAGTTGTGGCATCTTTCCCGAACGATTCAGGGAGAGCTTCGCGAGGAGACGCTGCTTCTCTTCTTCAGATTTCAGGATCTTTGCAGATGCGATCAGATCATCACGTTTTCCCGAGGGTTTGACCGGTGCTGATGACGCGGCGTCGAGATCCAGTTCCGTGAGCGGTATCGAGTACAGCGTTCCGTTCACATGACGGAACACGACGTTCGAGCCGCGGACTTCGACGGCTCCGTCCACTGGCATCGAAAGCCCGCCTCTGGTAGTCAGTTGGGTTGGCGTGGAGCCGGTGACCAGCGTGGCCATGGCAGCCAGAATGATTGGAGCAAGCATCAGGATTCGCAACGCCCCCCGCGTTGAAGGTAATCCACCGCGGGAAAAGAATGCAAACAAGAAAAAACGCAGCCACGGGACGAAGGCGAATTCGTCATTCCCAAGGAGCACGCCGCATGCGCTCATGCGTTCGAGCGGAAGGTGCGACTGGGATCTACGAAATAGGATCGCAATGATCAACCATTCTGCCT
>JBKJUK010000065.1:0-4276 GCA_046590705.1 Thermoanaerobaculia bacterium
TGGCTACTGGCTACTGGCTACCAGCTACCAGCTACCAGCTACTGACATGCGCTATCTTCCGCGCGCATGAAAGACCGCGCGCAGCCCGACATTCTTTCACCCATTCCTCCTGTCGCCAGGTTTCTCACCTTTCGCATTGCGCCGGAAGCAGACGTGCCTGGTGCGCTCGAGCGTTTGCGCGACAACTATCCGTTGAAATGCGGTGTGGCCGGCGTTGGTGAGCCGACCGTGCTGGCCATCAAGGCCAGTGTGCCGGGACTGCGCACATTTCCTTCCTTTTCCGGTCCGGGCTGCAGCATCCCCTCGACCCAGCAGGCGCTCTGTTTCCTTCTGCGCGGAGCTGACCGCGGCATCGTCTTCGATGCCATGCAGACCATTCGCGATGTGGTGGCTGATGCCTTCCTGCTCGACGATGTCGTCGATATGTTCACCTACCACGGTGGACGTGATCTGACGCGTTTCGAGGATGGAACGGAGAACCCGAAAGACGACCTCGCGGTGAAGGCGGCCATCATCGCTGACCCGGGCGCCATGCAGGGCTCGAGCTTCATGGTTGTGCAGCGCTGGGTGCACGATCTAAAACGCTTCCACAAGATTCCCCCGCACGGTCGCGACATGCTGATGGGCCGTTCGGCGGAAACCAATGACGAACTCGACGACGCTCCGGCATCGGCGCACGTGAAACGGGCCGAACAGGAGAGCTACGATCCACAGGCCTTCATGGTGCGTCGATCGATGCCCTGGGCCACGGCAGAGAAAGAAGGACTCGAGTTCGTCGCGTACGTGGAGTCGCTAGATCGCTACGAACGGGTGTTGCATCGAATGACCGGACTCGAAGACGGCACCATCGACGCGCTGTTTCGTTTCTCGCGGCCGGTGACAGGCGGCTATTACTGGTGTCCGCCAGTGAAGAGCGGCAAGCTCGATCTGTCGCAGATCGGGTTGTGAAAGCGGGCCGGAGGCCGGGGGCCGGGGTCAGAGGGCTTGTTTCACTCGATAGGTGACAGCACTTCAAAATCGAACGACAGAACCTTTCAAAACTGCACTACCACTCGACTCCGGCCCCCGGCCCTCGGCCTGGGCCTCTTGAATCAGTCCCCGATCGGCTTCACTGCAAGCGGCGCGTAGGCAGGTCCTTCGATCACCTGACCGTCGATGCCGAAGCGGCTGCCATGGCATGGGCAATCCCAGCTTTTCTCATGACCATTCCAGTTCACCAGACAGCCCATGTGTGTGCAGACCGGAGAGAGCGCTGACAGCGAGCCGTCGCCGCTGCGATGCACAGCTACTTTGTGGCCGTCGATGTCGACTATTTTCCCTTCGCCGGGAGCCACGTCGGCCAGCCGCTCGACCTCGGCGCGTTTCAGGTAGCCGGAGACGAGTTCTGTGGCGACATTTACATTCTCTTTGACGAAATCCTTGCCCGACTTGATCGGGTCGAAACGATTGGAGCGATAGAGATTGGCCCAGGCGTTCTCGTTGCCGAGAATCTCATCGGCGATGATTCGCGCAGAGAGCGGTCCGTAAATGAGACCGCTCGTGCCGAAGCCGGTGGCGATGAAGCGATTCTTCGCGGTCATTGAACGGCCGATGAAGGGCAGCGCGTCGTCCGGCTTGTAGTGCTGTCCCGACCAGCGGTAGTCGATCGACTCAATGTCGTAGTGCGATCTGGCGAACGCTTCGACCTTGCCGTAGTAATCCTCATCGTTGTGGTGCTGTCCAACCTTGTGCATCTCCCCGATGACGATCAGGTAGCGAACACCATCTGCTTCGTACGAGCGGATGGAATGACTGATCTCCTCGAGTGACCAGAAGATGCCGACGGGATAGCGGTCATCCCTCAGTTTTCCAGCGATCCCGTACTCGCGATAAGCCGCAGTTTCGGTGTGAACACGGTGAATCCCCTTTGGTGTGTGCGTAGCCTCGATGATGAACTCGGCGCGCACGCTTCCCTCTGCCGTGGTCACGAGTTTCTCGTCAGCATCGATTTCGATCACCTTCGAGTTCTCGAAGATTCTGCAGTTCGCAGAGGCAATCGACCTGGCCACTCCCTGCACATACAGAAGCGGATGGAACTGAGCCTGGTTACCGATCTTCAGTGCGCGGCGCTTCCCGAAATGCAGCGGCAGATCTTCGGTGATCAAGGCCTCGAGCCCTGCTGTCACCGCCGCATCCCGCTCTTTGTCCATGGTCTCGAACTGCGAATCTTCAGTGGCAAACAGGTAGTGGTTTCTTCGCGCAAATCCGCACTCGATTGCGAGTTCCGAAATCGTACGTTCGATGAAGTCAGTCGTCTTCTGGCGTGAACTGACCACTCCACGCAGAACCTCGTCGCCCCATTTCTTCTGAATTTTGAAAAGGTAATCGTCCACCAGCGTATGAAGATTGCCGGTGGAATGGGCAGTAGTGCCGAGGCCGATGGTCAGCGCCTCGAGTACGACCACTCGTTTTCCCGCAGCGGATAGCAGTTGCGCAGCAGTGAGACCAGTGATGCCGCCACCGACGATCACCACGTCGGCCTCGATCGTTCCGGAAAGTTTCGGATAGGTGGAAGCGGGAGCAGTGCCGGACCAGAATGATTTCGTCATCAGATTCCTCATCGCACGAGCGCTGCAAAAGAGAGACCGTTGGGAGCGGTAGTTAGTAGTCAGGAGTTAGTAACCAGTAGAGGAATGGAGTAGTAATCAGTAGCCGGGAGTCAGTAACCAGTAGAGGAATGAAGCAGTAGTTAGTCGTCAGGGGTCAGTAACCAGTAGAGGAGCGAATGACCGGAAACTGTTTCACTACTGGTTACTGGCTACTCCTCTACTTGACTACTTCACTGCTTCACTACTGGTTACTAACTACTCCACTACTGGCTACTGCCACACCAGCTATCCTTATCGGCATGACTGAAACAGCTGCGAACATTCCGAAGTTTCTCTACGGTACCGCCTGGAAGGAAGACCAGACCGAACGCCTGGTGGGACTGGCACTCGAGGCCGGCTTTCGCGGCATCGATACTGCCAACCAGCGGAAGCATTACTTCGAAGCGGGTGTCGGCGCTGCCGTTGCTGCGGCCATTGCCGACGGCAGGGTCACTCGCGACGAACTTTTTCTGCAGACCAAGTTCACGTATCTGAATGGTCAGGACGACCGGCTTCCGTATGATCGCGAGGCTGGCTACGCAACGCAGGTGCGGCAGTCCTTCGCCAGTTCGCTCAAGCACCTGCAGGTCGATCGGATTGACTCGTACGTTCTCCACGGGCCGTCGAAACGGCGCGGCTTTTCCGCGGCCGATCTCGAAGTGTGGCGAACGATGGAAGAGTTTCATGCCGCAGGTTCGGTACGGTTCCTTGGCGTGAGCAACGTGGCCCTCGATCAACTCGAAGAGCTTGCAAAGTCGGCGCAGGTTCAACCAGCCTTCGTGCAGAATCGCTGCTTCGCGAGCACCGGCTGGGACAAGCACATTCGAGCGTTCTGCAGTGAACGTGAAATCATCTATCAGGGCTTCTCTCTGCTCACCGCGAATGAGAAAGCGCTGAAGTCAGCAGCATTCCTCGATCTGGTGCGCCGCGTTGGCAGAACAGCGGAGCAGGTTGTCTTCCGCTTCGCCCGGCAGCAGGGCATGCTTCCTCTGACCGGAACAACCAGAATCGAGCACATGCGCGCTGACCTGGCAGTTGATGAGTTTGACCTCTCCGATGACGATCTGCGACTGATCGAGAATCTGGGAGTGTAATCAGACTTGTGAAAGTACGATGACGATGCGGGGCTGCGGGCGCGCAGCAGCGCGTCCGCAACCCTTCGGCGCTCTCGCCGAAACCTCCCTCGCAATCTCCCGTAAACTCGAGGTACAACCTATGATTACTGCATCGAATCTCAGCAAGAACTACGGTGACTTTATGGCAGTGGACGATCTTTCTTTCTCAGTGCGTGAGGGTGAGATCGTCGGTCTGCTTGGGCCCAATGGCGCGGGTAAAACCACCACCCTCCGCATGTTGGCCGGGATTCATCCGCCCACCAGAGGTCATGTCGAGATCGCCGGCATCTCGATGCTGAGCGAGCCTGTGGCCGCTAAACAACAGCTGGCTTTCATGCCCGACGAGCCGCGTCTGTTCGATTACCTCACCGTCGACGAACATCTTCAGTTCACTGCGCGCCTCTACAACGTGGTCGACTGGAAAACTGTTGCATCGACTCTTCTCGACGAACTCGAACTCAGTGACAAACGCGCAGCGCTCCCCTCCGAGCTCTCCCGCGGAATGAAGCAGAAGCTGATGATCGCCTGCGGCCT
>JBKJUK010000342.1:0-11902 GCA_046590705.1 Thermoanaerobaculia bacterium
GCGCGCGAAGCGCTGCTCTGCGGTGGCGAGAACCGAATCACCGGAGCTCGTCAAACTCTGATTCTTCTTCACGATGAGCAGACAGCGTTCCCGACCGGTACCGCCCACTGGCTCGACCGGCGTCCCGTGGACGCCCACTTTCACATCCGGCCAACCGAGGCACGTGACGTCGCGCGACTGGCGAGGATTGTGAGCGGAAACAGCATCGGGCTCGTGCTGGCAGGAGGAGGGGCGCGCGGCTTCGCTCACCTGGGCGTATTCAAAGCGCTCGAAGAAGCGGGCGTGGAAATCGACATCGTCGGCGGAACTAGCATCGGAGCTGCCATGGCAGCTTACGTTTCGACCGGTCACTCCGCGGATCGAATCATCGAGTTCGCTCGGAAAGCGTTCGCCAATAACCCGACTGGTGATCTGAATTTTCTACCTCTGCTTTCGCTGATCAGAGGCCGCCGGCTGAGAAACACGATCGCCGCATGCGTCAAGGCCGCGTTCGGGAGAGAGGCCGACGTCGTCGACAGCTGGCGAACTCTCTACTGTGTTGCGTCCAACTTTACGTCCGCGCGCGAAGTTGTGATCACACGGGGGAAACTCGAGAAAGCAATTCGCGCCAGCGTTTCCATCCCTGTGGCGCTTCCACCTGTTCTGTGGGAAGGGGAGTTGCTGGTCGACGGTGGTGTCTTCAACAACTTCCCGACTGACATCATGGCCAGATTCGGAGCGCGCCGCATTATCGGAGTCGATCTGGCCCGACGCAGTGCGAAACGATTCGAGTTCGACGAAATCCCGGGTACGTTTGCGCTGCTGCTGGACCGCTTCCGCCCGCGCAAGCGGCAGCGCTACAAACTGCCGACGCTCGGAACCGTTCTGATGGGGATCACGGTCCTGTATAGCGAGTCGCGCCGCGAACAGGCCTGTAAATCGGTCGATGTCTACCTCAACCCCGAGCTCGGAGGAATCGGTCTCCTCGACTGGAAGGCGTTCGACCGTATCGTCGCGTTAGGCTACCAGTGCGCGAAGGAAGCGTTGGCGAAGATGAGCGAGGAGGAGCTTGAAGTCTACCGAAATGTACCGGTTGTCGAGAAAGAAATGAAGGCGGTTGCGGTGGGCTGAGCGTCGCCGGCAAGCCTGTGGGCCACTGCGACAGGCCGGCCTATCTTTCTTTGATTCCATACAGCTTCATGGCGTTCTCACGCAGGACCATCCGCGCCAGCTCCGATGCTCGCGCGCGGGTGATTTCGCCATCGGCCATCATTCCGGTGAGCGCGATTGCCAGGGCCTCACGCGCGGTGTCGTTGGCGAGTACGAGTTGCTCTTCCCATGACGTGAGCGGCGCTCTCGCCTCGGGGTAGGCATCGGTGCCGAAAAGCACTTTCTCCGGATACCACTCCAGCCATGTCCGAATCATTTCGGCGAGCGAGTGCGGGTAGCGAAGGAACGTGTGTGCGGAGAAGTCGGCCCAGGTATTCGGCTTGATCAGCATCGCTGCGGCCTGACGGTCGAACGGCCATCCACCGTGGACGAGCACGAACCTGGTCGAGCGCAGGGTCGGATCATTGAGCGCCGACTCGAGCAGGAGCGGATTCGCGCCTGCGATCGAGAAGTAAGGATCGGCTCCGATGCCGGTGTGCAGATGAACGACAAGACCGGCTGCACCGGCGGTGCGGGCAATGAATCGGAATAGATGATCCTGCAGCTTCTTGTACTCCACTTCAGGCAGCGCCTCACCGGTTGTCACTCCGCGCGCGTACGCCGCTTCCGCCTCGCCCGCGCTCACCGGTTCGAATGCGAGCGAGCGCTGATAGGCAGTAGAGAACTTGATTGCGACAGCTCCGCCTTCACGCCACTTACGGACCTGTTCGACGACGTGCGCTTCGTACGCGGCGAGCGTCTTCGGCAGATCGCCAGCTCGCTTGTTTTCACTGGTTCCGAAAGGAAAGAGCAGAGAGTTCGCATGCGGCACCCACAAGAAGCGTTTCTCGCGGGTGGGGAGGGCCGGCATGTTGACGAGCATCACGTCGATCTTGTTCTTGTCGAGCACCACCAGCGGCCAGCGAGTGCCGTGCTGCGAGAGTAGAGCCTTCTTTCTCTTCAGTAGTTCGTTCGACGTGCGCGAATCGAGAGCTCGCACATCCACTCCGTAGAGTACCTTCCACACTTTGCGCCATTCGATGTTGTCGGCGCGAAGCCGGAGCGGGTAGCTGAACTCCGGCGTGCCGAACGGTTCGGCATCGGTGAGTCGTTCCGGCATGGGTGCGGCCTGGGGCGGAACGTGGGCGTGGTTGTCGATCGCTGGAATCGACCGGATCTCGTCTAATAGTGACTGGTCGAGGCGATGCTGCGCGCTAACCGTTGCCGGTAGGACAGAGAAGAAAATGGCCAGAAGCACAAGAGTTCGCAAGGCATCCTCCAGAGACGCAGTAACCAGTAGTCAGTAACCAGTAACCAGTAGTCAGTAATCAGTGGATGCTGGCGCTGTTGACGGCGACTCGAGTGACGCTGCGCTCCTCTACTGGTTACTGGCTCCTGACTACTGGCTCCTGGCTCAACGCTCTAACATTCGTTGCCAGTTGCCATACACCCGATTCGGTGAGCTCCAGCTTTCCTCCGCGTTTAAGAGCAAAAAATTCTCCGCTCGGCGCGACACACCTCGCCCATGCCTCCTGCTCCGATCCTGGAGACGATCTCGTACGGACCCAGACGGCTGCCAATGGTTAGCGTCATTGATGTCGGCGATTATAACGGCACCTCAGCCTCTGGAGGTTTCACTCCGGTACCTTCTAAGAAACTCACATATTTCATGCGGCTTTCCGAGTTGGACAATGCCGCCGATACGGACCAGGAACGTCATTCCGATGGAGCACGCCGTACTCGATGACGAGCGCAGATAGGACTGCGACTGAGGAATCTACGCACAAGGTTCGCGCTCAACATTTACAGCGCAGACCCTGTGCGTAGATTCCTCGCGCCCACCCATCCCGCCGCTTCCAATGAACGGGTTTCTGCATATCGGTGTGAGGGCTGCCTTGAGGGCCGGAGGCCCGGCATCGAAATAGCCCAGGCCGTGAGGCCTTGGGGTCTCGAATCGTAACGACGATGATTCCGATTCCCGAAGGGGCGGCATCGCGACTTCCGTGTAGGCTCGTCTGTGCTGCATGTTCAGCAGATCATTGCGCAGAGAATCTTCAGTACGGTGAGTCGCTGTTTCCAGAAACATGCTGAAGCCAATTCGTCGAGAACGATTCGCGAACCTGATGGTCGGATGACAGTGATACGGCAGTTGAACGAAAGTCGCGATGCCGCCCCTTCGGGGCTCTTGAATTCGTCGCGATGCGCGGTCCACGGCCTCACGGCCGTGGCTAGAGAGATGCCGCCCATCCGGGGCTCCGTGTGTGTTGGTTGCAGGAGCGATACTTACGATTGTCGGCGAGTGAGCTCGTCGTGACCCGCGACGACTGATCAGGCCATGAAGCACGGACCGCAATCGCGGCCATCACGTATACTCCCACAAGATTCGGCTCGAGGCGGCGGCTCAGAGTGGACGGTCCAGTCGTGAGCAAATCGCTTCTAGTCACCAGGATCCGTTCGATCATGCGCGCGCTCCCTCTCGCTATCGCTGTTGTCGCTTTGACCGCCACGATCGGGTATGCCGACCCGGTGTTCAGCACACATCCTCGCCTGCTTCTCAGCATGGCGGAGAAGACGCGCCTTCTGGCAAGGAAGAATGCCAATGAGCCGTCGTGGCAGGCATTGAAGGCCAGCGCCGACGCGCTCGCCACCCTCCCGGTCGGTCAATACAAATCCGCTACGAGGAACACCTCACCACCTGGAACGATCTATTACTCCTATCAGGGGGAGGGTTGGTATGACGCAGCCCTGCCCCTGGGCATGGCCTATCAAATGACCGGAGACATCAAATATTCGAACAAGCTGATCGAACTCGTCCAGGAGATGATCCGCGCGCAGAGCGACCCGGATAATCAACCGCCGACTGCGCTGCTGCCCATCCGTCCGGACAACTACTACCCGGCGCGAAATCTCATGTCGGTACTGGCACTCATCTACGACTACTGCTATGACCAGCTCAGCGCCTCGCTCAAGTCGCAGATGGTCACGCTCATGAACAACTATTACGACGACACCAGCGTAAATGGTTATCAGGCGCAGAACTACAGTTGGGCCGCCGATGGAAATTTCTTTGGCGGGCACCTGTACGGTGTGGCGATGATGGGTTACGCCTCGTTCGGCGACAATCCCCGCGCACAGGAAATGATCGAGTGGGCGCGGATCCGCTTCGACGGCACGACGGCGCCCGCGGTGCCGCCGGCGAAGATTCCGCTCGCCTGGCGAACGCAGTGCTTCGAAGGTGGTCAGCGTCCAGCCGTATCGCTCGACTACCTCGGTCCGAACATTACGGGCAATCCCTTCAAGGGCGGCTTCGACTTCCAGGCCTGGTCCTATGGCTCCGAGGAATACAGCCGGATGATTGACTACATGCTGATCGTGAAGAGCGCCACCGGAGAGGACATCATCACTCCCCGCATGAGCTGGTTTTCACAAATTCTCCGCGCCGAAAAGCACGCGCTCTTCCCGAATCATTTCATGATCGACCCTACGGGCGACTGGGGAGGATTTCAGGGCGCCGTGATTCCGATGACACTTCCTGTTCGTATGGCTTTCATTCTGGCCGGAGCGGCGGACGGGCCGGCAGCGCAGAGCCTTGCCTACTCGGAAATAGCCGCCTCGAATATTTCCGGCGTACAGGTCTTTCCCGTACCGGAGTGGGTTGATTTTTACTTTGGCGATCCTTCGCGTCCATCCACGGAATTGCTTCTTCGGCCCTACTACACGGGATTCGGCCCTAACTACCCGCAGGGTGCGCACAGCCCCGGGGGCACCAATGGAGCGATTCCCTATTTCATCATGCGCAGCGACTGGAGCCCCAGCGCCACCTGGGCTTCCATCAAAATGGGTCCTCAGTGGTGGGACGATCACCAGCATTACGACGCTGGCCATTTGTTCATCGCCCGTGGTAGCGATCACCTTCTGGTGAGTGCCAGCGATTGGAAGACGGAGTTCGACGCGGGCGGTAATCCGATCTACGGTCGTTCGGGCATCCTCGGTCCCTCTTTGCAAGTGCTGCAGGCGTCGTTGAAAAACACGCTGTACTTCGATGACTTCGGCGATTTCCAGCGTACGGATAACTTTGGCAACGGCGGACAATCGGCATATGGGATCGATGAGGTCGTGGCCGATGAGCTGAACCAGGATTTCAGTTACGTGCGCAGCGACCTATCGACTGCCTACAATCGCGCCGGCGAACAGGCCGATACGCCGAACCGCAAGCTCGATCATTTCTATCGAAGCTTCCTCTACCTTCGCGCTGCGAATGTATTCGTCGTATACGACCAGGTGAAGGCGCTGACGTCGAACAATGCCAGAGGGCAATACAAGAAGCACATGCGATGGCACTTCCCGGAAAATCCGGTGATCACCGGCAGGATGGCGCGTGTGGACCATGGGCAGTCGCGGCTTTTCATCGATACGGTGCTGCCGGCGAACGCGACGCTGAACGTCGTCAATGAGTGGACCAATCCTGATCCCTGCGATGGATCAGTTCCCGCCTGCGTGCCGTTCGGTGACAATGCCGGCACCTTTCGGGTCGAGGTCAGCAACCCTCTGAATCCTTTGTCGATCGCGTTCCTGACCGTTCTGCAACCAGGCGCAAGTACCAGTACAGCACCGACGGATACGCAGGTCGCTTCGCTGGATAGCAAAATGATCGGGGTTGTCATCGAACAGTCAGGTGGCGCGCGAAGCGTCGCATTCTTCAACAATCAGGGCGGACAGGTACCGACGCCGATTACATCGACTTCATATACGTTCCCCGGATCAGGTCTGGTCACGCACGTACTCACAGGCCTCGTTCCCAATGCCGCCTATGCCGTCATCTTGAACACCGGCATCGTGTCCGTCGACCAGAACGCGAACGGAAACAGAACGGCATCGCCATCGGGAGTGCTGCGTTTTCTGCTGTCTTCTACCCTGGCACCACCTGCGGCGCCGTCGGGCCTCAACGCCGCCGCGGTGAATACGACACGCGTCGACATGTCCTGGGACGCGGTGCCGGGCGCGACATCGTACGAGATTGATCGACGCGCGCCAGGTGAAGGATCCACTCCCTTTGCCACGCCCGCGGGGAACTCCTTCTCCGACACTTCTGTGACTGCTGGCCAGGCTTATCTGTACCGAGTGCGTGCGGCAGGCGCGGGTGGAACCTCCGGAAACAGCGCGCCGGCGCTGGCAACATCGGTGATGTTCAGCAATGACCCACTGACTGCGGGAATCGCAATACTGGGCGCTCACCCCTCGCAGATCCGGACTGCGGTCAACGCCGTGCGCTCACTGGCCGGTTTGCAGGCCGCGAACTTCACCGAACCCGCGCCCGTCGGAATGACGATCAGGAGCAGTAACATCTCGGAATTGCGTACTGCGCTGGACGCCGCATTGATCGCGCTTGGCCTGCCTGCCGGGGGCTACACAAATTCAGCGTTGGCGGGTCAGCTCGTCAGAGCAGTGGATTTCCAGGAGCTACGCGATCGAGTTCGATGATGCAGGCCTCAGGCTGCTCTCACTTTGGCGGCCACGTCCCGAATTCCGATCGGGATTGACGAAGGCGTGAGCGACCGCGTGCTCGACCGTGTTCCACAGCGCATCATCGCTGATTACCTTCGCGTTGCCGCGAGACGCTGAGCTGGATCAGGCGGCCCAGGTCCGCTCGACGTACAATCGTCACCCTTGACCACCATCCCTGCCAAAACGAGGTTCGGGCCCTACGAGATCGGCGTGTCTCTCGGTGTGGGCGGCATGGGCGAGGTGTACCGGGCGCGCGACACCCGGCTGGACCGTGACGTGGCCATCAAGGTGCTCGCTTCTTCTCTCGCGCAGAACGCGGAGTTCAAGCGTCGCTTCGAGCGCGAGGCCAAGACGATCTCGCAGCTGAACCATCCCCACATCTGCACGCTCCACGATATCGGCGAAGAGAACGGGATCAGCTTTCTGGTCATGGAACTCGTCAGCGGCGAGTCTCTGGCGGACGTGATCACGCGCGGTCCGTTGTCGCCGGCAGACGTGGTGAAGTACGGCGCGCAGGTGGCCGACGCGCTGTCGGCGGCACATCGCGCCGGCGTGATTCATCGTGATCTCAAGCCCGCCAACGTGATGATCACGAAGTCGGGCGCCAAGCTGCTCGACTTTGGACTGGCCAAATCGAGCGTCGTGGAGTTCAGCATCGACGATGCGACGCAGCACAAACCACTCACGCAGGAAGGAACAATTCTCGGCACTTTCCAGTACATGGCGCCCGAGCAACTCGAGGGGCAGGAAGCCGACCCGCGCACGGACATCTTCGCCCTCGGCGCGCTGCTGCACGAGATGGCCACAGGGCAGCGCGCCTTCACCGGCAAAACGAAAACGAGCCTGATTGCCGCGATCGTGAAGGAACAGCCACCACCGATCGCGCAGCTGCAGCCGCTCACCCCTCCGGGGCTGCAGCACGTGGTCGATCGCTGCCTGGCCAAGGAACGCGACGATCGCTGGCAAAGTGCTCTCGACGTCGCCTCGGAGCTGCGCTGGATCAGCGCCGCAGGATCGCAGTCCGGAGTAGCCCTGCCGGGCATCAGTGGGCGTTCCCGACGCAACCGGATGGCATTCGCCATGGCTGTGGTGGGATGGATCCTCGCGCTGGCCGCAATGGTCGCCGCAGCGATGGCGTGGTCGCGCGCGCGAACGGCAGGCAACGTGACCAAGTTGCAGATCGCGGAAGCGCTCGACGAAAATTTCAATCAGCCGCTGGCCGTCTCACCAGACGGTCGGAAAGTGGCGATGATCGTGCCGGGCGCGCCGCCGCATCTCGCGCTTCGCGATCTCGATAGCGGTGAGACCAGGCAGCTCTCCGGCACCGAGGGAGCCATCTATCCTTTCTGGGCACCCGACGGGCACGCGATTGCGTTCTTTATCAAGGGATCCCTGAAGGCGGTTGACCTGCAGACCGGTGCGGTGCAGAAAATCTGCGATGCGAGCGACGGTCGCGGCGGCGCCTGGAGCTCCGGCGGCGTCATCGTGTTCGCGCCCGACTTTACTTCGCCGCTGGTCAAGGTCGGCGAAAACGGGGGCCGTCCTTCGGCGGTCACGAAGACCAACGCGATCAGCGACTCGCATCGCAATCCCATGTTCCTTCCCGATGGGAAACACTTCCTCTACTGCGCCGTCCCGAATCAGAACGATGTAGCGAATGCCTCGGTGCGCGTGGGATCGATCGACGGCAACGTCGACAAGGAAGTGCTCCCGTACGGCTCGAATCTCTCGTACGTCGACGGCTGGCTGCTCTCTTCGCGCGACAGGAATCTCGTCGCACAGGCCTTCGACCCCAGGACGATGTCGCTTGAGGGGAAGCCGGTGTCGCTGGCGCAAAACGTCGACTGGTATGAAGGCCGGTGGCTGGCCACCTTCAGTGCGGGAGGAGAGACGCTCGTGTATCGCACGGCGCCGGCTCCGAAGCGGCAGCTGCTGGTGCTGGATTCCAACGGCACCGCCGCGCACGCTGCAGGTGAGGTGGGCGCGTATGCCTATCCCGCCGTGTCGCCCGACGGACGGAGAGTCATCGTCAATCGCGGGGACACTGCTGCCGGAGGGTCGGACCTCTGGATGCTGGACCTCGCCGGCGGGAATCCGGTCCGTTTGACCTTTCAGGCAGGCGCCGGGCGCTTCATCATGGAGGATACGGCGCTTTTTTCGCCGGATGGACAGCGCATCGCCCTCGCCAGCACCGACTCGCAGGGATTCTTCCGCGCCTGGATTCAGCCCGTGGGTGGAGGGGCGAAAGAGATGCTGCTTGCGGACTCCGATCGCGCCTTCGTAAGAGTCGGCGACTGGTCGCCTGACGGACGCTCCGTGGTCGTAGCGCCGCAGCGTGCCGGCCGCGGAGATGACATCGAGAGGATTGATCTCGACGGGCGCCGCCAGGCAGTGCCGATCGTGCACGGAACGGCCAGCGAGAGGGCACCGAGTATCTCACCGAACGGCCGTTGGATGGCCTACCACTCCGATGAGTCGGGGCGCACCGAGATCTACGTGACGGACTTCCCTGCGGGGAACGCCAAGTGGCAGGTCTCGACAAGCGGCGGAACGTTCCCGGGCTGGAGCGCCGATGGCGGAAAGCTCTACTACCTCGCGGGGAAACGGATTGTCGCCGCGCCGGTGCACCAGAAAGGCTCGTTCTCCACCGCCCCAGCGAAACCGGTCGAAGCTCTCGGAGATCGCATCACCGGCTTCGCCGTCGCACGCAGTGGCCGCATCGTCGCCATCCAGGAGCTCGACTCAGGCGAGCCACCCATGACGGTCGTCCTGAACTGGCGGAAGCTGCTCGAAAAGTAGCGGTGCTTCGTAGGGTGGGCGTCCCGCGCCCGCCCCCTCTTGCAACATTCGCGATGTCGATTCGAAACCGCGAAGTGACGTTACAGGGGGCGGGCGCGGGACGCCCACCCTACGTCCTGCTAACATTGATTTCTCGATGTCGGTTCCGACGAAGCTATTCACGTATGACGATATCGTCGTCCGCCGACGGCGTCGATTGCCGCACTGGCACGCGCGACAGGGGATTTACTTCATCACCTTCCGGGAAGTAGATTCTCTACCGACGAGCATCCTCATGGAAGCTCGAGCGTTGCGCGAGCGGCTGCTGAAACGAGGCGAAGACAAAGGCTGGTCGCGGGAGACGACGCGCGCCGCTGCGGACCGGATCGTCGTCGCCAGACTGGAACGTCATCTCGACAATGGAATCGGGACATGCGCGTTGCGACGAGGCGATACGGCAAGTCTCGTAGCCGGGGCGCTGATGTATTTTCATCCGTCACGATACGATCTGATGGCCTGGTGCGTGATGCCGAATCACGTCCACGCTGTGATGAAGCTGGCTGAAGGCAGCAACCTCTCCGACGTTCTTCATTCCCTCAAATCGTTCACTTCGAGAAAGGTCAACAACCTTCTGGATCGAAGCGGTCCGTTCTGGCAGGCCGAGACGTTCGATCGACTGATTCGCGACGAGCGGGAGCTCGACAGAACGATTCGGTATGTTCTGAACAACCCGATCAAGGCCGGACTACGCGACTGGCGATGGGTAGGACATACTCTTCATGAGGACAGCGGCGTCCGCTGACTGTGTGGAAATGTGAAGGCCCTACGACGCAGGGCCTCACCACCCTCGTGATGTACCCCATCCCTCCCGGGAGACTGGACGCGCAGCCTTATTGAGGTCTATGCTGGCGGCTTAACAGTAGTATTCGACTGAGGGAGGCGTACCAGCGCCTCCCTCTTTTTTTTTCCAGGGAGGGTTCCGATGCGAACAAGAGTGATGTTGATGCTGATGGCATTTGTAGCCTTGATCGTTGCTTCAGATCTCGAGGCTGGGCGCGGTCGCTCCGCGAGGGTCTCAGAGAAGTTCGAAGGCGTGGTCCTTCGAGTAGGTTCCGACTCGATTTCGATCCGGACCGAGCGTACCGATCACGAGATTGGTGTGACAAAGATGACTGTCATCAAGGTGGACGACAGGCCTGCCGCGCTTTCCGAAATCAAGGTGGGCGACGAGGTGGAGGTGCATACCTGGCGCGACAAGGACGGGAAACTATTCGCTCTGAAGATAGAAGTGGAGGGAGATGACGAGGAAATCGCCGGGACGATCAAAACGGTCTCTTCGACGTCGATTACAGTCACTACCAGGCGGGCGGATGTCGTACTCACGATCACGGCCGCCACTCGTGTCGTGATCGACGGCCGCGCGGCAACGACGAGTGACCTGCGAGCCGGTGACCATGTCGCGGTCAAGGCGATGCGAAGAAGTGATGGCAGTCTCACCGCCCTTGTCATTCTCGCAGGGACCGAACCGAAGAAAGTTGAAGGCGTCGTGACTCTGGTCTCGCGCACCTCGATCTCTCTGCGCCTTCACGACGGGACAATCCTCGTGCTGGCGATCACTCCTGCCACTGTGGTGACGCGGGATCACCGGCCGATCGAGATCATCGCAATCGCGCCCAACGATAAAGTCGAAGTGAGATACCTCGTTGATCGCGCAGGAATCAGCACGGCCCTCTCCATCGATGTGAAAGATGCCGGGAAGCTGCATGAGGTGGAGGGTGTCGTCGTCTCTGTCACGTCCAGCCTGATCGTCGTCCGTTCGGACGATGCACGGACGTTCTCGCTACGTGTCACCAGTGAGACCATCGTGCGACGGCATGGGCGCAGCGTTCCGCTGAGTGAGATCAAGGTGGGAGACAAGGTCGAGATCAAGGTGCGCACCGAGGTGGACTCGCTCGTAGCTGTGCGTATCGATCTCGAAGCGAAGGACGATGACGGGCGAGGCGAGCATGACGAAATAAAGGGTTCGCTGAGCGCGATCAGTGTTTCCCTCATCACCCTGCGTGATCGCCAGGGTCGGGAGTTTAAGGTCCGCATCGACTCCAGAACGATCATCGAGCGGGATCACAAGCGAATCGAGGTCTCGCAGCTTCGCGTGGGCGACAAACTCGAAATCAAGGTGCGTCGCGATGTCGATGGCACTCTCGTGGCCCTCCATATCAAAGTCAAAGGCGCTGACGATGATGAAGATGGAGACGACGACTGATTGGCGAGGTCGGATGAGAAGTGGTGGCGGCGGTCTCGCCGCCACTACACGTCTTCGATTACCAGTTGTACCTGGCTGTGAATCGCCGACGACTTCTGCAAAGGCCGAGTGAGAGGAAACCGAGGCTATCAGATCGCAACTCGCATCCATCGGCTCACGGTGTGGGGCGGTCACGCGGAAAGGTACAGAGGTTGGTAGCGCATACGGGATTTGAACCCGTGTTACCGC
>JBKJUK010000371.1:0-3578 GCA_046590705.1 Thermoanaerobaculia bacterium
GTGTGGCACAGGCAATCCTGCCTGTGCGACGCTGAGCTGGCTTCGAAGCCTGTTACCAATCACGAAGGTCGTGCCAGATTTCTCTGCGGTGCGCCGAAGATTTCCCGTCACGATCCAGCCGGTCTGTTTCTGACGTTCACTTCTGATCTGGCTCCATCTTCGAATTCAGCTGGTCCCGCCACAGGCAGGATTGCCTGTGCCACACTGACCGACAGCGGGTCACACCGACAAGGTCCTCACCTACTTCGATAACAGGCTTCTCAGCATCCAGGCTGTCTTTTCATGCACCTGCATTCTCTGGGTCAGCAGGTCGGCGGTCGGTTCGTCATGCGCCTCATCGACCAGTGCAAACAGCGAGCGCGCTGTGCGCGTTACGGTTTCCTGTCCGTCCACCAGTTGCCGGATCATCTCTTCGGCAGTCGGAACGCCGGTGCTTTCCTTGATCGAGGTGACCGAGCTGAACTCGCGGTACGTTCCCGGCGCAGGGAATCCCAAAGCGCGAATCCGCTCAGCGATGAGATCAACGGCCAGAGCGAGCTCGTTGTACTGGGTCTCGAACATCAGATGCAGGGTCTGGAACATCGGACCGGTGACGTTCCAGTGAAAGTTGTGAGTCTTCAGATAAAGCGTGTAGCTGTCGGCAAGTAGCCTCGACAGGCCTGTGGCGATGTCCCTGCGCTGAGTCTCGCTGATGCCGATGTCGATTGGCATCGAGGACGCGTCTGCGGACTGCGCGATCCTGCTCTTTGATTTTTTCATGAAATCTCCTGTGCAACCAACGCCCCCTGACAACCGGTGGCGTGGGTTGATCATAATAGGAATCATTCTCATTTGCACAGTTAGATAATGCTTCGCCGATCGCGTAGGGAAGCGCGGCAGCGCGTCCGATACTCATTCGTTCGACGGATACCCTGTTGCTTAGCACGGGCTTAGTGGGATCCTTAGGCAGCGTTTGAAAATTCAGAACCCGCGCGCGTTCTACCGGCCCCCACGTGAGGTATCGGACGCGCTGCTGCGCGTCCCTACCCGGGGCCCCGACGCATGTTCTGAATGTGGAGGCGCTGTAACGCCAAACGCTCTACGGCCAGCGAACCCGGCCTCCTACCGGCAGTTGCGGCAGAGCCCCTTCAATTCGAGAGAAACGCTGGTGACTCGTACGCGACTGCGGCGTGCGATCTTCCTGATGATCTCGACCTCTTCGGAGCGCGCGTCGATGTTGGTGATGGAACCGCAGGAATCGCAGCAGAAGTGGTGATGCGGGTCGGTCCGTATGTCGTAGCGTGAGGTGTTGCGGTGTGTGGTGCGGGAGACCGCACCTGACTGCACCAGCGCGTCCAGATTGCGGTAGACAGTCGCCAGTCCGACCTTCGGAATCTTCCTTCGGACTGCGGCCAGAACGTCTTCTGCTGAGGGATGACTTTCAGTCGATCGCAGGTAGGCGAAAATCTCAGAACGTTGCCTCGACGATCTCTCTCCAGCGGGAAACACATCCCGATTCTCGGTCACGTCTGGACGGGGAGAAGGCATGCGCGTCATTGTACGCGCATCAGTCCGATCAACTTTGCGGTCGATGTCTAGCGGCGAACCAGAAGCGGTTCGGTTGCGCTCATGCTCATTCCGGTCTTCGAAGCCGGATACTGATCCCACAACTTCTGCCGCAGTTTCTTCATCCCCAGAAGCAGTCGTGTCTTGACCGTGCCCAGCGGTTCGCCGAGAAGTGCAGCGATCTCCGATTGACTCAGACCGTCGAAGTAGGCGAGTTCGATCGCTTTTCGCTGCATTTCAGGCAGTCCAAGGAGTACCTGAACGACGTGGGCTTTCTCGGCAGAGAGAATAATCTTCCGTGCGCCCTGATCCTTATCGCTGACATTCAATTCCCCATCGATCAGCAACGGCTCTTCCACTCGTGCACGAAGATGTCGCTTACGCAGCCGGTCGATTCCTCGACTGCGTGCGATCGAAATCAGCCAGCCGGCGATCGATCCTCTGGAAGGGTCAAAACGGTCGAGTTGTTTCCAGGCCTGTAAAAACGCATCCTGGAGGACCTCCTGAGCATCCTGCTCGTCGCGGAGAATTCTCAGAAGTACCGCGTAAAGTGTGCCGGAATGCGCGTCGTAGAGTTCTTCAAATGACGGAAGGGCCACCTCCGCTTTCATCGGAGCGCCGCCTGCAGTTGCCACCACGGGCTGTCTGGCGTAGATCTCCTGCAGGGCTGCCCTCGACATCTCGGTGACGAACGCAACGTCCTCTGTCGTCCAGACCCTGGGACTGCTGTCGACCACGCAAAAGGCACCGAAGGGCTGACCTTCCGGATCAACAAGAGGGATACCGAGATAGGCAACCACGCCCATGCTCGCGATAGTGGGGACATCGCGGAACTGCGGATAGTTCCTTGCGTCACTCAGGACAAGCGCACCTTCGCCGAGCATCGCGTAGTGGCAGAAGGTCAGCCCGGTCATGCTTCTGGGCGCCTCAGCTCCTGACTCCTGAAAGATGCTCTTGTAGAAGTCTCCCTGATCGGTGATGACTGAAAGAAAAGCCGCCGGCGCGTGCAGAGCTCTGGCCGTGCTGCGCGTGAGCTCGTCGTAGCATTCCTCAGGAGGAGTTCCGGCAAGGCCCATCCGTGCCGTGGCCTCGAGCCTCTGGACGTCGTTGACTCGCTCGAGAGCGAGTTCAGGTGAGAATTTCACTTGTGACTCCTGTGTAGAAACTGCGGACGATTCGTGAATCTGCAAGTGTTGTGCGCAAATGGTCCCTTCCGCCTTTCCACTCTATACCCGAAGCGAGGCCAGCTGACTTGGCGCAGATAAATTCGTCCATTACCTGCTGTTACCCGAAGGGGAGATAATCATCGCGGCGGAGGCTTTCAGATTTATGACGATCTCAGGATGCGTGATGGCCATCGGGGGAAACGAGCACAAGGGTTTTCGACAGGAGAGTATCCTCCGCGAGTTCGTGCGTCGTTCTGGTGGCGATACCGCTCGTATCGTCATTGTGCCCTTCGCCTCAATCTCGCCGACCAAGCGCGGTGAGCAGTACGCCAGAATCTTCCGTAAATTCGGCGCTTCCAGTCTGATGCCGCTCTCCACCGATCACACCATCACCGAAGGAATCGATGCCTTCGAGAATGCCACCGGCATCTTCGTCACGGGAGGCGATCAGGAACGACTGATGGACACACTCCGCGCAAGGAAATGGGTCGATCCGATTCGTGCCGCAGTCCGCGCAGGTGCGACCTACGCCGGAACCAGCGCCGGCGCCTCAGCAGTCTCCGAAGAGATGATTGCGGGCTCCACTCGCGAGAAACGACGCGACCGTATTCAGTTCGGTCGAGGCCTCGGACTCGTCGCCGACGTAATCATCGACCAGCACTTCAACGAAAGGCGCAGGCTTCCCCGTCTGATCAACGCTGTCACGACCCGCAGTAAAACCGGACTCGGTATCGATGAGAACACCGCAGTCATCTGGGAGAACGGAGGACGATTCATGGTGACCGGAGAAGGGCAGGTCACCGTCGTTCAGCCTAAAGAGTTACGATCTCCCGACCGGTACGCACGGTTACCGATCGCGGAGATACC
>JBKJUK010000142.1:0-3247 GCA_046590705.1 Thermoanaerobaculia bacterium
CACGTGGCTCTGCATAGTCAGAGGTCGAGAACGTCGCGCCGCGCGCAGCCGGCAACTTGTTGCCGGTGAGATCACTCGTCGATCCCGATACGATGAGCCGGTAGAGAGTGTTGCTGCGAAGCGGGAACTGCTGGCCTGTGGGAGCTTGCGGAGGAACCATGGTGACTACAAACCTGCCGTCCGCTGCAGACTCCGTGATGAATCCTGTGGCAATCGACTGCGAGGCATCGGCTGGCAGCAGCTGGAAGAACGAGTTCGTCAGCTGAGAGGTCGCTAGAGGTTCGCTGAAGGTAATGCGAATCTTCGTATCGGGCGAGACATTCTGCGCGCCATCTGCAGGTGAGATTGCAAGAATCTGCGGAGGCGAAGCATCGAGCCTGACGCGCGGAACCTCAGTAATCTTCGAAGCGCTGGCGTTCGTCAATGAGACGCTCTGCCGTGCTCCGACAGTCGTATCATCGGCGCCGAAATAAGTGAGATTTACGACCGTTCCCCCACTCGAGGTCGGAATTCCGCGGAAGGTGTAGCGGCCGTTGATATCTGTAAGGATCTCGAGCAGACGCCCGAACTGAGCGACGACTCTGGTACCGACGCTTGGTCCTCCGCTTTCTGCTTCCACAAGTCCGCTTACAGCGGCATAGGCTCCGAGTCCAATCTCAACGGCCAGCGTAGACGACTGGCTGGCCAGCGTAGACGACAAGGATCCGGAGAATGCGCCGTCGACGCTTGTAACCTGCACAGAGATCGCCCCGAGTCGCATGCCACGCGCTGTCGCCAGACCATTGCTGTCGGTGTAGACGGTAGCCGACACGCCGCTCGAAGACACTGTGACCTTCGCTCCTTCTGCCGCGGCGCCGCTTTGGGTTACACGTACGTCAACAGTGCCAAAGGCCGGCAGGACCAGCTTGAGCGGATCAGCAGCGAGACCCTTCGGGAACCTTCCGGAGAAGCTGACCGCGCGCTGCTGGCCGCTGGTTTCACGCCCACTTACGCTGTACTCCTCCTGCCCTCTTTCTCCGAAGAAAAGAGCCGGGAACTCGAAGCTGTTTCCCTGAAGAGTTCTGTAGTAATCGCACTTTGCAGGATCAACGGAACCGTAGCATCTCTGGTGCACGGTCGCCTCGATCGTACCGGCCAGACGGCCCGAATTGTTTCCGGCATCGTCAGGCAGATAGAAGGACAGATTGAGACTGCGCGTCGCCTCGAGCTCGAGCTGGATCGGATCGAGCAAAGCCTGCGTCAGCGTCCGTGTTGCCTTCGCAACGCGATTCGATTCCGGGTCACGAGCGAGGAGCGAGAAGAATCCTTCCCTTACTCCTCCAAAGACGAAGTTGCCAGTGTCGTCGGTGGTTGTTCTCGCGTCATACCCTGACGCGGAGAGCGTCACATGTGCACCAGGAACTGTCCTTCCCGGCTGCTGCGGATCGACGAGCTTTCCACCGACCGCACCGCTGAATTCGAGCAGAAGGCGCTGCTGAGCAGTTGCGCCCGAAACAATCTCGAAAATGGCCGTCCGTCCCGATTTACCTAACGCTTTACTATAGGCGTTGAGTGCGTAGGTACCCGCCGGCACCTGCGTGAATCTCGCCGCACCTGCGCCATCGGTCGAGCCAGCGTCGAAGGCTGTCGAACCGTAACGAAGCAGGGTCACCTCGGCATTCACGACTCCCGCGTTCTGTGCGTTCGGATCGAGCACAGAGACGCTGACCGCGCCGACACCGTCGGTGCCAATCCCGACGTAGGCAGTCAGGTTCATCCCTTCCTGCGTGATCTGCCCGGTCCAGTCACCACGAAGATCAGGGTTCGAGGGATCGAAGGCGGTCAGACGCAGCGGTCCTTCGAAAAGATTGGCCAGCGCGAAGCGGCCCGTGATGTCGGCACTGAGGAACTCGGTCGAGGTACCGAAACTCCTTGCAGGAAACTCGAGTTCCCGAAGCGTGAAGCGTCCCAGCGGGACAGGAGCATTGTCGGAGAGATCGGAGGGAGTATCGTCGGCGATATTGTTCGAAGGATTGGATGGATCGTAGCGCTTGAAGCGCGCGTAGACAATTCGCCCTTCGACACTTCCCTGCCGCCGCATCACGACATTCACGTTCTCGACGACACCACCGAGTTCAGGAGTCGAAGCGGTCGTGTAACCGGTACGGTAGATCCCACTCTGCGTGATCTCAGCGGTAACGGTGATCGCACTTCTGGCCGCCACGTTCCGAAACTCGAACGAGCCGTCTGGCTGCGTGAGCTGCGTTCCCTGATCCTGGCGCCCGTCAGTCAGCCGGACCGTCGCTCCGGAGATTGGCGTCCGGGCATCGATCGCATACACCTTTCCCCGGACGGTAGCCAGCTTGCTCAGTCGCAGGATGACGGTCTGGTAATCGCCGTCGAAGCCTAGCTGCACGCTGGTATTCACGGAACCGTGGACCGGATGAGCGCTGCTGACCGTTACTGGAGCAGCGGCAGGAACTTTCTCGAACAAGGCGCCGGTAGCCTGACCGTTTGTGCCAGTCGATAGCAGGCGTTCTTTCGCTGCAATACCTTGATCCGCTTCGTCCCACGCTCCATACGTGAGCTTCACGTCGCCGATGACTTCGATGTCACCCTGCAGTTTCGCCAGAATCTTCCCCTGCCCCGGCAACCGCAGGGTCAGGGAGGCTACGTGTCCGTTGAAGGCCACCGAGGCAGTTCCGTGAGCGAACTGGTCGCCGTAGGTTTCGGTAGTGGAGAGGGCGTAGATGTCGTAGCTGCGTCCGACCGGCGCCTTCTTCAACTCGTAGACGCCTCCGCCGATCTCCACGAAGGAGGTCGGCGGCGTACCCGGCTCGATGACGCGGAACCCGCTGACCGCCGCGCCCGCCGCGTTCAAAACACGGACTCGAATGGTTCCCTCACCGAAGGACGAGACCGAGATGAAGATGGGAGCCTGATTGATGGCCGACGGATCGAGTGCAGGGAGTGTGGCCGTGCCTATGCGCCTGGTGGCTGGATCATAGGCGTCGACGTTTCGCCCGGCAAAGGATTGAGGCACTGCATCGTAGGAGTAGCGGCCGTTGGCGTCAGCAGTGACGACTCTCATTCCGGCGACTTTCACGAGTGCGCCAGCGACTGGTTCGTAACGAGAAGGATCTCCCGGGAAGAGCGAGTTCTCACGCCTGACATCTCCCTGCAGTCGCACGAGCTTGTCGGCCGGTGCACTGTGGCGGCGTCAATCACGGCGCTGCTTTCTGCGGAAGATAACGAAGGAAACGCAGCA
>JBKJUK010000150.1:0-4751 GCA_046590705.1 Thermoanaerobaculia bacterium
ATGGAACGTGGCGAGCGAATGAAAGCGCAGGTCTCGAGAACGCCAAAGCAGGAAGAGATAGGTCGCGCATTCAAGGTCGGGCTCCCGGTCGGTCTTCAAATGGGAGCAGAGGTACTCATTTTTTCTCTGGTCGGGATCCTCGCTGGCAGACTCGGAGCTTCCGCGCTGGCCGCGCATCACCTGACCATCGCCCTGGCCAGCTTCACCTTCACCGTCTTCGTCGGAATCGGCGCGGCAGGTTCGGTGCGAGTGGGACAAGGAGTCGGCGCCAGAGATCGCAAAGCGACGAAGATGGCTGGGATCGCTGCCTTCATCGGAGGCGCCGTTCTCAGCCTCACTTCAGCAGTGCTCTTCCTCTTTTTCCCGGAAGAACTCGCCTCGCTCATCACCGACCGATCCGACGTGATTGCGGCATCGATTCCGTTGCTCGCCATCGCCGCATTCTTCCAGTTTTCGGATGGAATCCAGGCTGTCGGTGCGGGAGTCCTGCGAGGCGCAGGTGATACTCACTTTTCGTTCTGGGCCAACCTGATCGGTCACTGGTTTGTCGGCTTTCCAATCGCCTGGTACCTCGGTTTTCGCCTCGGTTGGGGAGTAGCAGGACTCTGGTGGGGACTCTGTGCCGGTCTCACAGGCGTGGCCATCATTCTCTTCGTGAGATTCATGCGCATCGCCTCGAGGGACATCGTTCCGCTCTGACTCTCACCCCCGGGATACTGGCTACTTGCCGGGCCTCCGGCCCTGTAAGGCGGGAGAGAACCCCAGAATCGCAGGGTCTGATCAAATCGCGACGCTTGCACATCGATTGATTCGCAGCGCCATGCGTCGCGAGAAGGAGACCACCCTCTACGACTCTTCAACGTCGCGCCTTCGTGCACGATGTGGTGATACAAAAGTTGGGGACGATGCGGTGATTCGTGAGAGTTACCAGCTACTGGTTACTAACTACTGGTTACTAACTCCTGGTTACTAACTACTCCTCTCCCCATGCGTATCAAACACGATACCTATCTTCACGCAGATCCTTTTGCGTCGCTGTCATCCATGATCATTGCACAATCGTATCTGTAGTCGAGGTCACACAATGCAATTGCGGCGGGAAATTTTCATTGAGAATACGTCGATCGAATCTGTGTTCGCTTTCTTCTCGGACCCGAACAATCTGGCGAAGATCACTCCCGCGTCACTGGGGTTCAGAATCATCAGTGCGCCCGATCGAAGCCTGCGGGCTGGTGACAGGATCGAATACCGAATCCATCTTGCCGGCGTTCCAATCCGGTGGATCACATTGATCACCGATTGGAAAGAGCTCGACACCTTCGTCGACTCGCAGGAAAAAGGACCTTACAAAAAGTGGATTCACAGGCACACCTTCATCGAGAGAGACGGCGGCGTCCAGATGCTGGATCAAGTCGACTACGAACTCCCACTCGGGCTGGCGGGCCGACTTGCCGCAGGCTGGATCGTGCGGCGCCAGGTGGAATCGATCTTCGACTACAGAAATGCGGTGATCGGCAGGTACTTCGACAAAGCCACCGCCTAAGGTGCGGCCCGCGTTCCCACGAGGTTTCGTTGCGAGGACCTGCAGAGCGGCGGGATGCGAAGTCGCAAACAGAGCATAGTCGAGACTATTTGCAGGGTTCGCGAAGGTCGTACAACGAAGCAGCGATGGCACTAGCCGCGTCCGCGGCTGCAGACCTGTGAGTAATACCGGCTAAGGCTGGTAGCGGCGGGTAGGCACGCCGTCCGCGGTACTCACGCTCAGCTCGGCCATCTGCCGGATCATCTTTCTGCCGTCGAAGTCCGACATCTCATAGGTCTGACAGAGCATCTCCAGCTGGCTGGGCTCTTCCTCGAGCGAAACCGTGAAGCCGTCCTTGGGCTGATCCACACTCTGCGTTTCCGTCTTCGTCCAACCGCCCTGCACGAACTGAAAACGAAGGTAACCTCGAACTTTCGACCCGCGCTGCACTGAACTGGCAGCGACAGCAGGGACTCCTCGAGCGTTGGCTTTCTGCTCGTCGAGCGCGCGCGTGACATGCTCCGCGATGAAACTCTTGAGCATGCGGAAGTACATTTCGTCAACGTCGACAAACTCCACGCTAAGGTAGTAGATCGCTGGAGAACTGGCACTGGCGCGGCGGTAGAGATCCTCTCTGATCGTTGTGCACGCAAGTCGAATGGTCGACCCGTCCCACTCGAAACCCAGCCGGTTCGCTGAACCGATTGGCGTCGAGGCCTGCATGGCTACGCGAGCTCCCGATAGAGAAACATCCACGAGGAATGCCTTCTCAGATCCAAAACGTGCGGGTAGAGGACGCAACAGCGTGATGCGCTGGAACTTTCTCCGCTCTTCCGTGGGTGCAGTCATGCTCCCTAATTGTAACTAAATCTTTTCCTCGCCGCTGAAACAACCTGATAACCCCACTGCCCCAAGCTCGTCTACACTCCATTTCCGATGTTCTCCTCACGTACGAACTGGAAGGCAGAGCTCAACTCACTGGAACTCGCTGTGCGCAATCCACGGTCCGTTCTCCGTCATGATCTGATCGACCTCACCACCTCGAATCCGACACAGGTCGGCATCCCCTACCCGGACCAGGCGCTCGCACAAATCGCGGGTCGTGCTGCCGCGAATCCCTACGAGGCATCCTCCGCCGGGCTGCAAGCAGCCCGAGAATCTCTTGCGGCCGCGCTCTCCAGCCCGACCGACATGGTGAATCCAGACGATCTCGTTCTGACTGCCTCCACCAGCGAGGCCTACTCATGGCTGTTCAAGCTCTTGTGCAATGCAAGTGATCCGATCGTGACACTTGCGCCAGGTTATCCGTTGCTCGAACACCTCTCCGAGCTGGAAAGCGTGCGCCTGCGGAAAGCAAGACTCGAATTCGAAAGACATACAAACGGGGGCGGGCGCTGGACGTTGACGCATTCGAGCCTCGCCGATGCGAGTCTCGAAGGCGTCAGGGCGGTCGCGGTGGTCCATCCGAACAATCCCACCGGTAGCTACCTCCGCGGCGACGAAGCAGCAATCCTTCGGACTTTCTGCATCGAGCGAGGGATCCCGCTCATCTCCGACGAAGTGTTTCGCGACTTCCCGCTGCGGGAACAGCCGCCAGCCCCTTCGATGGCGCTTACAGATTCTGGAATCACTTTCACGCTCGGCGGACTTTCAAAAAGCGCGGGACTTCCGCATTGGAAACTCGGATGGATCCGAGTGAACGGAGAACCCGCATTGAAATCTCGAGTCCTCGCGGGACTCGAGCTGATCGCAGACACCTATTTATCGGTGAGTGGAATCGTTCAGCGTGCTCTTCCGGATCTCCTCCCCGTCGGCGAGGGGATTCGCACGCTCATCAGAGCAAGATGCATGACGAATCTCAGTACCCTGCGTTCAGCGTTCGACGACGTCGAGGGCTGCGAGCTCATCGAGCCGGACGCCGGCTGGTCGGCGGTGATCCGGGTTCCTCAGCTCACCGATGACGAATCGCTGGCCATCGAACTTCTGAAGCAGTGCGCAGTGAGAGTGCATCCTGGATACTTTTTCGAGTTTGAACGGGAAGGGCATATTGTTGTCTCGCTGCTGCCCGAGGTGGAGAGCTTCGCTGAAGCGACTTCACGCATCGCGCTTCACTTTCGCGAAAAATCGAGTGACAGCAGGAGCGGAAGATGACAGCAAGTCTGCAGGAGCGGTTTGCCCCGGAAAACAAATGCTTCGGTTGTGGGCCAGCCAACGACAAAGGGTTGCGCATCCGCAGCTTTGAAGCGGAGGAAGGGCTGGTCTGCGACTGGAATGCAGAACCTCACCATCAGGCTTTTGACGGAATCCTGAACGGTGGAATCTGCGGTGCACTGCTCGATTGTCACAGCAACTGGACCGCGGCCTGGCATCTGAAGAACGCGTCGGGTTCCGAGGAGTTGCCGTGTACCGTGACGGCAGATTTTCATGTGACTCTGAAACGCCCGACGCCCATCGAAGCTCCGCTTCGCCTGACATCGCGAGTCGTGGAAGCCACGGCGGACAGGGCTCTCATCGAAGCTACGCTCACCGCGAACGGAAAAGTGACGGCGACGTGCCGCGGTACCTTCGTTGCAGTGAAAGAAGGCCACCCCGCGTATCACCGGTGGTAGACATCACAAGAGAGAAGACGATGGACGACGAGAACGTGAACCCGGGAGAAGCAGGAAAAGAGCATTTCGATCGTTTCAGTGCGGAGTATGCGCAAGCTCTCGAAGCGCTCGGCGCCCTGAAAGCGCAGGCAGGAACTCTGTTGCTGATGGGAAATCAAAGCGAGTTCTCCGGCTTCATCGACACCTTCGTGGAGATGGCCCGCAACACGGCCGGCGAAGCCGAGTTGCTGGGAGTCGCGCACTTTGCGGACTGGTTTAACGAGCTCGCATCGGAAGCTGAGAAGCTACGCGGGCAGACCATTACCGAAAACTGACCGGGATTGAATGTGAGTCCGAGAGGTGTGCAGAGGCGATTCTGCCTGTGACTGTACACATCTGAAATTCCGCGAACGACTCACGTCGAGTGCAGACAGGTGTGGCACAGGCAATCCTGCCTGTGGCGCCACGCACTGAATTCAGAGGACGACTTTCGTCCCGCGTACCGAAATGTCGCGACTTTCCGACGACATAGTGCTGAGACCTCAACGCACGGGGTTTGCAACTCACTTCTCCGCGTCACAGGCAGGATTGCCTGTGCCACACCTGTCTGCACTCGACGTGAGTCGTTCGCGGAATTTCAG
>JBKJUK010000279.1:0-3307 GCA_046590705.1 Thermoanaerobaculia bacterium
GAAGGCCGGAGGCGATGGCGATCACCCCTTCCAGGCTGTTGTAGCCGACGGTGAAGTATTCGAGCAGTCTTCCGCGGCGGATCTGGGCCTGGCGCTCCGCGCTTCCGTCGAGCAACACCGCTACTTCCACGCTGACACCAATCCGCCAAGCTGCTGCAACTCGGCTGTGAACGTTCGAGACGTTTCTTCGAGTACACGCCGCGCGCCGATTGATCGAACATTCGCCAGAGCCTCGTTCGCGTAGGCCAGTGCGCATTCGCGATGGGCGATCAGGACCTCGACAACCTCGAGGTCGGATGCCGCCGAGGCCGCGCGAAACTCGCGCTGTGCGGCGCAGCGAGGGAGAGCCAGGCTCTCGGCAGCGGAGCTAAAGGACGATGCGCGCCACTCTTCTATTTCTTCGTTGCGCTTGCTGTGCATGCGCGCGACGATACAGTGCTGCTGAACCATGACCGCCTCGTCCCCGCGTCGAATGGTGTGAATAATGCACCGGTCTGACTCGATGGCCCGAAAAGTTCTGGCGTTGCTGGTGATCGTGATCGTTTCCGGACTTGCTCCGGCGACGGCGGCGGTCGGCTTCTGCGCGAAGATGCCCTGCTGTTTCGGAGAGACCAACGCGGGGCCCGCTCTCGGTGTCGAGATGTCGGATTGCTGCTCGACGATCAGCTGCGAAGAAGGGTCCTCACGGGACGCAGTCGCTGTCGCGAAGTTCAAGGCCACCGCTATGGCTACAGATTCAACGATATCGGTGAACGCGGCGGTTTCGCAGCCCCCGGCGGCGCGTATCGCACTCGACGAACTGTCCCCTCCGCTCACGACGACCGAGCGCCTCTCGACGCTCTCAGTCTTCCTCCTTTAGCACTCCAGCTGATCCAGCCGACACGTCTCGCGCGGCACCTTGTCGATTCCCACGCAGCCTCAGATCTTCCTTTCCTGATCGTGGCCGTGGTCCGGTCGATGATGTCCGCTGGACGATGCGGTGCTGCTCGCGAAGAAGCCGGGCCATGCCCTCATTTTATTGAATCAACAAGGAGAACTTCAGCATGAACACAATGTCGAAAGTCGCAGCACTCGTTCTATTCGCACTGTTCGCAGTCGCGGGATGCCGCCAGTCTGGCGGCATGATGATGATGGGCAACGATCAGATGATGGAGCAGATGCGCAAGAACCCGGAAACGATGCGCACGATGATGAGTCAGATGATGAGCGATCCAAAGATGATGCAGCAGATGACGGATCAGATGATGAAGGACCCCGAGCAATGCGCGCAGATGATGGGCGGCATGATGAAGGACCCGAAGGCGTGCATGCTCATGTCCGATCAGATGGCGAAAAATCCGGAACAGTGCCGGAACATGATGAAGGCCATGGGCGACCGGATGGACCCTGCCTCCGCGCAGCAGATGTTGCAGCACTGCGACACGATGATGAAGCAGTCGGGCAACAAGCCGGCTGCCTCAGCCAGCACGCCGGTCAGCATCCCCGCCTCGACAAGCGCCGCCGTCCAGGACCTCACCGTCAACGTGAGCGGCGGGTTTTCGCCCGAGTCGCTCACAGTGAAAAAGGGACAGCCGGTTCGTATCCACTTCAAACGGGATGACCAGCCGACATGCATCGAGGAAGTCGTCTTCCCGGAGTTGAACATTCGGAAGAAAGTGCCCGCCAATCAGACCACCACCGTCGAGATCACGCCGACCAGGGAAGGCACCCTGACGTTCGCCTGCGGTATGAATATGATGAAAGGCAAGCTCGTCGTTCAGTAGGAGACAGACATGACACGCTCGAGAGTCGGTGGTCGAGCAGTGATGGGTCCTGTCACTGCGATCATTCTCGCCGCGACTGCTCTGCGCTCTGCGTGGAATGGTCAATCCATGCTGAAAGGCAACGCACCGTGACCGCGCCTCCGCCACCGAAACGGAGGCGCATCGGCCGCACGTTGCTGATCGCTTCAGCGGTCATCGCCGGGAGTGTGGTTGCGGTATACATCGCGGCGGAAAGGGACATGTCCCGCGAGCGCGCCGCTCGCGAATACCTCGGCGATCAACTTTACACCGAGATTCGGGGAACTGGCGATCCAGTGGTTTTCATCGCCGGACTGCAAGGCTCGACCAGATACTGGGGGAGTGCCTTCGACGGACTCGGGAGCGAACACCAGCTCATCTTCGTCGACGTCCTCGGCTTCGGGCGCTCGCCATGGCCGAGAGATAGTCTGTACACGCTCGACGATCAGGTGGCAGCGCTCCGGAGTACGCTCGTCGCCAAGGGTGCGACGACCAACGTCACCATCGTCGCGCACTCGTTCGGGACGATCATCGCCGCAGCATACGCAGATCGCTTTCCTCGCGAGGTTCCACGCATCGTATTGCTTGGTACGCCGATCTTCGCGAATGAACAGCAGGCGCGGGATCGCATTCGCAACATGACAAAACTAGGGGCTCTCTTCACCTTCAACAAGACCCTGGCAAATCTGACCTGCATGACCATGTGCGCATTCCGTCCGGTCCTTCGGCGAGTCCTTCCGCTCCTGCGCCCGAACCTCGATCCTGAGGTCGTGGCCGACTCGGTGCTGCACGATCTCCCCGCCGTCGAAGGCTCGGTCGATCACATTCTGCTGAAGGAGAGGGCGCATGAGTTTCTGCGGCGGGTTGGATCGAGAGCCGTCTTGATCCACGGCCGCGCGGACGCGGTTACACCGATCGAAGATGTGCGACAGCTGGCGGCGGAAACCGGAGCGACGTTGATCGAAGTGCCCGGCAACCATCAGCAGTATTTCATCGACGGAATCGGAACGATCCACCGCGCCATCATGGCCACGGAACCGCGGACGAACAGAACATGAAGGAGAATCATGAAGTCACTCATCTTGATCGAGTCAGCCAGGGCGCGGACCTACACTAGCGGCATGAACATGCTCGCGGGTTCCATGTTGGTGCAGTGATGCGACGCGTCATCGCAATCATCGCCGCTACATACGTACTGCACTTTGTCTGGGAGATGGGACAGGGCTCGTTGTTCGAACAAATGGACAGCATGCCTTTCCTGCGAGCCATGGCGTGGTGTGCGCGGGCGTCTGGATGGGACGTCCTCATCAGCGCGGCCGCGTACGGAGCTGCCGCACTGGCGGCCCGTCGCCTCCGTTGGGTCGAACTGCGCACATGGTGGCCGATCGCCATCTACTTTGCGGTGGGGCTGGGCATCACCATCGCCATCGAAAAGTGGGCAATCTCCGTCGGCCGTTGGCAGTACAAGGAGGCTATGCCCACCATCGCCGGCATCGGTCTAGCGCCGCTTCTGCAGTGGATCATCA
>JBKJUK010000377.1:0-7425 GCA_046590705.1 Thermoanaerobaculia bacterium
AGTCGAGTGAATGAGACTTTTTTCGTGGGGGATGGTTCTGACGTGTCCACCCCGGAATTGATTCGAAACGTCGGCACCGCGATGGGTGTGCGGGTTCTACTCGTGCCGATTTCAGCGCGTATCCTGCGTACAGCTTCACGCCTTCTCGGCCGGGAACCTGCCTTCGAGCGGCTGGCCGGATCGCTGGCGGTCGACATCAGCGCCATTCGAGCTGCGGGCTGGACGCCTCCCTTCAGCGGAATTGAGGGTCTTACCGATACCATCGGCTGGTTCGCACGGCGATGAGTACATCGGTGGCCACGCTTCTTTCGCTGCTCACCAGTGTCCTTCTTACTCCCTTGCTGAGAAAGCTCGGAAAGCAGGCGGGCATTCTCGACGTGCCCAACGAAAGAAGCTCGCACACAGCACCAACTCCGCGATCGGGCGGAGTGGCCATTGTCGCCGCCATTCTCGTCACGTGGCTCTGTTTGCCAGGCCGAAGTGAATGGCCAGTAGTGGTTTTCTTCGCTGCCGTAGGCATCATTGCGTTGACTGGCTTCGTCGATGACGTCCGCTCGATCTCTGCCGGCTCTCGTCTCACTATTCAGATCATCGCCGCAGCGATCGTCGTATTCGTCTCGAACTGGAGCATCGATGCGGCGTCATGGCACTTCCGTCACGTTGCATTCCTTTCAATCTGTGCGATGGCGATCTCGGTTTTTTGGATCGTGGCCGTGACGAACGCTTTCAATTTCATGGATGGAATCAACGGTATCTCGAGCGCACAAGCCATCATCCATTTCACGACTCTGGCTTGGCTTTCCGCGGCGACGGCCGACGGCACGGGCGCCGCGATCGCGGCAGGTGCCGCGGCTGCGGCGCTGGGGTTCATCCCCTGGAATCTGCCTTCAGGGTCGATCTTCATGGGAGACGTCGGAAGCGCTTCCCTCGGATTTGTATTGGCCTCCCTGATCCTGAGACTCGGCTCGAACAGCCCCTCACTTCTGATCGCAGCAGCCCTGCCGCTGATGCCGTTCCTTCTCGATACCGGAGGCACTCTGCTGCGTCGCGCCAGAAATCGAGAAAGTGTCTTCTCCGCGCATCGCACGCATCACTATCAACTGCTCAACAGGTCGGGCTGGAGTCATGCTCAGGTATCCGCGCTATGGAGCGTGATGAGTCTCGCCTGTGCGCTGGTGTCGATCAATTTTCAATCGCTCACAACATTCGGGAAGGTCGCCATGATGCTTTTACTTCTGGCCGGTCACGTTCTGGTATTCCGCTGGGTACGTGCACGATTCGATCGTGCGTCAGTCACTTAAATTAATTCGCCGTCTCGAGAGGAAACAGCGGACTGAAAGCAGCTGCGCGACGGAAAGCTGCTTCTGCTTCCTTGTGAGCGCCGAAATCCTGGTAGGTACGACCGAGCTGGTAGTAGATCTCCGGTCTTTTCTCCAGGCGTAACGCGAGCCGGTACTCCGAGATCGCATCTTCTGTGCGACCGAGCAGGCGAAAGTTCGCGGCCCGGATCACATGCACTTCCGAGTCGGCAGAAAACGACGGGGCCGCACGTGAGAGCAGGGTGATGTTCTGTCGCGCGATCAGAGGCCGCTGGTACTCCCCACTGCTGATTGCGAGGAGTGTTCGGTCCTGTATGAACTTCTTCTGTACGTTCAGCCGATAAGGAGTGATGACCAAGGGATGGATAGCTGCCAGCGACCCGAGGAAGAGAAGCACTCCCAGAATCTGCCGCTTCAAGATTTGTCCTCCGCGAGGAGCGACTCGTCGCCGAGAATGATGCCGGCGACGTATACGTAGGTGATCATCGTGGCGGCGAGTTGCAGTGGGAAGTGGGCCATTGAGAGCACTGCCAGCGCGGTGACAGTCGAGACGGCAGCCAGTCGAAGTCGAAGTGAGGTGGGACGTTGTTGAGGAATACTCCGTCCCGCGATGAAGAGGACCCGGAGTGCCGCCAGCATCAACAGCAGTCCTGCGAGGCCGGTCTCGGCGAAGACCTGAAGGAAATCGTTGTGAGTTTCCGCGTAGTTGGAGCGGAGGGAAAGCTCATCCAGGTACTCCCGCGCGCCCTTCTGAACCTCAATTTGCTGATCGAAATATTCACCCGCAAAACGGCCTGGACCGGCTCCCAGTAGCGGATTGTTCAGGCCCATCCGCGCCGCTGAAAGAAACGCAACCAGACGGCCAGAGAGTCTGGTATCGATATCTCGAACGGTGGCAGGGACACCTGCTGTCAACGTCGTTGTGATATCCGCGCGCCCTGAGAAAATAAGTGCTGCGGCCAGTACTAGCACGGCTGCGATCAGTGCAATCCCCACCCTTCTGCGCAGGATGAGGATGAAAGCAAGAGTCGCTGCACATAGCGCGATGATGGCTGTATTCGATTCCGAGGAAACCAAAGCAGCGGTGATCACGCACAACGAAATCCCGCCGAAGATGCGCGTGAGGAATCCTCCGGTGATGGCTGCATGGAGCGCGAGCATGGCCGGAAGGACCAGAAAGCCGCCCACGTCGTTGGTGTTACCAAGCAAAGCCGATTTCGCCAAGAGCGCGCGAATCTCCTCGGTCACGTTCACGTCAGCGGTGGCGAACGGATTCCATATTCCTTTCACCTGCATCAAAAAGAGTCCAGCATTCACGATGGCGGGCAGCAAGGGGAGATAGAGCAGAGCAGGTTTTCTCACGCTGCGCGCCAGAGCGAAACTGGCGAAGAAGAACACGCTGTAACAAACGACAGTAAACAACGAGTAGGCACTGACGAGAAGGTTCGTGGAGAAGAGGGTGGTGAGGAAGGTCCAGATCAGGATCGCCACCACCAGCTGATGAGAAGGAAGTTGTGGCATGAACCATCGTTCCCTGCACCTTCCGCGGGCATACTCAAAACCTGCGAGCGCCACGATCAGGAGGGCATCGAGCCTCAGCAGCAGAAGCTTGGGATACCTGAACGTGTCCTGGCCTGAAGGGGAGATGAAGGTGGTCACAGCGAATAACCCAATGATCACGAGCAGTCCGGTGAGAGGAAGCGGAGGAATTCGGTGCCCGGGATGCGCGCCTGCACCGATTTCGTCCCCTGCTTCCCCGATGACTGGCCCGGCCACCGCGTTCAGTTTCAGCCAGCCCTCCCGATTTGGGCCAACCCTCTTGGCCCGATCGAGTGCGCGGCGACTGGAGGATCGTCGACGATCGCTCCGATGACTGTGGCGGACTTGTACTCGGGAACCAGATTTCGGAGAGCGGAGCGTATTTCGGCATCCGCGACACTTGCAACGAAGGCGGCCCGACTGGCAGCGATCACTCGCGCGGAAGGTTGGGGTGCTTCGGTCACCACAATCTGCGGGTGAGCAGTAGGATGCGATGTTTCTCCGTCGAGACGTACTTCTTCGAACAGCTTCTCGCCAGGTCGCAGACCTGTGAACACGATCGGAATCTCTTCGGTGGTGTGATTGGAGAGCTGAATGAGATCGAGCGCGAGATCTGCGATACGCAGTGGCTCTCCCATGTCGAGCATGAACACCTGTCCGCGTCCTGCCAGCGTAGCGGCCTGCAGAACCAGGGAAATCGCCTCGGAGGTGCGCAAGAAGTAGCGCGTGACCTCAGGATGTGTGACGGTTACAGGTCCTCCCGCGGCGATCTGCTCGAGGAAAAGTGGGACTGCGCTGCCGGACGATCCGAGTACATTCCCGAATCGCACCGCCGAGATGCTCATCTTCGCTGTCTGCTGTAGGTCGACGAGAAGAATCTCGGCTGCGCGCTTCGTCGCGCCCATCACGTTGGTGGGGTTGATGGCCTTGTCGGAGGAAATGAAGACGAAACGCTCCACCCCATGATCGTCGGCGATCTCCGCGATCCGCCGTGTGGCGAGAGTGTTGTTTTTCACGTACTCAGGCGGATTTTCTTCGCCGAGCGGAACGTGTTTGTGGGCCGCCGCGTGAAGGATGATGTGTGGCTTGTCCTCCTCGAGGAGCGCTTCGAACGTATCGTAATCGCGAATATCAAGGAGGCGCTGCGAGACTGTCGCGGTGAGCCAGGACCGCTCTTTCTTCAGTCTCCTTCCCACTTCGTACAGTGCGAACTCGGAGCGCTCGACAAGAGTCAGATGCTCCGGCTCGAACTCCAGAATCTGCGTCGACAGCTCGGATCCGATCGTGCCCCCGGCACCGGTGATCAACACCCTCTTACCGCGGAAGAGTTCTCGTACCGGGTCTCCCGGGAGATCGATCTCTTCACGGCGAATTAGATCTTCGATGTTCACTGCGCGCAATTGCGTAACGCGCACCTTACCGCTCACCAGTTGATCCATTCCGGGCATGGTCTTGAACTGGAGATCAGCGTCAGCGAGATGATGGAGAATCTCGCGCATCCTCTTTCCAGAGGCACTTGGAATTGCGATCAGAACCTCGTCCGCTCCGGTGCTGTCGGCGAGCCTGCCGATCGTACCGATTGGCCCGCTGACTTTGATTCCGCGGATATGTGAGTTCCATTTGGCCGTCTGATCGTCGACGAAGCCGACTACTTTCATGCCCAGCTGCGGCCGGTGTTGAATCTCGCGAGCAAGCGACTCTCCAGCGTCTCCCGCGCCGACGATCAGGACTTTCTTCAGATTGTGGGGTACCGTTCCTTCTCGCCCGATGCGATCACGACCCACACGAATCGCCACTCGCGCGGCGAAAAGGGCAAGCAACGCGAAGGAGTAATCGATGAGGAATGCGCCTCGCGAGACGAGCGTCAGCTGCGGCAGCATGGTGCCGGTTCCCTCATGGAGGTACCACGCTCCCAGAAGCAGGCCGAGGGAGGTGGTAAGTCCGGTGACGAGCCGCAGAACGTCCGAGATCCCCACGTATCTCCACCAGCCGCGGTAGAAACCGAAGAAAGCCCCCACTACGAGTTGCAGCCCGACTACCAGGGGAAGACTCGCCTTGATGGATGGAATGTACTCAGTCGGGATCGCAAATTCGAATCGGACCAGCCAGGCCGCCAGATAGCAGACGGTGAAGACGACGGCGTGGAAAATAAAGAGCACGGTCACGCGCGCGGCGGTGACGCCCACGAAAAAAGCTTTGAGCCAGTGGCGTGCTGTTTCCATTAACCTAATCCCAAGGGTCAGGCCATCTCGCGTGGCCTGCTGCAGTGCAGGGCGTCCTTCGAGAACGAGGGTCGGACAACCGGTTGCGATTTGATTATACGTTTATTTACAGCACCAGAACATTGCGGGTTGATTTCTGACCACGCGCCGAACGAGAACATCGTCCACTTCGAATGTCACAGGATCTGATCAATGACACATCCGTCGCATCTCTTCACGAGGAGGACGCGCTTGCGCTCCTGCTCCGTGCTGACTGCACGGCAGCGCTGTGCCAGGCCATTGCGCGGAATGGTCGTCTCACTTCGTTCTACTCCGTGCGATGCCGACTGGTTGAAGCGAGGCAGACCCCTCAGCACATCTCGCTGCAGTTCGTTCCTCATCTCTACTGGATGGATCTGCTCCGGATTTCGGCAGATGTTCGGATCTCTCCGGTAATCCGGAGAGCTGCTGAGAACCGTCTTCTCGGCCGCCTTCCCGAACTCTCCCTCGGCGAGAAGATCAGCACGGCCAAAGCCTGCAGTCGTGAGTTGCTGCCGGCGCTGATGAAGGATCCGGACCCTCGGGTCTTCGAAGCGCTGCTGCAGAATCCACGGCTCACCGAGGACGACGTGGTGATTTATACAAACAGCGATGGTGCGCGACCGCAACATCTGAGCCGAGTCGCGGAAAACAGGCGCTGGGCTTTCCGACCCGCTGTACGGCTCGCTTTGGCGACGAACCCGCAGACGCCTCGGGCCGTCGCGGCGTCACAGCTGCGTCACCTGTCCCGGGTCGAGCTGCGGAAGCTGCTACGGGCCAAAGGAACGTCGACTTACCTGCGGACGTGTATCGAGCGGCTGCTGCCTGCACCGGCTGATGAAGTTTCGGACCGCAAGGGCTGAGGTGGAGATGCCCATGGTACGCAGTGCGCTTTCGGCATTCAGCTCTAACCCGCATTTCTCATACTCCTTCTGCTGCGAGGCTTTCCTGCGACGTCATTCCGACGAGCACGCCATCCACAGCCATTCCATGACGCTTGTCGTGCGAAGAGGAATATCCGTTCCGCGCCGCTGAGGTAGCGATCAAGCGCGTCTGAGCGGACCGGAGATTCCTCTTCGCACTCCAGGCTGCGAAACGATGCCGATCACGCGGCTCATCGGAATGACGCAGCGAAAGTTTGACTTCATTCGATTGCAAGGTGACAAGGGGGATCAGATGCGCCGTCCGGGGGACGCATATATATACTTCGTAGATGAAGTCACGGGTGGCGGACGAGATTCGTGAAGAACAGCGGCAGCACGTCCTCGGCCTGACGGCGGAGCAACGTGTTCGTCTGGCCCTGCGCCTTGGGGAACGGTGCGTTCGTCTATATCAGGAAGCGAACGTCACGACACGGGAAGCGGCTATCGAGGTGATCCGAGAGCAGCGAGCTCGGGGACGTCGTCGTGGAGCATGACCCCGAGCTCTCACTCGCGGCGGACGTTGCTCGAGCCCTCGTTTCGGCGAACATCTCCTACGCCCTGATCGGCGCCACCGCCCTGGCATTACACGGCTACGCACGGCCACGCTCTATGTCGATTTTTTAGCGGTAGAGACGGGCGCATTCTCGCTCGCCTGGAACTCCTACTTAGGCGGCGCAACGAAAGTAGATGTGCGTCGGGGTGAACACGATGATCCACTCGCAGGGGTCGTTCGATTCGTCCGATCGGGCAATGCTCCAGTGGATGTGGTCGTGGGCAGGTGGAGGTGGGAGGCGGACCTGATTGCCCGAAGCAGACAGCAACGTTTTGCCGGCCTCGAGGTGCCAGTGCCGAGGAAGTCCGATCTAGTCTTGCTGAAGATCGCCGCAGGTGGCCCGCTCGACTTGCGTGATGCGGAGGAGTTGTTCATGCAGGGTGATTCTGAGAGTGTCGCTGCTGAGTTGCGTGCGTTGGCTCTACCCGACGGAGTTCGCGTAGATGTGGAGAAGTTTCTGGTCCAGCATTCACGCTGACGGGGCGACGTGCCGTTAACGCGCCACGCCAGTGAATCTGCGTAAGAGACGCCATGAGTAACGTTACAGGCCACCCCGGCTACTCTGGCGTCCCTGCCGGGACGCATATTGTATTTGCCGGTCCCGGCCCCGGTGGCTGCGCGTTTCACGCTTACCACCGGCTACCCTCTGACGCGCGCCTCCGGCGCGGTACTGCCTTGCCCCTCGTCAAGGCGCTTCACCCGATTCTCCGAAGCACGAACCGAGTTCATCCCCTCACACTCTATTAGAATCTTTCAAGTTCAGGCCATTGCCACTAAATAAACTAACCGTTGGTGAACGCAACCTCAGCCTGGCGTTTTCTTCTGTACAATGCCCGAAATGTGGGATCAAC
>JBKJUK010000324.1:0-5484 GCA_046590705.1 Thermoanaerobaculia bacterium
AGTTATGCAAGTGCGTCGAATGGCGTATCCGCTACCGCCGCCGCTCCGCTCAGCGGCACACTCACCTTCGATCTGCCTGCGGGCGAACTCGCCGCCGCGGCAACGCCGGTCACTGCGGTTCGTTACGACGAGCTCCGCGACGAGTGGCGCGTGATGCAAGCCCTTGTCGCCATTGGGACAGGCGGAAAGGCAACCCTGACAATCGCCAGCAGCGGAAGCTACGCGTTGGTCTACGGCGATGTGACACCGATCAAGCCGCCCGTTCCCCAGATCGGCGCAGCGCTGGCCGGGGTCATTGATCCTTGCACGGCCACCCCCACCAGCTGCAGCGAACTCACCGCAAGGTCGTTCGCGCTCGATCCTCCCATCGTCTCCGCCACCGGCCGCACCACCGCAAGTCTCCTCATCGACGGCGTCAAACCGTTTCCCAGCGGGACCGCCGTCCAGGCCCAGGTCGACGAGGAATTGCGCCTCACCAGCGGCGCCACGCTCTTCGAGACGCCCTTCACTACGGATCTGCTGCTCTACCGCTCGCCGAAGGGTGATGTCGCATCGGCAGTCTTTCATCTGGCACCGAGCCGCCGGGCCGCAGAGTCGGAACTGCAGATTGGCTACGAACATCTGCGCGTCACTCCATATCCCGGACGGCTCGACCGCGGCACCCTCATCGGAAGCGAAGGTGGAAAAATCCCCGCCGACGGCCGTGTAAGCGTCGAACTCCCGCCAGGCGCCGCAACCGAGCCGCTCCGCGCCTCGGCCGCATCCCTGGCCGAGAACGATCTGGGCAGCTTTGGCGCCATCGCCGGGTTCCGCGCCATCGCCGGCTTCTCCCTCTCGCTCGAGCGGGTCACGCCGCCTGCAAATACCGATACTGATGGCGATGGTCAGGCCGACGGCGTAAATCCGGTCGAGCTCTTCGCCCCCGCCCGCGCCTCGGTCACCATCGACGCCACCCGGCTTCCTTCAGCAGCAGCGCAACTCCTCTTGGTCGAAGTCCTGCCGTCGACGCCATACGGGCGGATGTTCCGCCTCGCCGCTCTGCTCTGTAACGCAGAGGGCGGTCCCTGCGCAGTAGGCACGACATCCGGCACGGCGCTGGTGACGACAAAAGCGATCGACCGCGCCACGCTTCCGATCGACGGCATCCTCAGGGAAGGACGCTACCTGGTGCTCGCCTCCGAGCAGCCGATTGCCTGGGCCTACGGCGCGCTTCGCCTCGGCGCCTCAGGCAGCTACCTCGGCGACGCCCGCATCACCTCTGGCGGAACAGCAGCCATCGGTGTCACCGATCTGACCCGCCGCACAGGTCTCTTCGTCCTGCCCGTGGTCGCGAAACCGGCCGCGCCATTCCAGCTCACACCGCGCCACACCTCATCGGGCGACGGCGCGGTCTACACGCACGCATCAGCGCCGGAAGCCGACGCCATTGTCGCCCTCGGCGATCTCGCCCTCGTGGCCCAGCCTCCTGTCGTGATCTCGACCACTCCAGCGCGCGATGCAGTAGACGTCTCCCTCACCACCACCGCACGCGCAGGCTTCAGCGCACCGTTAGATATCGCATCCGTGAACGTCCGCTCGATCGTAGTGACTGACACCGCCACAGGAAGCAGCATCAGCGGCACGGTGACGGCCGACGGCGCCAGCGCCATCCTCTGGAAACTCGCTGCAGGCGCAAAGCTCGACGCCGGACGCCGCTACACCGCAACCCTCGACAGCGCCATCCGCGGCGCCAACGGCGCGCCGCTCGGGAAGAGCTACACCTTCGCCTTCAAAACACTCGCCCAACTCACCAGCACCGAGATCAGACCCGAGAGAATCCGCATCACCATCCCCGATGCCTCCGGAGCCTCGCGCATCTACGGCACCGCAGGCGCGCTACCTTCCGGATGGAACGCCGTAGCGGTTCGCCGCGGGAAAGACTTTGTCGTTACGCCACAGGCAACAGCGGCAGCCGACGGAAGCTTCACAATCACAGCGGGCCTGTGTGGCACAGGAAGTCCTGCCTGTGACGAACGAATCAAACTTACCGACCTGATCGACCTCAGAATCATCAACAGCAACGGAGCGCTGGCCGCCATCCTCCCGCTGACCCCCTTCGCCACAGAAGACGGCAAAGGCTTCATCGCAGTGTCAGGCGTCTCTACGACTTTCACCACCACCGACAACATCACCATCACCGTACCGGCCGGAGCCTTCGCCACACCGACCCTGATCACAGTAGCGCCCGAGAAGAAAGAAGCGCTAGCCGAAGTCCCTAATCTCGACCAGGATCTGAATCACACCGCCAGCATCAAACTCGACTTCAACTGCAACCTTCCAGCTGAAGGCGCCGCTCCCGTCACGACAACTCCGGCCCCCTGCACCGCCCAAAAACGCATCCAGATAGAACTCCCCGCAACAACCCCAGACACCACAAAGCAATACCTCCTCGCCCGCCTAGGAGCCTCAGCCCGCGGCCCCCGCCTCGAGATCGCCGACACCCTCCGCGTCGCAGGCGGCAGATTCACCACTGCATCAGAAGGTCAGGTATCGGCCCTAACCACCACGCCCGCCGCCCTCACCACCGCAACCGCGACGGTAGGGACGCGCAGCAGCGCGTCCGCAACCCTGGCCGCGACTCCCAGCACCTCCGACCCGAAACTGTTCCTGCTCGGAGCAACGAGAAGTGGTACCTACTCGGTGGTCGATATCAAATCGGGCGCCTTCGCCTGGAGCATCATCAACGGCCTCTCGGAAGGCTTCGACCTCTTCTGGGATTCGCTGACGTCTCTTTACGCAAGTTCGTTCTATCTCGCCGAATCCGGCGGACGCATCGCCATTCCTGTCCTCAGCGGGAAACCATTCAAGCTGGTCGGAGTCGACGCCGGGAGTGGTCTCGACGCCTTCTCAAAAGTCTACGATCCGCTGCCCGCGGGCGCGCCAGGCTCGTCCTACACCATTGACTCGCCTCTGCCGAACGAGACCGGCCCCTATCCCGTATTCGGAAGTCTCTTCCGAGTCGAGTCACTCGACCTCGGGCTCGAGCGGGGAACCTTCGATTCAATTCGCGACATCACCGCGGAACTGAGTGGCGGAATCCTAAAGGCCACCAGCCGACTGCCGGCAGGCGTGCTGGTCACGATCATGAATCCCGCCAGAGGCTCGATCGACGATAACCTCGACGGGAATCTCTCGCTCCCCGCAGCACAAGGTGACCGCATCATCTTCATCATTAGCGCGCAGAACGTCGCCCCTGACACTGCCATCGCCATCGTCTTCAACGAAGCTCTCTCGCTAGGCGGTGCAACTACTCCCGACGCCATCGACACGTTCCTGAAAAAGCAATTCATGCTGGAAGTGGCGGAGCGGCCCATCGCACCGGCCACTCCGCAGTTTGCCGACGCCACTCCACAGGTTCGCTTCTCGACCACGGATGGCAATCGACGCGTCGTCATCGATCCGCGCGCCTCGCTCAAACGCGGCGCGATCTACCGCCTGACGCTTCGCAAAACCATCGAAGATATCGGCGGCGGCGCTGGCGTGCTCAAGCTCGGCGACGCGAAGGTTGGAACTGCGACTGTCTCACCGTCGCGCGACATCAGCGTCACCTTCGAAACGCGCGCGCCGGGCGGCACCATCGGCTCGTTCGACATCGCCCGCGGTACCGCCAGAGATCTCGCACTCAATGGCAACATCCTCTTCGTCAGTGCACTCGAAGGCGGCCTGTTGGCCTACGACATCGCCGATCCCGCCGCGCTCACCGCTGCTGCGCCGAAGCCGTTCGCATTCGTGCCCGCAACGCTGAGTGGATATCAGAACTGGGCCATCGCCTCGGATCTTCATGGGCGCGTCTACACCACCGCGCTCACCGAGACCTTCGGCATCATTCGCTCCTATCGTCTCGAAGACTTTCTCGCTGCACGCGAGGCCACTGCGCCCAGTGCATGCGACCCTTCGCCGAACGCGATCTGCGGCGCAGGCAGTGGCTCTGCCATCGTCTCGTACCGGCCGGGCTACAGCGCTTCGCTTCCGCTCTCGAGTTCGACGATTACGGATCGTCCCGAGGGGACGCCGCGCAAGCTGAACGTGCTGCTGCAGGATGGCGGTGAGGATGTCTCGTACCGGCGTGATGCCTTCAAGATGAAGTTCGCGGCTGAACTCGTCGGTACCTATGCTGGCAACTTCGAGAAGCTGAAAGTCTCGGTTCCGGTTCCCGCGAGCTTCCCCTATCTTCGCCAGCGCATCACGGTGGAGAACACCACGCTCGATCTTCGCTGGTCGGTGGACGCGCCGAGGGGAGGGGCAGCAGTTGTTGCGGACATTTTGGCGCGTCCCGATGACCAGTTGCGCGTCATCACCAACGAACGAACGTATGGAGTTGTCTCGCTCTTTGGCTACGGCATCGGTGTCTACGATCTGAACGCCATGGAGTCGAACGACCTTGCGGTGAAACCGGCCGATTACAAGCTGCTGCCGGAGAAGATTGCGCTCACCAGCTCTCCCGCCGTGCAGCCGGGTCCCTGCAATCAGACCGACGCTGCGTCAGCAGGAGTGCGCTGCGCCATTCAGGATCTCGTACTCAGCCCCGATGCCGCCTTTGCATCGACACCGAACAGCTCGATCCCCGTGCTGGCGGTGCATCAGTCGAAAGGTGTGCTGGTGGTCGATGTCGTCCCGCCCAGCGCTGATGGATCAGGCGCGAGCACGCCCGCATCGGTAAGCCGCGACTCGGAGATCGTCTTCTCGAGCCGCTACTTCGGCAGCAGCGGCTCGACCACCATCGATCATCCGCGACTGGCCACCTTGAAAACGCTCTATCTCAGCAAGTCAGGCGGCCGCGCTCCGTCGGCACGTTTCACCGGTATCGCCGCCTACCGCCGCGGCACAACCGCAGCCAGTGCGAAACAGTACTACCTCGTACCGGGACATGAGTACGGCCTTCTGGTCATCGACGCCACGACCCGTCCGATCGGCGACAGCGCTCTGGTCGATGTGGTCTGGATTCCGGCAGGTGCGCAATCAGTCCGCGTCATCCCCCGCGCAGACCTCGCCGTGGTCGTCGACGGCCGCGGCCGCGTGCTGCTGATCGATCTCAAACGCATCGACGAGTCGGCCAGCGTCACCACCGACAACCAGCTCTTCCCCACCGCGGCAGGTGCGCTCGGTTGCACCAGCGGATGCACAGGCGGCGGAGTCGGCACAGATGATCCGCGCATCATCTGGGCCTCGCCCGAGGGGTTGGTTACGAGCACGTTGCCACCGGTGATCGATCCCGATACAGGATTCCTCTTCGCCGGTGACCTCGTCCAGACCAACGTCGACGTCATCGCCGCCATCGACCCACGCCTGCAGATCAAAGCAGACGTCGGGAGCGGCGAGCTCCGCGAAATCGGCGGCATCGTACCGCTAGGCATCGCACCCCCTGACGGAGTACTGCAGTGCGACCCGGCACTCCCGAACTGCAACGCATCCCTCGGAGCCTTCCGCCTCGAGATCAACTTCCCC
>JBKJUK010000374.1:0-3198 GCA_046590705.1 Thermoanaerobaculia bacterium
CCTCCACGGTGAACTCGATTTTTGCCGGCACTTCATCTTTGTGCCGGATCATGAATTCCGAAAGTTCGTCCTCGATGAAGCGCTGGATGGTTCTCCGCAGCGGTCGAGCCCCGGAATTCGATTCCTCGGCAGCATGGGCCAGCAGCCAGTCCACGGTGGGCTCATCGACGGAGATCTGAATGCCCTTGTGAACGAGCGCAAGATTCACGTCGTCAACCAGAAGACGGGCGATGGTTCGAAGTTCAGGTTGAGCGAGTGCGTTGAAGACGATGACATCGTCGATGCGATTGATGAACTCAGGCGAGAACTCGCGCTTGAGTTCCGTGGTGATCATCTGCTCGATTTCCTTGAGCTGCAGCTCATGCGATCCGTCCCGGAATCCGAGCGTACCTTTCGTGGCGAGATGCCTGGTGCCGAGGTTGGAGGTCATGATGATCAGCGTGTTTCTGAAGTCCACGTGATTGCCGAGCGAGTCGGTGAGTGTTCCATCTTCCAGAATCTGCAGCAGCAGATTGGCAATGTCCGGATGGGCCTTTTCGATCTCGTCGAGAAGGATCACCGAGTAGGGGTTACGCCGCACGCGCTCAGTGAGCTGGCCTCCTTCCTCATGCCCGACATATCCAGGAGGAGATCCGATCAGCTTCGACACGGCATGCTTCTCCATGTACTCCGACATATCGAAACGGAGCAGATGACGCGCGGAGCCGAACAGAAACTCCGCCAGCCGTCGCGCAACTTCCGTTTTTCCCACGCCCGACGATCCGAGAAAAATGAACGAGCCCATGGGCCGATTCGGTGACGAGACGCCGAGGCGCGAGCGACGGATTGCGCGCGAGATGGCGCGGATGGCTTTGTCCTGACCGACCACGCGACGCATCAGCGTCTCTTCCATCATGATCAGTTTTGCAGCCTCGTCGGATTCGATGGAGGTCACTGGAATGTCGGTCCAGGACGAGATGATCTCCTCTACATCCCGCTGGGTGACTTCCATGGTCTCTTCGCCCGCAGAGTCACGTTCCTCCTTGAAGCGTTCGACCTCGTCCTTGAGTTCGATCTCACGCTCGCGCAGGAAAACAGCCTTCTCGAAGTCCTTGTCGGAGATGGCCTTCTTCATCTCTTTCACGATCGAGCGAATTTCAGTCTCGAGCCGGCGAAGATTCTGGGTGTCGGCAACGCGGCGAAGTTTCACCTTGGCTCCGGCCTCATCGAGAATGTCGATGGCCTTGTCCGGAAAGAACCGGTCGGTGATGTAACGGCTCGACTGGTACACCGCAGACTTGATGGCCTGGTCGGTGTACTTCACCTTATGAAAGGCCTCGTACCGTTCCTTCACTCCGTCCAGAATCTGCAGCGTTTCTTCCTCGGTCGGAGGTACGACATTCACGGCCTGGAAGCGGCGCAGAAGCGACCGGTCCTTCTCGATGTAGCGTCGATACTCGCGAATCGTGGTCGCACCGACGCAGGCGATCTCGCCGCGTGAGAGCGCAGGCTTCAGGATGTTTGCGGCATCCAGCGAACCCTCCGCCGAGCCGGCGCCGATCAACGAGTGAATCTCGTCAATGAAGATGATGATGTCCGTGTTCTCGCGCAGCTCTTTGATGATTCCCTTGAGCCTTTCCTCGAACTGGCCGCGGTACTTCGTTCCGGCCACGATGAGTGAAAGATCGAGCGAGAGGATTCGCTTGTTGGCGATGAACATCGGGACGTTGCCTTCAACGATCCGCTGCGCGAGGCCTTCCACAATGGCAGTTTTTCCGACGCCTGGTTCACCGAGGAGAATCGGATTGTTTTTCGAGCGTCGGGAAAGGATCTGAATGATGCGATCTACTTCCTTCTCTCGTCCGATGAGTGGATCGAACGTTCCCTGATGCGCCATCTGCGTGAGGTCGCGTGCGTACTCCGCAAGGAAGGGCAGCTCTTTTTTCTGCTTGTCAGCTTCTCGTTCCTTGAGAATCGAGACCGTCTCTTCGCGAACACCGTAGACGTTCAATCCTTTGGCCGCGAGAATCCGCGCCGCGGTCGAGGCTTCGACGCGGAGGATGCCGATCATCAGATGCTCGGTGCCGACGTACTGGTGGAGCATCGACTCGGCCTCGTGTGAGGCGTAGGCAAGGATTTTCTTCGATTCCTCGGAAAGCGGAAGTTCGGCCGACGAGGAAATGCGATCGACGAACAGCCGGTCACCTTCCACCTCGCGGCGAATCTGTTCCGGCTTCACGTTGAAGCGGGAAAAGATCTCCTTGATGATCTCTTCTCCCTCGCGCAGGACACCGAGAAGAATGTGTTCAGATTCGATGACGCGCGAGCCGAGCTTGGAAGCTTCGTACCGTGCGAAGAAAAGTGCCCGACGTGCCTTCTCGTTATATTTCTCGAACATGGTCTGGGTGGCGCTGCTTCATCTCGAACACCCGATCGCAGCGCGCCGCGAGTTCGGGATTGTGGGTCACTATGATTGAGGTCAATTGACGTTTTTCGTGACAAACCCGCATCAGTTCAAAAACTTTCTCACTCGTTTCCAGATCGAGGTTACCGGTCGGCTCATCGGCCAGAAAAAGAAGCGGGTCAGGCAACAGGGCCCGGGCGATCGCTACTCTCTGCTGCTCACCACCCGACAACTGATTCGGAAAGTGTTCCTGCCGATGAGAAAGTCCAAGTTCCGATAGCAGACTCGACGCCTTGTCTAACGCCTCGTTTCCAGGAAATCTTCCAATCCAGCCTGGCATGGCCACGTTCTCCACAGCCGTGAACTCAGGCAGGAGATGATGGAACTGAAACACGAACCCGACGTTGCGGTTGCGGAATCTGGCAAGGTCATCGCCACTCATCTCGCCGAGCGACGCGTCGCCGATCACGATCTCGCCTTCATCCGGCCGATCAAGTCCGCCCAGCAGATGAAGCAACGTCGATTTCCCGATTCCAGACGGGCCGATGATCGCTACCATCTCGCCGCGCTCGGCTTCGAAATCGAGCGTAGTGAATACCTCCACTGGCAGCGAAGCTTCGGTGTAACTCTTCTTCAGACCACGCGCCTTCAGGAACGGCATGCGTCGATTATAGAGGCTGATGAACGCAGAACTCAGAACGCAGAACGATGAAGTAAGAAAAGAGTCAGAGGCCTCGCTCGAATCAACCGTGCCCCGTCACAGGCATGATTGCCTGTGCCACACAGTCGCTGTGCTTTCTCAACGGGGCTCGAAT
>JBKJUK010000115.1:0-10772 GCA_046590705.1 Thermoanaerobaculia bacterium
GTGTGGAAAGGGCCCGGGCCTACGCGAAACGGCTCGGAGCCACTCTGGCCATCATCGACAAGCGCCGTTTCGCAGCGAATCAGACCGAAGTGATGAATATCATCGGCGACGTGAGCGGAAGGAATGTGGTGATCGTCGATGACATCATCGACACGGCTGGAACGCTGATCAATACGGTGGAGGCGCTGGTACGTGCAGGATCCCGGTCCATCTCTGCGACCTGCTCTCATGCCGTGCTGTCGGGCCCGGCCATCACGCGCATCAACGAAGCGGCTCTGGATCAGGTCATCGTGACTACGACCATGCCCACTGCGGACAAGGAAGCGGAGTGTCCGAAGCTGGTCAGTCTCTCGATTGCAGAGCTCCTGGCGCAGGCCATTCAGCGCATACATGAAGAAGACTCTGTGAGTTCGCTCTTCGACATAATCTGAACGGGCCCGCACGATGTAGGGGCGCGTTGCGCGCGCCCGATCTCTCGTGCAGTTAGATGACCGGAGCCTGTACCTGAAACGCGCCGGGGAGCGGGCGAGCGCAGCTCGCCCCTACGAAGTTCCGATCGCGTGCTACAGCCCTCTCGCATGAGATCGCGCAACCTGCTAGAATCACGCGCCCGCTGGAATATCCACCCGCCTGGGCCGCTTCAACGCTGTCGTACAAATCTAAGGAGTAACGAATCATGGCTGAATTGACGTTGGAAGTTTCCCGTCGCGAAGACTCGGGGAAGGGATTTGCGAGAAAACTTCGCCAGGCAGGAAAAGTTCCCGCGATCGTCTATGGCGGTCACAAAGAATCCGTATCGATCAGCGTTGACCGCAAGACGGTTACCGAGCTGGTCCAGAAGAGTGAGCATGGTATTCGTTCAGTTTTCCTGCTGAAGGTCGCCGATTCTGATCAGAATCCTCATGCCATGATCAAAGACATCCAGATGGACCCGATCTCACGCACGATGAAGCACATCGATTTCGTCCGCGTGGTCATGGATGAAGTTCTTCGTGTCACCGTGCCGGTCCACGCCATCGGCACTCCGATCGGCGTCAAGATCGGTGGTGGAATTCTCGATTTCGCACTCCGCGAGCTTCACATCGAGTGTCTTCCGAACGCCATCCCTGATTCGATCGACGTAGACGTCTCGAAGCTCGACCTTCACGCCGCAATCCATGTGTCGGATCTCGAGATTCCTTCCGGTGTCAAAGTACTCGACGCACCTGAGCTGCTCATCCTCACGATTGCCACTCCGCGTGTGGAAGAAGTTGCTCCCGAGGTTGCTGCTGTCGCAGAGCCTGAAGTGGCGGCAAAGAAAGGTAAGGCTGAGGAAGAGAAGAAGTAGCTCAGTCGGCGCGGCTTCGACCGCATCGGATCGGATAGTGAAAGAGAAAAGCCCCGCCCCCGCGGGGCTTTTCGTTGTGTAGCGTAGTGCAGTAGAGAAGAATGCCTGAATCGAGTGTGGGCGCCGGACCTTGGAAGTTTCCTTCGTCTAACGCCAGAACGATAGTGAATTTTCATCAGATCGATGACGTCGTCGTCTGGACTACGAGCAAAGCGAGAGCCTGGAGGTTCGGCAATGGCAGGAATGTTCAACTACTTCAATCGCGTCGGCGACGCTGTTCCAACTCACGCCAGCTGCTCAAAGGGGGGGACCCTCAGGTTGTCTGTTCTGACCCCTTTCGTGATCGCTCTGATTCTGTCGTCCGGGTGCGGTGTCGAACCAGTCGCAGACCTCGGGTTCGAGTCGGCATCGACGGTCGCAATCGCGCAGCCCTCGGTGCCTGGATCGAAGCAGTCGAACCGGAAATTCGAGTTTGCCGAGTCCCCCGCTGGCCCGGCCAGCGCCGAACCATTCCTGTCGACTACCTCGGGTGGCACTCTGCTCCTGAGCTGGATCGAGAAAGCGGAGAAAGGGCAGATGCACTTGAAGTTTTCTGAACTGCGCGGGGGCAAGTGGTCTCCGTCCCGCACCATTGTTCGGAGCGACAAGTTGTTCGTGAACTGGGCAGATTTTCCATCGATCGTCGAGGCCAACGGAGTTTTATTCAGTCACTGGCTGCAGAAGAGCGGCAACGGCAAATACGCCTACGACGTACACCTGTCCAGTTCCAAAGACAACGGTAAAACCTGGATGAAGTCTGTGATTCCTCACCGCGACAAAACTGAGAGTGAACATGGTTTTGTCTCGCTGTTACCGATTCCAGGGAAGAAGTCCGTAGGTGTGGTCTGGCTCGACGGACGCGAAGTGAAAGGTGGCCATGATGCGCCCGCTGGTGCCATGACCCTGCGATACGCGGTCATAGGTGATGACGGAAAAGTAACGAATGAGAAATTGATCGACAGCAGGGTCTGCGACTGCTGTCAGACTGGCGCGACCATGACTTCCTCCGGCCCTCTGGTCGCCTGGCGAGATCGATCGGACAACGAGGTCCGGGATATTTTCTTCGCGCGAAGTGGCAAAGGCGGTTGGTCGATACCAGCTGCGGTCAACCCGGACAACTGGAAAATTGCAGGATGCCCGGTGAATGGGCCGCAACTCGACTCCAGCGGCAATTCATCCGTGATTGCCTGGTACACCGCTGCAGGTGAGGTGCCGCGAGTGAACGCCGCCTTCGCCACCAGCGACTCTGCCTTCGCAAAGCCTGTTCGAATCGACCAGGGATCGCCTCTGGGACGAGTCGACGTGGTGATGGTCGATCCTTCGAATGCCGTCGTCGTCTGGATGGAAAAGATCGGAACGCAGGCCGAGTTGCGGGTGCGCCGCCTCAGCAAAGCGGGGAGCACAGGAGCGCCGCTGACGATTGCGCGCTCAACCAGCGCAAGGCCGTCCGGCTTTCCGCGTGCTGTAATTGCCAGAGGTGCCTTGTATGTTGCATGGACTGATACGGAGTCCTCTCGCGTGAAAGTAGCTCGCGTAGGACTAGGGGAGATCTGATTTGAATCGCACCGAAGCCATTGCTCTATTGCTGGTCTGCACCTTCAGTTTCACAGCTTGCAGCAGAGAGTCCGCCCGGCCTGAGACTGCAGCTGGAGGAAATCGTGCAGACGTAAATGCTTCTTCTCGCGATGGGCGCTCCGGCGCTTCATCAGCTACTCCGGGCACACTCCTGAAAGTCGGCCAGGCCTTTCCCGCGTACTCCGCGACGACACTTTCCGGGCAACGCTGGGACCTCTCCGCACTTTCAGGAAATCCGATCCTGCTGAACGTCTGGGCCACATGGTGCGGACCCTGCCGTCACGAGACCCCTGAACTCGTCCGTCTTCACGAACAGTACGCGACAAAAGGCCTGCAGATCATCGGGATCAGCATCGATGAACCCGACTCTAAAACCGCAGTCGAGGATTTTGTCCGCGAATACGAAGTGAACTATCCAATCGTTCTCGATCCGGGCGGAAAGATTCTCGAGATGTCGCAGGCGAGCATCGTTCCCTATTCCATCCTCATCGATCGCGCCGGTAAAGTGAGCTGGGTCAAGTTCGGGATGTTCACTGACGGAGACCCGGAGCTGCGTCAGAAGATCGAGGCGTTGCTGAAGGAGACGGCCCGATAAGCATGGAGTGGGCGCGGTTGTGTGGCACAGGCAATCCTGCCTGTGACGGGACAAACTGACTTTGAAGGACGATTTCGTTCCGCCCTGACTTACGCTATTTCTATTGCAACCCGCGGTGACTCGTGCGAAGGAATGCTGGGTTTGAACTCACTTTGGCGCGCCACAGGCAGGATTGCCTGTGCTCCACATACAGACTACGGCACCTTGCGTCGATCAGTCCCTTCCCGGCTCGACGACCTGCGCTCGCGCTGTCTCTCGATGAATTCTTTGACGGCGGTGGTGACGCTCTTTCCGATGGCGTACATCATCAACCGGAGTGGAACGAACGCCAGCAGCAACGCCAGAAGTATCGCCCCGACTGCGATCAGAATTGTTGTAGCTGTCGACATCGATTTCTCCCGAACTGCCTTTCCATGAGCAATATTTAAGCCGCCAGGAGTTCCTTGCGGAAAGAGTCTCAGTGAAAGTAAGACCCGCCGTTCACATCGATGGTGACCCCTGCCAGATAGTCCGACATGTCTGAGGCCAGAAACAGGATCACCTTGGCCACATCCTCTACGGAGGCGACGCGACCGACAGGGATCTGGGCCAGGATGTCCGCTTTGTGGGCCTCGATTTCTCCTCGGGCCATATCGGTATCGACGAAGCCGGGAGCGACGCAGGTCGCGATGATGCCTTCTCCCCCGCAGGAACGCGCCAGCGAGCGCGTGAGATTGACGAGGGCCGCTTTCGAGGCACCATAGTCCGCGAATTCCGTCTCGCCTCGAAAGGCAGCGCGCGACGCGACGTTGATGATCTTTCCGCCGCCTCCCTGTTTTCGCATTTGCTGCATGGCCAGGAAGGTTGCATTCGCAGCGCCGAATACGTTTACGGCAAACGTCTCTCGCCATCCGCGCTGCCAACTGTCGTAATCGTTCTCCTGAAAAGGATTCGAAGCGAAGATGGCAGCGTTGTTGACCAGAATGTCGAGACGGCCGAACCGTTCGACGGAAGCATCTACCAGTCGTCTGACCTGCTCGGGATCTCCGACGTCCGCCTGAACCGGGAAGGCGCTTTCTTCCCCGAGCAGTGCCACCAGTTCATGGGCGGCGACTTCGTTGCTGGCGTAGTTGACTACGATTTTTGCGCCGGCCGCTGCGAGGAGTTCGGCTGCGCTTCTTCCGATTCCGCGGGAGGCGCCGGTGATGAGTACGACCTTGCCGGTGAGGTCGATGGAGCAGGAGGGTGGGAGTTTATTGTCGTGCACGGCGCGGATAATATCGCAACAGCTCCGGGAGGTTCGGGGCGCGGGTCCGACTCGCTTCCGGAAGTACAATCGACGAGTCTCGCAAGGAGCAGCCAATGACAAGTTCGGAGAAAGACTCAAGATTGGAAGGGACTAATCTGGCGGAGGCCGTCGCCACGCTAGGAGAGGGCTGGAAGGTCGAAGCGAATCACCATCTGCAGAAAGAGTTCAAGTTCCCAGACTTTATGACCGCGCTGGCTTTCGTGAATGCCATAGCGGTGATCGCCGAGGAGCAGCAGCATCACCCTGACATTACGCTGACGTGGGGGAAAGTCAGTCTGTCAGTGTGGACACATACGCTGAACGGCCTTTCAACGAAAGATATCCGTCTCGCGAAAAGCATCAACGGAATACCCCGAGGCTGATTTCTTTCTTACTTCATCGTTCTGCGTTCTGAGTTCTGCGTTCATCAGCCTCTACTCCGGCCCCCGACCCCGGCCCCCGGCCTGCAGTTACGCACTCACACCAGCTTCTTATGGATCAACTCGCGCTTGATGAAGGTGTAGATGATGGGAGCCATCACGATTCCCTGGACGCCGAAGAGGACTTCTCCGATCAGGATGGCCAGCAGGATCTCCCAGATCTCAGAATCGGTCTTGTTTCCGACGATTCGGGAATTCACGATGTACTCGAGTTTGTGGATGGCCACCAGGAACAGCAGCGAGGCAATGGCCACGGCGGGCGAGACCCCCAGTGAGACCACCACGATGACCGAATTCGAAATGAGGTTTCCGAGCACAGGAATCAACCCGCAGACGAAGGTGATGAAGATGATGGTCATTGTGAAGGGCAGAGAGCGGGCGAATAGCGGCAGCAGAATCAAAAGATAAAGACCCGTCAGCACTGTGTTGATTGCTGAAATTTTCACCTGCGCCGAGACCACCTGTGCGAAGGCTCGACTGAAACGTTGCACTTTCTGGCGGAGGTAGAAGCCGAGCGGACCGTTGGTCGGCAGCGCTGCATCTTTGCGGCGGTGACGCAGGAACACCATCGCAGCCAGAAGGATGGCCATGATCGTGTGCGCAATTGCCATGCTGAAGCTTTCGCCCAAGCTGCCGATTGCTTCGGCGTGTTCCTTGAGCCAGTCGGCGACGAGCACCTTCAGATCATCCGCGTCCTTCAGTGCTTCCGGAAAGAGCTCGTATCCACCGACGCCCATCAGCCACACTCTGGTCGACTCCAGCACCTGGGCCATCTTCTTCATCAGCGCAGGAATGTTGGTCATCTGCGCGCGAACGATCGAGAACACCAGCGCTGACGCACCGGCCACCGCCGCCGTTCCAATCACGACTGCGGCCAGAATGGAAAGCGGTCGGACGGCCCGACCATGGATCCGGCCTGACAGATACGAAGCGGTCTTGTTCAGCAGGAGATAGAAGGCCAGTCCGGCTAGCACTGCGGGTACCAGTCGCTGGTAGAAAATTAACAGCAGCGCGCCCGCAGTGAAGATCCAGGCAGCGATTTCGTGACTGGTTATCCTCGGATCTGGAAGACCGGGGTACGTTTCGTCAAAGTTGATTCTCGGATCAGTCGAACGATCCACGGGTTCTGACATCTCGATGATTGTACGGTGTGCGGGAGCAAAGTTGATCGGAGTCTCGAACAGACGGAGTCAGGCGACTCAGGGAGCAGGAGGAAGGGCCACGTGTCGCACCGCATAGAACCGAAGTCAAAGTGAAAGGCCGGCAGATTCGAGTGGCCAGAGTTTTCAACTCTGGGGCTTCGTGGCGAACAGCAAGAACTGAGATTACATCCCGGATCCAGGCACCTTCTGTAGAAGTCCAAACCTTCTCACACGAAGTGAAAAACGAACGTCGAGATTTTTCAGCCGCGCGACATCCTTGAAGGCGGGGGCTCGGATTCTCTACTCAGTAGAAACCTCGAACGAAGCCAGACGTATTACTGCACAGTTCAACGATCGAACCACAAGGTGCGTGTATGAAATGTTTCATGGCCGGGGTACTTCTACTCTCGGCATCGACAATGCTCGCAGCGAGTCCGGCCCAGTCCTTCCAGGCTGGACGAGCGGCAATGCGAGCGAAGCAGTTCGAAAAAGCACAGAACCACTTCCAGGACGCACTAAAGGGAAGTCCTGGTACGGCCGATTATCACTACTGGCTAGCTCAGGCTTTCGGACAGCTGGCAACGCGCGCCGGGATTCTCAAGCAGGCTTCGCTGGCCGGGAAAACGAGGACGGCCCTGGAGCGGGCCATTGTGCTCGACGCGAATCACCTCGAGGCGCGCCTGGCTCTGATCGACTTCTACAAGCTCGCGCCTGGTTTCATGGGCGGAAGCGGAGAGAAGGCACTGCTGCAGGCCAGGGAAATCAGAAAACGGGATCCGATGAAAGGGGCGCAGGCATTCGCGAAGATTCATCTGTACGACAAAAAACCGGAACTGGCGAAGAAAGAATATCTAGACGCGGTTCGCGCTGCCCCTGAATCGGTGGAAGCGCACTACAGACTCGCAACCTTCCTGTTGAATCGGGAGAAAAATCTTTCCGCCTCCCTTGCTGAGCTGGAAGCTGCTCTGCGAATCAACCCGGGCTTCATGCCCGCTCAGTACTTCGTCGCCCGGATCGCAGCCGAGGGAACCGGCAGCCTGGTTAAAGGTGAAGAGTTGCTGAGAAAGTACCTTGCCTACAACCCGAAGGATGACGAGCCTCCGCATGCCCGCGCTTACTACTGGCTCGGGATGATCTACGAGAAACAAGGAAAAACGCCGCAGGCAAAACAGGCTTACAGCACATCGCTCAAGATGGACCCCGAGGTGAAGGAAGTGATGGCAGCCGTGAAACGGGTAGAAGTGCGGTAGCTAGTAGTCAGCGACGCAGTAGCCAGCGACGCAGTAGCCAGTAATTAGTAGCCAGTAACCAGTAGCAGGATCGCTGAAATCGAGAAGGAGAGCCGTCATCCCGAGCGGCGGCGTGGGCGGGTACAAGGGATCTACGCTCAAGTACCGCGCTGTAAACGTCCAGCGCGACCCTTTGGTGTAGATTCCTCAGTCGCTCGACCTTTCCGCTCGATACCGGGCACAGCGTGCTCCTTCGGAATGACGTTGCTGGTCCGCCGTCGGCTTCGTTCGTAGCTTCTACTGGATGCTGGCTACTCAACTACTGACTACTGCAGTTAAGCGTTAAGCTGTTTCGGTGAAAAACAAAGCGATCTGCTTCTTCCTCTTCGTCCTCCTGACCTCGGCCTCTGCCCAGGCCGCCTCCCGCATCGAGCAGCAGCGTGCTCGCTGGGTCGAACGCACGCTGCGTTCGATGACGCTCGATCAGAAGATTGGCCAGATGCTCACCGCGCGAGCGCAGACCGGGGCGTTTCGATCACTCGACTCCGATGAGCACAGAGAAATGCGGCGCGCCATCACCGAGTTTCATGTCGGCGGTGTGCACGCCGGCATAGGTGACGCCGCGTCCATTGCCGTCGCGCTCAACGCCATGCAGCGGCTGGCGAGCGTTCCATTGCTCACCACTTCCAACTTCGAAGGCGGGGCGGGTTACGTTCTTTACGGTGCTACGCGCATGCCGCTGGCCATGGCCATGGCTGCGACTGGCGATGAGAAGCTTGCCTACGAAGCGGGAAGGGTGACCGCCGAGGAGGGCCGGGCCCTTGGTGTGAACGTGAATTTCTATCCTGTGGTGGACGTGAACAACAATCCCGAGAACCCGATCATCAACATTCGCTCCTTCGGCGAAGATCCGGTGGTGGTCTCTCGCTTCGTCAGCGCGTACGTGCGCGGGATTCAGGACCACGGACAACTCGCTACCGCGAAGCATTTTCCCGGACATGGTGACGTGGCCACCGACTCACATCTGGCCATGCCGGTTCTCGATGTAACCCGCGAGCGACTGCAGCAGATCGAACTTCCCCCGTTTCGGGCTGCCTTTGATGCCGGAGTCGGCGCGGTCATGACCGCCCACATCTGGCTGCCGCAACTCGAACCGCAGAACGGGGTACCTGCCACTCTCTCGAGAAGCATCCTCACCGATCTGCTGCGTGGGGAGATGAAGTACGAGGGGCTCATCATCACAGACTCCATGAGCATGAAGGGGATCACCTCATCCTTCAGGAATGACGACGCCACCCTGCGGGCGGTCGAGGCGGGCAACGATATGTTGATCGGTCTGCCCGACGTGGAGAAGTCATTCAAGTCGATTCAGGAGGCTGTAAAAAGTGGACGCATCACCGAAGCTAGAATCGAGGATTCCGCGCGCCGCGTGCTGATTGCAAAAGCACGCCTGGGACTATCCGATCCGGTTAAGCGCTACGCGGATCTGAACGCCTTGATGTCGAAAGTCGGCACTGCCCGGAACCGTGCCGTCGCACAGCAGATTGCAGACAGCGCCATCACACTCGTTCGTGACGAGAACAACGTGTTGCCGCTTCGAGCAGACAAGGATCTGCGCGTGGTGCAGATCAACGTGGTCGATACCCGCAGCGGCTGGCGTGAAGGCACAGTCGGAAAGGTGCTGGAGACCGAACTCGCGAAGCGCTTTCCTCGTGCCGTAACCGTAAAGATCGACGACGAAAGCTCTAGCAGTGAATATGAACTCGTTCGGAAACTCGCCGGAATGGCTGATGTGCTGGTGGTCAACGGTTTTGTGAGGGTGGCCGCGTACAAGGGATCGATCGCGCTAAGCGAGGACCAGAAGAAGTTGTTGCGAGACCTGGCTGGACTGAAGAAAAAGTTCATTTTCACTTCCTTCGGCAGCCCTTTCTTACTGTCGCATCTGCCCGACCTGCCGTCGTACGCAGTGACCTACGACATCAGTTCTACCGCCGAACTCGCTGCGATTAAAGCGATGACCGGCGAGATACCTTATCGAGGAAAGCTCCCGATCAATCTGCCGGGGCTTTATAAAATCGGCCACGGATTAACGCGTTAACGAGCTTTTCGGAAGTATTCGCATGGACGGCGGAAAGTTGCGGACGCGCAGCTGCGCGTCTCTACGCTGCGACTCTCATCGTTCTGCGTTCTGAGTTCTGAGTTTATCGGCAAGCTGTCGCGTACACTCGCGGCATGAAATCGACTGCCGCCTTTCTCGCGCTGTTCGCCGTGGGCTGCGCCACCACACCGTCTCCGTCGCCCGCCACGTCGCCATCGGCGCCGAAGCCCGGGGCGGCGCGCGTCAGCATGCAGGGCTTCATGCCCCTGCAGTGGAACGCCAGCGACGGACGCATCTTCCTCGAAATCCCACGCCTTGGTGAGGAGTTGATCTACCAGGTCTCGCTCGCAGCGGGCGTCGGCTCGAATGCCATCGGCCTCGACCGCGGACAGCTAGGCGAAACCTACCTCATTCGATTCGAACGAGTAGGAACGAAACTTCTCATGCTGCAGCCGACCGTCAGGTACCGTGCCATCAACGGCTCAGCGGGTGAGCAGCGTGCGGTGCGCGAGTCATTTGCTCCTTCGGTGCTCTGGTCCTTCAAAGTGGAGTCTGAGATCGGAGGTGGCGTACTGGTCGATGCCACGGACTTCTTTCTTCGTGATGCCCACGGCGTCGCCAGGAGGCTTCGGGCCAACAAACAGGGGAGCTACTCCGTCGACACCAGTCGCAGTGCAGTCTATCTCGAGCGAACGAAGGTCTTTCCCTCGAACACGGAAGTGGAGGCGACCATCACCCTCACTACCAATGACGTACCGGGACAGCTAATCAGCTCAGTTGCCCCAACAGCTGAATCGATCACCGTTCGACAGCATCACTCGTTCGTACAACTGCCAGCAGCCGGGTACACGCCCCGTCGTCTCGACCCTCGCGCCGGCTTTATAGGCATTGATGTCTACGACTACGCGAGTCCCTTCGCCGGACCGCTCGAGAAACGCTACATAACGCGTCATCGCCTGCAGAAGAAAGATCCGTCCGCAGCAGCGTCTGATGTCGTCAAGCCGATCGTCTACTACGTCGATCACGGCGTACCTGAGCCGATCCGCAGTGCGCTCCTCGA
>JBKJUK010000059.1:0-6374 GCA_046590705.1 Thermoanaerobaculia bacterium
GGGCGAACACGTTCAACAAGTTCGACCCGACCTCTCCGTTCGGAGGCTTCAAGGAATCCGGTTTCGGACGCGAGGGCGGCATGCACGGACTCGCACCGTACGTGGAGCTGACATGAAGGGGCTCTCCGTGACCGAAGCGGCTCGGCTCGAAGTCAGGAAAACATACAAGCTCTACATCAACGGCGAGTTTCCACGAACAGAATCAGGCCGCTTCTATCCTGTGATGAATGGAAAAAACGCCGTCGTGGCCAATGCCTGCCGCGGCTCGAGGAAAGACGTGAGAAACGCCATCGCAGCAGCGCGCAAGGCTTTCCCTGCATGGAGTGGAAAGACTGCTTACAATCGAGGCCAGATTCTCTATCGAATCGCTGAAGTATGCGAGGCGCGCATTGGAGAACTCGAAACTGAACTCATTCGGCAGGGGATAGGAAAGCGGGAAGCGCGGAAAGAAGTAGAACAGACCATCGACCGGCTGATCTACTACGCCGGCTGGAGCGACAAATTCACGCAGCTCTTCGGCAGTGTGAATCCTGTGGCCGGTCCCTATTACAACTTCACGGTTCCGGAGCCGACAGGCGTGGTGGGGATTGTGGCGGCTGAGACGCCAGCTTTGCTCGGCCTCATTTCGCGGATCGCCCCGGCCATGGTTTCCGGTAATTGCGTGGTGGCCATCACCTCGGAACAGAAGCCTTTGGCTGCGGTGACGCTTGGAGAGATTTTCGCGACCTCGGATGTACCGGCCGGCGTGGTCAACCTCATCTCCGGAATCAAGAGTGAGATCGTGCCCTGGATGGCGTCTCACATGGATGTGAATGCCATCGACTGCAGCGGCGTGTCGCGTGATGTCCTGCCGAAGATCCTGGTGCTGGCATCCGAGAACGTCAAGCGCGTGATTGGAGCGAAGGATTCCAGCGTCGATTACTTTTCGGAGAAGGCCCAGTCACCGTATGCCATCGCCGACTTCCTCGAGATGAAAACTGTGTGGCACCCGATCGGGATGTAATTATCCGAGGAAAGTGAGCTGGATCATCGTCGCGCAGATGGCGGTGAGCGCGCCGAGTCCGATCAATCTCCAGCTCTGGTAACCGGAGTGCATGTCGTGGACTGCCTCGTTCATGAAATGTTTGATCTGGCTCATGGGTAGTTCCTCCGTTTGACTGTCAGTCGGAACGGGAGATCAAAAAATACAGCTGGCTGATCTTTTTTTGAGCGACGGGCTCAGGTGGGCAAAGTTTTCAACTTTGGGCTTCCGGTTGTAGAGGAACGGGCTGAAGCTCTGACTCCGCGCCGAGGGCCGTCAGCTGCTTAACCCAAAAAGATGTGACCGCAACTCCAGACGAACTCCAGACCCCAACTCGAGAAGAGGTCACTGTGGCCAGTCTGTAAGGGGAGAGGTGGGGCCACCAGGCCTAGCGAGCGCGGTGAGTGATGAGTTACCCTGAGGACACCCCTGATTTGAAGAGCAGCGAAATCACGCCCAGGCGACAGGAGCGCTTCTGCGATCGCTTCCGCTCGTTCGACCAGAGGAAAGTCGCGTGGAAAAAGGAGATGCAATGAAAAAGACATTTGCCGCAGCGTTCTGTGCCGGACTCGTCGCCCTCAACGGGGCGGTCACTCTCGACGCTCAAACTTTCTCTGATTGGACTGCCCCAGTGAATCTCGGAACGGTGATCAATACCGCTTCCGGCGAGGTCTGACCATTCGTCTCAAAGACTGGTCTCAGTCTTTTCGTGGTGTCTGATCGTCCTGGTGGTGCCGGTGGTCTCGATATCTATGTTTCAAGCCGCAGCAGCACCAATGATCCCTGGGGTCCTCCTCAGAACCTCGGGGCAAAAGTGAATACATCTTCAAACGATTACTGTCCGCTCGTAACTCCTGACGGGCACAAGATGATTTTCGTCAGCAATCGGCCGGGAGGGCTCGGAATGGGAGATATGTACATTGCATTCCGGCGCAACAATCTGGACGACCTGGCGTGGGACGAGGTGCGGCCCCTTCCGGAACTCAACAGCGCTTCGAACGAGTTTGGCCCCAGCGCATACGAGAATCCTGATGGAAGTCTGACATTCTTCTACAACTCCGATCGCCCCGGGGGTTTGGGGGGCCTGGATATCCTGACCAGCACCCTGGGCAGCAGCGGGACATTCACCGCGCCGAAGGTGGTTGCGGAGCTCAGTAGTCCGTCGCCCGATGAGTGGCCTGTAGTCAGATTGGACGGTCTCGAGATCTTCCTGGCCTCGTCTCGGCCCGGCACGAACGGGGGTAACGATCTGTGGTCTTCCACCCGCGGCTCGACATCCGACTCCTGGTCGACTCCAGTCAATCTTGGAGCGGTCGTCAACACCTCGAACAACGAAGGTCGAAGCTGGGTCTATGCCGGTGGAACTCGCTTGCTGTTTTTCTCGAATCGTCCCGGTGGGAACGGAGCGAATGACCTGTATGAAACACGTCGAACGCCATCCGTGATCATTCCGGTGGTCGGGGCAACGACAGGAGTGGGTGGGGCAACATTCAAGACCATCGCTCAGCTTTCAAATCCCACGGCCACGGGAATCAGCGGCAGCTTCGTTTTCCGACCGGCGGGAACGCAGCCGTCTGCGGCTGATCCCAGAGTCCTCTATACGCTCGCGCCGTTTGAAAGCCGGACACTCGACCTCATGAGCACCTTCGGCGTGACTGGGATCGGTTCGTTGGAAATCCAGCCTGGCGTCGGTACTGCTCCCTCGTCGGTCGTTCGCATCGAGAACGGAGGTACGATTTTCGTGCCTCAGGTGCGCGCGGAAGACACTCTCGTCAGGGGCTCACGCGGCGTCCTGTTTACTCCGTCCGACGCTTCCCGTTCACGCCTGAACGTCGGAGTGCGGACGTTCTCGAGTGGAGCGCGGCTCACGATTGCTCTATACGACGCTGCCGGGAAGGTTGTACGAACCATCAGCCGGAGCTACCCCGCAAACATGTTTACACAGGTCGCCGCGTCGGACTTTGTCGAAGGCCCGGCAGGCGCCAATCAATCAATTGTGATTACCGTCGATTCAGGAAGTGCAGTCGTCTACGGATCGACCGTCGTCAGCGGCGGCCAGGGATCCACCCTTCAGATAGCATCCCGGGTGCAATGAGACTAAGGCAGCGGCTCCGCGAAAGCGGAGTCGCTGCATGTCCAGTCGGAGATTCGAGTGGCCAAAGTTTTCAACTTTGGGCTCTCGGCAGAAGGAGAAACGGTGGAACCAGAGAAAGGCCGGGGCGGAGCAAGTATAATTGGCAGACCCGCAAGGAGGCATCATGAACTTAACGGACTTCTATCAGGCTGAACTTGCGCGCGAGGTAGAGCGTTCACGGAAAGTTCTGGCGCTTGCACCCGCAGGAAGTTACAACTGGAAACCGCACGAAAAATCGATGATCTTCGGCTATTTGTCGATGCTGATCGCGATCATGCCTTCCTGGATCTCTATGGAGATTACCCAGGACGAACTCGATGTCGCTCCGAAAGACGGTTCCAAGACGGAACAGAAGTTGATGGACTCGAGCGAGGAGTTACTGTCCGCGCTCGACAAGTCCGCGAGCGAGGCCCGCTCCGCCCTCGACAAGACAACGGACGAGCACCTGATGACTTCATGGCGTCTTCTGGCGGCCGGAGTGGTCGTGATCGAAACGACGCGGTCGGAGATGATCCAGGACACCTTCAACCACTGGGCCCATCACCGCGGCCAGATGACCGTTTACCTGCGTCTGATGGGAGCGAAGGTTCCAGCCATCTATGGACCGTCGGCCGATGATCGAAGTTTCTGACCTCCGTTCCAACAAAAAACCCCCATCATTTTGTGATGAGGGTTCGGCGCGCAAGAGCGTGCCGGCGATCTCGGCGTCCGCTACCTTGCCGATGAAGGAAAGATAAGTCCCTCTTCGTTCAATGTCTCTAAAAAGATGGAAACTGGGCGAACTTTGTTCAGGACAGGACGACCAGCTGCAACATGGTGGCGCAGGTCGCGGTGAGTGCTCCGAGGCTGATGAGTCTCCAGCTCTGGGAACCGGACTGCATGTCATGTACGGCGTCGCTGAGGAAGTGCTTGACCTGGCTCATTGTGATGTCCTCCGTTCGGCAATAGGTCACCAGGGGCATCATTAAAATACAGCCGCGTATAAATTTCTTTTTCTCGAGCCGTACACCCGCGGTCAGCGCACTTTTGTACCGGGTGGTACAGCGGGGTCCACGGCGATGAGACTCGGTTCGCCGTCGATCGATGCGGCCAGGACCATTCCCTGGGACTCGATCCCCATCAGCTTGGCCGGCTGGAGATTTGCCACGATCACGATCTTCCTGCCGACCAGTTCTTCCGGCGTGTATTTCGTAGCGATGCCTGCCACGACGGTCCGCTCGGCGTCGCCGGTAGTCAGGCGCAGCTTCATCAGCTTCTTCGACTTTTCCACGCGTTCAGCGGCGATGACTTCTGCGACGCGAAGGTCGGTCTCGAAGAATTTGTCGATGTTGATCTGAGCGATTCCGGCAGTGGATTCGTCCAGGGTGGGTTTCGGCTGGCTTTCAGGCGTAGCGGCCGGACCTCCGGGCGTGGGTATCTCGTTGGTGGCTGATTTCTCTTCTGACATCGGTTTTTCCTTTGAACGGGAGATCTGAGGCGTTGGAACTGTGACGTCACCGAGGTATGCGGTGGTATCGATGCGGGGAAACAACGCCTCGCCGGTCTCGATCGAAACCGAAGTCGCGAGCCGTCCCCAGCGAAACGACTTCAAATTGAACGCTTCGTCTTTTGCACCTAGTCTGCGCAACGCCTCACGCGAGAGTTGTGGCATGAACGGCGACATCATGACCCAGACGATTCGCAGCGCCTCGAGAATGATCCAGATGATGCGTGAGAGCGCCGCGTCCGAACCTTGCTGCTTGTGGCGCTTCCAGGGTTCGCGGCTGACGATGTAGCTGTTGATGGCCACGAGGTATTTCCAGACTGCATCGAGTGCGCGGTTGAAACCGAACTGCTCCATTTCGCGGAGGTATTCGGGGACGAATTTTTCTGCTGCGTCCCGAAGGATATTCACGCCGCAGTCGATCGGAGGAGTCTTTCCATCGAAATAGGTCGCGCTCATGGTCAGGGCACGCGAGAGGGTGTTGCCCAGATCGTTGGCCAGGTCACTGTTGTAGCGGTTCACGAAGGCTTCGTCGGAGTAGTTCGCATCCTGACCGAAGATCATCTCGCGCATCAGGTAGTAGCGGAGAGGGTCGGGACCAAATGCTTCCAGGATCTCATCGGGACGAACGACGTTCCCGGTACTCTTCGAGATCTTCTGATTGTCCCGCAGCCACCAGCCGTGGCCGATGATCGAGCGGGGCAGTGGCAAGCCAGCAGACATGAGGAAGGCCGGCCAGTAGATCGCGTGAAAGCGAATGATGTCCTTACCGATGAGGTGCACATCGGCGGGCCAGTATTTCTGGAAGAGCGTGTCGTCCTCGCTGCCGAACCCGAGGGCTGAGATGTAGTTGGTCAGTGCATCCATCCAGACGTAGATGACATGCTCTTCCGCGTCGGGGAAGGGGATACCCCAGCGGATGGAAGTGCGAGAGACCGACAGATCGCGGAGGCCTCCCTCGACGAATGAGATCACCTCATTGAAGCGCGTCTGCGGCTGGACGAAGCGTGGATTCTGTTTGTAGAAATCGAGTAGTGGCTGCTCATAGCGAGACAGCTTGAAAAAGAAATTCTTCTCGGTGGTTTTCTCGACGGGGTGGCCGTTCTCGCATTTGCCGTCGGCGACCTGTGACTCCGGGAAGAACGCTTCCTCGTTGCTGCAGTACCAGCCGCTGTGTTCGCCCTCGTAGAGGTCGTCGGGGTTGTTCGATCGAATCCGCGCGATCAGCTCGTGCACCCCTGTTTTGTGTCGAGGTTCGGTGGTTCGGATGAAATCGTCGTTCGAGATCGCCAGTTTTTTCAGCAGGCGATGGTGGTCTGCGACCACACGGTCTGCCAGCTCGATCGGTTTGACGCCTTCGCGCTGGGCTGACCGCTCGATCTTCTGCCCATGCTCGTCCGTGCCGGTCAGAAAGAAGACGTCATCTCCGATGAGCCGGTGATAGCGCGCAGCGACATCGGCGGCCACATTCTCGTAAATGTGGCCGATATGGGGGAGGTCGTTGACGTAATGAATCGCAGTGGTGATGTAGAACTTCGCCATGAGCGCCAGAGTGTGCAGGAGTCGGCCGGGGCGCGGCCGCGGGTCAGATTGTACTTGATGAAATATGGCAGGTGATCACTCTGCGCAGAACGAGGATGGACCGTGATGTCGTTGGGTAAGACTGCTTGACACACATAAAACGAATGTTTACGATGCGCTTCCCTTGAGGGAGCGTCCGGCCCTCTGATGCGAAC
>JBKJUK010000222.1:0-10426 GCA_046590705.1 Thermoanaerobaculia bacterium
GCGCTCGCCCGCTCTTCGGGCCCTCCGTGAAATGCACCGGGGAGCGGGCGCGCGCAACGCGCCCGACGTTCCCGACATCAGATTTCATCGAAGAGAAACCAAATTCAAATGAAGAAAGACAACGTGGATTTTGACGCCGTTGACCAATACGGCCCCCAGCAATTCGCCCTGGAAGCCTCGATCGAAGCGGACGCACTGGGTCTGGAAGAGTTCGCCGGTGTGACCGCCGTCAGTCTTGCCGGATCCGCGACCAAGGGTGATCTTCCGGGCGAGTATCTCCTGGCCGGGAACCTCAAATACACCACCGATCTGGTCTGCTCCAGATGTGTTGATCCCTTCCCGTTTGCCAATGACTCAGCCTTTACCGTAAGATACCGCCCTCGTAAGGCGGAGCTGACTTCAGCAGGTGCTGATGCCGAGCTCGAAATTTCGGACGAGGAACTCGATCTCGAGTACTACACGGAGCGTCACGTTGACCTTCGCGTTCTCGCAATCGAGCAGGTACAGCTGTCGATTCCTATGAAACCCCTGTGCGAGGAAACTTGCCTCGGGCTTTGTGCGCAGTGTGGCGCAAACCTGAATCGCGGCGCCTGCGAATGCAGAAATGACGTTGTTGATCAGCGCTGGGACAGTCTCCGCGGGATCCGCGAACAGCTTTTGAACAAGAAAAAGATCTAGTCAGTACTAAGGAGTCTCCGATGCCGAATCCTAAACGCAGACATTCCAAAGCCCGTACCCACATGCGCCGGGCCCACGATTTTCTCAAGCCGAAGTCACTGTCGAATTGTCCACAGTGTCAGGAAGCCAAGATGCCTCACCGCGTCTGTATGAAGTGCGGTTTTTACAAAGGCCGTGAAGTCATCGCCGTCAAGGAAGTGCTGTAAGCTCATTTCATGAGCGTTACAGCAGTAGACAGCGACAAGCGTCACCGCATCGCAGTGGATGCCATGGGCGGTGATCACGGCCCGGCGGAGATTGTTCGCGGAGCCCTCCTCGCCGCTGCCGAGTACCCCGTCCATCTTCTTCTGGTAGGTCGTGAGGAAGATATACGGAAGGAACTCGCGGCCACAGCGCCGTCCCTCCCCACGAACGTCGAGATCGTCGACGCGCGCGAAGTCGTTGAAATGAACGACACCGCGATGACTCCTCTCCGCCGAAAACGAAATTCTTCGGTGCGCGTCTGCGCGAATCTGGTCGCCGAGGGGAAAGCTGAAGCCTTCGTCTCGGCGGGAAATACTGGCGCGAGCTGGACCTCGGCCAAAATGGTCATCGGGATGATCGAAGGCGTAAGTCGCCCGGCGCTGGCCGCAATTGTTCCTCGACAGGGTGGGCATACGCTGCTGCTCGACGTCGGCGCAAACGTCGACTCCAAACCGCAACATCTTCGTGAGTTCGCAGTGATGGGCCACTTCTACGCGCAGATGGTCTTCGGAATCGAGCATCCACGGGTCGGTCTGCTTTCCATTGGCGAAGAGGAAGGCAAGGGTAACGAGCTGACTAAAGAGACGTTTCGAGTTCTCGAGGAAACAGGTTTGAATTTCATCGGCAACGCCGAAGGCCGTGACGTGTATAACGGCAACGCCGACGTGGTGGTCTGCGACGGGTTCACCGGAAATGTCGTGTTGAAAGCCTCAGAGGCGTTGGCGGAGATGATCACCACCGCGCTGCGTGAGGAACTTACGCGCACCACCATGAACAAAGTGGGCGCCTTTCTGGCGCGTGGCGCGTTCGGCAATCTCAAGAAGCGGATGGATTACTCGGAGTACGGCGGCGCGCCGCTCCTTGGAGTGAAGGGCGGCTGCATCGTTTGTCACGGCCGCTCGTCGGCCAAGGCCATCAAGAACGCCATTCGAGTCGCAGCGGACTTTTCCAGGAATCAGATCGACGAGAAAATCCGCACGAAGGTCAACGATCTCCACAGCCGGGAACTCGCAGCCGCTGAGTCCGCGCAGGCCGCCGCTATCAAAGTCTGACATTGGAACGCGATTGTGTGTGCTCCACCGTTTAGATATGGTTTCGAGCGCTGAACGAAGTCCAGCGCGAGGCCAACTGCCGTGCTGTTAAGATGCGGAAGTGGACTACTCTGCGATTCTCAGCCTCCCGCCTTCGGAACGTCTTCGATTGCTCGAATCAATCTGGGACAGTTTGATTGAAGCTCCGGAGTCGATTCCGGTATCAGAGGAAATGCGGGAAGAACTCGACCGGCGGCTGGAGAATTACCGCCGGGATCCTGAATCAGCGCGACCGTGGGACGAAATCAGAGACGAGATGTTCCGTCCGAAGTGAAGTTCGAACTCTACATCGCCACGGTGTCCAGCCCGCATTTCTCACAGAGTTTCTGCTGCGGACGTGTCTGTGTGCGCCCCGCGATCAAGGCGCACTCTCACTCGACGATGCCTGTCTCATGGCGCTGACGCGGGGATACTCTCCTTGTTCGGTCGCGATCTCCTCACGCGCCGGAGGCGCGCGTCGAGGGTAGCCGGTGGTAAGCGCGTAGCGCGCAGCCACCGGGCTGGGATCGCGCAGCACATACATGCGCCCCGGCAGGGGCGCCAGAGGGATCGCCACACATATCGTTCGTCGAATTCGATGTCGTGCTTTTGGAGGAACTCGAGATAGTCCTTCTGGAAGGTCCGTCGGCTGGGGTGCTCTCCCCGGTAGTGAAGATTCACGTGTCTGTAGCGCATTCTGATCTGCTCTGGCGCCCCTGCCGGGGCGCGTACATGCGCTGCCCCCGATCCGGTGGCTGCGCGCTTTGCGCTTACCACCGGCTACCCTCTGTTCGCGCCTCCGGCGCGCCAGGAGCTTGTGCTAGTCAGGGCGAGCAGCGCACTCCGATCGCCCTGACACTTCACGGTACGGCGAGAGAGTAGGCGAACGCAGTTCGCCCCTACGCGATTCCAGTAGAATGCGCGCTCTATGGAACATTCACTTGCGTTCGTTTTCCCGGGTCAGGGAAGTCAGCACACCGGGATGGGTAAGGAACTTTTCGACCGTTTTGAGGAGGCCCGTGCTGTATTCGACGCGTGCGACGCCAGGCTCGGCTTTGCACTCTCCGACATCTGTTTCAACGGAACCGAAGAGGAACTGAAGCAGACGGCCAACACCCAGCCCGCGATTCTCGCGGTCTCCTCGGCGATCCATGCGGTTCTCCGCAGTAGAGGAGTAGCACGGCCGGACATGGTGGCCGGACACTCGCTCGGAGAGTACAGCGCCATCGTCGCAGCCGGCGGTCTGGAACCTGCCGAAGGCGCCTGGATCGTACGCCAGCGCGGCCAGTTCATGCAGGATGCGGTTCCCTCCGGTGTGGGCAGCATGGCGGCAATCCTCGGACCTTCGCTCGAAGAAATTCATGACATCTGCATGACTGCAGCGGAAGGTGAGGTCGTTTCTCCCGCTAACATCAATGCCCCGGGCCAGATCGTGATCGCCGGGACGAAGGCAGCGGTGGAGCGAGCCATGCAGATCGCTAAAACGAGGGGAGTCCGACGTTCACTGCTCCTGCCGGTATCGGCGCCGTTCCACTGCGCCCTCATGCGGCCGGCCGAACAGAACCTCGTTCCAGTGCTCGAGGCGGCGGCTTTCAGCGAACTGGCCATCCCGCTGGTGACGAACGTCGATGCGACTGAGGTAGCGTCAGCCACTGCGGTACGCAACGCGCTGACTCGACAGGTCGTCTCGCCTGTGCGCTGGGTCGAGTCCGTACAGCTCATGATCAGTCGCGGGGTTCGGCGGTTCGTGGAAATCGGGCCGGGCAGCGTGCTTACCAACCTGATCAAGCGCATCGATCCAGACGTCGAAGTGATCACCATCAATAGCGCCGACACACTCGAGGCCTACCTGGCCGGGTCCGGATCGAAGAGAGGAAGCAATGAAGATTGATCTTACCGGACGCGTAGCACTTGTTACCGGCGCTTCACGTGGAATCGGTGAGTCGATTGCACGCCGTCTCGCCGAAGCGGGTGCCACGGTACTCTGCGCAGCGAGAGGTCTTTCCGCCACGACCACTGTTGCGGAGTCGATTGTTCGAGGCGGTGGATCGGCTGTAGCGGTTGAACTCGACATCGCCGGGTCCGACGTGCGCGAGAAGATCAAGGCACTCTACGACGCTCATCAGAAGATCGACATTCTGGTCAACAACGCCGGCGTCACTGACGACGATCTCTTCATACGGATGAAACCCGAAGCGTGGGATCGCGTGATGCGCACGAATCTCGATTCGATGTTTCACATCACCCAGGAAGTGACCAAGAAGATGATCCGCGCAAAGTGGGGACGTATCATCAACGTCTCCTCAGTAGTCGGTTTGATGGGCAACGCCGGACAGACCAACTACGCAGCCTCCAAGGCCGGAATCATCGGTTTCACGAAGGCTCTGGCGCTGGAGATCGGCTCGCGCAACGTGACCGTGAATGCCATCGCCCCAGGCTTCATTCAGACCTCCATGACCGAGGCCATGACCGACGAGGCGAAAGCACAACTCGAAGGAAGGATCGCACTACGCCGCCTCGGCACAGGCGACGACATCGCCTACAGCGTAGTCTTCCTCGCTTCCGAGCAGGCCTCCTACATCACCGGAACGGTGCTGAATGTGAGCGGGGGACTGTATACGTAGTTGCAGTAGTCAGTAGTTTGAGTAGCCAGCATCCAGTAGTGTTTGATGACGTAGTGAGTAGTTTGAGTAGCCAGCATCCAGTAGTGTGTGGAGCACAGGCAATCCTGCCTGTGGCTGGACCAGGTGAATTCGGAGCAATCGATTCACTACTGGCTGCTGGCTACTCCAATACTGGCTACTGATAGTGGAGCCCAGGCAACCCTTCCTGGGGCTGGAACTTCCGTCAGCGAGTTCCACTGGAATCCGATTTGCAGTTTAGAGGCGCGATGGATAGCCCCAGGGGATGTGTGCTGGTTGTCGAAGATGATGTGGCTCTGAGAAATCTGATCACCACTGTGCTCGAGCGTGCCGGACTGGGTGTAGATCAGGCTTCGGACGGCGTCGAAGCGATTGCGCTTCTCGAGCGTCGCAGCTACTCAGTGGTGCTGCTCGACCTGGTCATGCCCAACATGAGCGGGCATGGAGTCATCCGCTACCTGAACGATCGTCTGCCGGAAAAGCCGCCGGTGGTGATTGTCGTCAGCGCGGAGAAAGAGATGCTCCTGCGCGAACTCGACGACGCCATTGTGGCCATGTTCGTACGAAAGCCACTAGACATCGACAGTCTCCTTTCGGTTGTGAAGTCGGTTCACCGGCTGGCTCTGCGGGAGGATCCCCGCGCCCGAGGCATGCAGCATTCCTGTCTCACGCCGCGATAACGGGCTGCTCAGTGCAAGGGGTCACCAAGTCGGAGAGAATTGCGACGCCCTCGACGCAGGTGAGCAACGATTCCATTGAGACCGGTTCGAACAAAATCTGACTTGCCGGAACCTTCTGCGGGTCGATGGTGACGAAATCTGCTTTTGTTACGATCACGCAGCGGTCCAGAAGATGCGGGCTTTCTGCACTGAGTGCGTTGAGAACCTCCCATGCTGAACGGCGCTCGGCGTCGAAGAAGAAGAGGATCACACAGAGTTCCGCCGCGACCCCCGGATCAAAATCATGGTTGCTCGACACGCTGTAAACCGTAGCGCCGAGTTCCTGCAGCATCTCGCCTGCCAGGCGCTGCTGCGCGTCGTAGGCGTCGACGATCATCACTCCCTTCCCTTTGATCATTCGTTCTCCCGGGGATGAAAAGCAGATCGACCGTGGAAATATTCGATCTCATCTGGCTCGGGCGTGGAGGATGCCATCGATCAGGTGCTTTCGCGGTGATGAGGCAGCTGATAGCTGATGAATGCAGAACGCAGAACGGTCAAGTAAGAAAAGAGACGGTCGGCGGTGTAGGGACGCGCAGCAGCAGCGCGTCCGATACTCGAGTGGTCATCGTACCGATCGTGACAAATGTAGCCCGTCGCGTCACAGGCAGGATTGCCTGTGCTCCACTTGTTCTACTTTCTTACTTTATCGTTCTGCGTTCTGAGTTCTGCGTTCATCAACTCATCATCACTGCGACAGGATGGTCGCCCGGCTATCTCCGGCGATGTTTTCGACTGCAGAGATCCGACGACTGGAGACGCCGATGCCGCGCTGTCACCGTGTGTAAGGGTGGATGCCGTTGTCAGAGTCGTCACACATCCCATCAGTGTTCAGCAGTGCACTCAGTGCGTTCTTCATGAAAGTCCGGCGATGCAGAGTCACGGCCAGACCTGATCGCTATTTCGGATGATTCAGTTGCGGACCCGCAAGCACGTCAACAGTCACTGATGGCAGCAGCGGCCCATTTATGAAGTACGATGCGGCTTCATGAAAAACGGAATCTTCGCCGCCCTTGCGCTCGCCACGATCTCTCTTCTCGCACCCACAAACGTCGGTGCGCAGCAATCCTGCAACCTCGATCGCGGAACCAACACATACTTGAGCGAGGGAGCCACCGATTTTCGACTGCACCCGGCCTCGACAGGAACGCTTCGTGTCGCGGTTATCTTCGTCGACTTTCCCGACGCCCCGGCCGACGAGTCGGCAGAAGTTCTTTACAACTCCTTCATGCCCGGCGCGGTCTCCTGGTTCGATCGCGCCTCGTTCGGGAGGTTCGCATTTGCTCCGCAGCCGGTGTTCCGGTGGTTCAGAATGCCGCTGCCCTCCACCTCATACGCCTGGAACACTTTTCAATCCCATCGAATCTACGTCAATGATGCGATAGGCGTGGCGAACCAGGACGTCGACTTTGCTGGCACGCAGGCTGTGTACGTGGTGTCATCGAAGGGCGCGAAGTTTCCGATCAGTCCGACCATGCTCGGCAATCCTGGCAGCGGTGTAATGGCGGACGGGGTCGAGTTCCGGCTCGGCGTCACCTTCGGCAACGACATCCGTGGCACGCGGGCGAGCTACGGAACGCACGTAGCCGTGCATGAGACGCTGCACATTCTGGGGCTGCCTGATCTCTATTCGTTCGACGGCGGTTCGTTCGCGAACTTTCACCGCTTCGTTGGTGGCTGGGACATCATGGGATGGGTGTCGCCAGGCGCAAATCTGCTGGCATGGCACGGCCGCAAACTCGGGTGGCTCGACCAGTCGCAGATGCTCTGTGTGTCAGGCGGCGTAACCACCGCCACGTTGTCGCCGGTTGAGACCAGCGGCGGCGTGAAGGCCATCTCTGCGCGGCTCAGTAACTCGCGGTCCCTGGTGATCGAACACCGTTCGCTGACCGGCCTCGACGCTGGATTGTGTGATCAGGGCCTGCTGGTCTACACCGTTGACGCGTCCACGAAGAGTGGCGCTGGTCCTGTGCAGGTGGTTGCTGCAGCGGACGGCGCCGACAACGCGCAGATCAGCCGCTGTGGTGTCAAATACGCCGCGCCATTTGATATCGGACCGGGCGAGATTCCGACCTACATTGATCCATCCGGTATCCGCATCGAGGTCCTCGGCAGGAACGCCGCGGGTATGGAAGTTCGCGTCTCATATCCAGGGTCTGCGCGGCGACGAAGCACCCGTAAGTGATCGAGCTGTTCTGCGCCGCCTGATCCCGCCACTCGCCCCACCGCCGCTTACTTTCCCAGCTCGTACAGGTACTCGACGAACGACATGACCGCGCCATCGAAACCCTGAACCTTCGCGTTCGACGACTCGATGACGAAGTACTCGTCCGGTGCATGGGCGCCGCCGCCGTGACCGATTCCGAAGTGCACTGAAGGAAGATTCAACGGCGCGTCGGTGAAGGCGAATCCGGGGTATGACCCGGCGCTGCGAGGCCAGAGAATCGGGTCAATGCCAGCTCTTCGCAAAACTGAGAGCTGCGTCTGAACGAGCGCTGCATTCGCGGACGTACTGGTGGGGTCGTAGCCGCCCGTGACGTTCACCTCGAGGTCGCCGTATCCACGCTTCGCGAGATGTGATTTGAGCGCTGCGACTGCTGCATCCCTGGTCATGCCGGGGACGAGACGAAGATCGAGCTTCGCCGCGGCGCGGTGCGGAAGGATAGTCTTTCCACCCGGCCCGGTGTAACCCCCGACCAGCCCCTGGATATTCACTGTCGGTTGAGAGACGAGTCGTTCGTTCGCCTCGCGCCACGGCAGGTCATCGATCCACCGCTGCACACCGAGAGCTTTCTTCGCGCGATCCTCATTCCGGCGCTTCGATCCTTCCGCCACCATCACCCGCTCCTCGGCGCTGATCGGCCTCGGTTGTGGATAGTTCTCGATGAGGATTGTGTTGCCGTCATCTGACACGAGCGTGTCCAGTGCTTTGATCAAACGCCAGGCCGGACTGTCGACCTGCGCTTTGAGTGACGAATGCACGTCCTTGGCAGGGCCGCGGCCCCACTTCTCTCCGCTGGCAACGATCTCGAGTTCGACCACTCCTTTCGCGCCGAGACTCACCGTCACGACGCCTTCGAGGTCCTGCGAGGCGGAGGGCATGAAAACACCGACGGTCTTGCGGAGCGCTGCCTGCACGTCTGCGCGGTGAGCGAGCTTGGTGATGTTCGGCGAGCCGATCTCTTCCTCACCCTCGGCTACCAGAACCAGATTCACCGGCATCTTCCGACCTGCGCCGCGGATAGCCTGCAGCGCTGTCAGAAATGCCATCTGAGGCCCCTTCTGATTGACCGCACCACGTCCGATCATCACCTTGCCGACGCCGGGCCTCTCGACGATGCGCGCCTCGAGCGGCGGTGACGTCCACTCGGCGGGGTCGTACTGCTTCACGTCGTACATGAAGTAGAGGCCGACGGTTTTGGGCGCACCGGCATCAAGCGTCGCGAAGATTCCCGGTTTGCCGCCGGTCTCCACGATCTCGACGTGCTGGAAGCCCGCCTCACGCGCGAGCTTTGCCATGAACTCCGGCCCCGCTGGATAATTCAGATCCTCCGCTGCAATGGAAGGTAAGGCAATCCATTCCTGAAGGCGCTTGATGGCACCGTCGTGCCGCCCGGCAACCTCGCTCCGGACCTTGCTGAAATCTGCCGGAGCTTTCGGTTTCGTGGCAGCCGAGAGATTGACTCCGGCCGCAACAACCATGATGAGAAGGAACTGTGCGATTCGTCTCATGTCCATGAGTCACTCCGTAGATACGTCAGCAGTTTCACGGCTTTAATTTCTTACACGTTCGACAATTTACGTCAGGTGCGCACGCCATGAGCTTTTGTAGGTGGCTTGCGCGAGTCGCAGATCTTCGTCGGTCTCGAAGAAATCAACAGCGCCGCTTGTGATTTCGTAGAACGCGCCGACGACGATAATTTTATTGCTGGCGATGGCCTTCTGAATTGCCGGTTGTGCCTTGACGTTGAACACCTGCTGGCGGACGTTGGCCACCACCGCTTCGCGCAGTTTCGCTTTCTCGTCGCGGATTTTCGGAATCTTCGATACCGAGGGTACGATCTGATCGAGTAGAGCCTGAATGTTCGGCGTTTCCTTTGCTCGATCAGCGGCAGGCAGCAGAGCGGCTTTCACCGCGCCGCAACCCTCGTGTCCGAGGACGACCACGATGTGTGTCTTGAGATGATTGACGGCATACTCGATGCTTCCCATCGTGCCCGTCTCGACGACGTTCCCGGCCACGCGGGTAATGAATAATGTCCCCAGTCCCTGATCGAAAACGATTTCGGTCGGGACGCGACTGTCGGAGCAGGAGAGAATGACCGCGAATGGCGTCTGCCCCAGAATCTGCGCGCGGCGTTCTGCGGCCGAAGTTTCCGGGCGCTGGGCCTGACCGCCAAAGAATCGGGCGTTCCCGGTTTTCAGCGCGCGCAGTGCTTCCTTCGGTGTCCGCGCAATCGGGTCGCGCAGCTTCGCGATCTCTTCCATGGTGGCGCCGCGCTTGACGGCATCCGCAATTCTCTGATCATCCAGATCCTCGCCCGCCCCCGGCTGGGTCGCCGCGGTCTGCGTCGGCGTTTGCCCATGGAGCGCCAGTCCGCCAAGGGTCATACCGCCGAAAGCCAGCAATGATTTACACGCACCGCGTCGACTGATCTTGTTCTCGCTCATCGTATGGTTCTCCTGTTTCAATCATGCCACAGAGGTTTGGAGAAAGCCGAACCACAAAACTCACGTCGAAAGTACCGGATCCTCCGCTGAGCAAAAATTGTTCATACGGTAGGTGGGTATCGCGACGTGCTTGATGAGGCACTCACTCTCCGTCAGCCTATCGACTCACGCTGAAAATAAAGTCCGAGACCCTTCACGACAGTAGTATTTTTCTGCCGGTTTATCTAAGATTCGTCTTCTTTTGTCCGCAAGTACAGAGAGGAGTGTCGCTGGGCTGGATCAGAAGGATGATTCTCGAAAAGAATGCACTCCTCGGCGTCGTGTACTCGCCAGAGCGGCTCGAAGCCGTAGAGGCAACCGGACTGCTCGATAGTCCGCGGGAAGAGTCATTCGACCGCCTGAC
>JBKJUK010000273.1:0-6260 GCA_046590705.1 Thermoanaerobaculia bacterium
CATTCTCCATTCTGCTATCCTCCCCCCATGTGGCCGACCCTTCTGAAATTTGGCGACTTTGAGATCACGACCTTCGGGTTGATGATGTTTCTTGCCTTCGTGGTGTCGGGGATGCTGCTTTCGCGTCAGTTTCGTCATTACGGAATCGACGAGGACCACGCCTCGACCATCCTGCTGGCAGCCGCTGTCGGTGGGATTCTGGGCGGCAAGCTCTACTACGCGATTCTGTACAAGGACGTGTCGCTGATGTTCACCAGGGCCGGGCTGGTCTGGTACGGCGGGTTCCTTGGTGGCGCGTTGCTCTCGACGTTTGTGATGATGTGGAAGAAGCTCGACTTCTTCCGGGTGGCCGATGCAGCTTCGCCCTGTCTGGGCATGGGTTACATGCTCGGCCGGATCGGCTGTTTCCTGGTGGGCGACGACTACGGCCGTCCGACCGATAGCGCGATCGGCATTGCTTTCCCGAAGGGTGCGCCGCCTACGACGGCCGCAAATCTTCGCGAGTTCGGTGCAGTCGTCGATCCTGCGCTTCCCGGCGAAGCAATTCTGCGCGTGCACCCGACGCAGCTTTACGAAGCGGGCGCCGGACTTCTGATCTTCGCGATTCTCTGGCCACTGTCGCGACGTCCGCACCGGCGTGGCACCATCTGGGCGCTCTTTCTGATGCTGGCTTCGATCGAGCGTTTTCTGGTCGAGTTCCTGCGCGCGAAAGATGACCGTTTCTTCGGCCCCTTCACCATGGCCCAGGTCATCAGCGTGATTCTCTTCCTCATCGGAGCTGCGCTCCTGGTCGTCCGGCGCAGGGCAGTTCTGGACGAAGCCAGAGCGGTCTGATGAGTCGTTTCCGCTTTGTCTCCGCGGGAGAATCGCACGGCCCTGAACTGACCACCATCATCACTGGTATGCCGGCTGGCGTTCCGCTCGACCGCGCCCGAATCAATGATGATCTGCGTCGCCGGCAGGCCGGTTATGGCCGCGGTGGTCGGATGAAGATCGAGTCGGACGAAGCGCACATCACCAGTGGCGTTCGAGGTGGAGAGACGCTTGGTTCGCCGATCGCGATTACCATTCGCAATCGCGACTTCGAGAACTGGCGCGGCGCCATGGATGTGTGGCAACTCGATGTTGAAGAGGCCACGAAGCGTCGAGTGCACGCACCGCGTCCCGGCCATGTCGATCTTGCCGGAGGTATGAAATACGACCGCCGCGATTTGCGCGACATTCTGGAGAGGGCCTCTGCACGCGAGACAGCTGCGCGCGTCGCTGCAGGCGCGATCGCCAAAGAACTGCTCCGCTGTTTTTCGATCGAGATCCGATCGGCCGTGCTCTCCATCGGTTCTGCAGGAGTGAGTAGCGGCATTCCTGCGTGGGAAGAGTTCGACGCGTCCGGAAGCAACAGCGAGCTGCGAGCGCTTCGTCTTTCGGACGAGGGCGACATGATCGCAGCGATCGATGCCGCGAAGCTCGCCGGCGAAACGTTGGGCGGTCATGTGGTCGTTGCGGCGCATGGTGTTCCGGTAGGGCTTGGCAGTCATGTTCAGTGGGACGAAAAGCTCGACGGCAGAATCGCCCAGGCACTCATGTCCATTCATGCCGTGAAATCCGTCAGCATCGGCGAAGGACAGGAAGCGGCGTCCCGACTCGGATCTGAAGTGCACGATCCGATTTACTTCGACGAGCAGCGGAGATATCACCGTCGCACCAATCGCGCTGGAGGACTGGAAGGTGGAGTCACCAACGGGGAGCTGTTGGTAGCGAAAATCGCCATGAAACCGATCTCCACCTTGCGCAAAGGTCTTCCTTCGATCGACATCGAGACTCGGCAGGAACATCGATCACAGTGGGAGCGCAGTGACACCACGGCTGTACCGGCCTGCGGCGTGGTTGCTGAAGCCATGCTGGCGGTCGTACTGGCCGACGCCATGAGAGAAAAGTTCGGCGGCGATTCGCTGGGCGAGATGCAGCGGAACTTCGAGAGCTATCGAGCGCAACTGGAAAGGTTCTGATGCACAAAAGACTTCTGCGGCATGAGCAGTTTCCAGTCACAAAACGCATCGTGTACTTCAACCACGCCGCGGTCGGCCCTCTGCCTGACGCTGCATTTCAGGCCATGCAGCAACAGGCGCTTCAGCAGCGCGATTACGGAGCTTTCCACTGGCGTGAGTGGTTAGAGCAATACTCGAAGTTTCGTGCTGCCGCCGCGCGCCTCATCGGCGCCAGTGCGTCGGAAATCTCGATCCTGAAAAACACCAGCGAGGGCCTGTCGTTCGTCGCCGAGGGATTGCGGTGGAAAGAGGGCGAAAACGTCATTACTACGGACATGGAGTTCCCGTCGAATCATGCACCCTGGAAGCGACTCGAGCGACGGGGGGTCGAGTGCCGGCTGATCGAAACGAAGCAGGGAGCGTTCAGCGTTGCCGATCTGGAGCGTCTGATCGATTCGAAGACACGCGTAGTGGCGCTGTCGGCAGTGTCGTTTCATAACGGCTTCGCGCCTGATCTCGTGGCCATCGGCGAGCTCTGTTCAGACCGTGGAGTTCTGTTCTGCGTCGACGCCATTCAGAGTCTCGGAGCGCGCGAGCTGAACGTGAAGCAGGCCAGGATTTCCTTTCTGGCGGCCGATGGTCACAAGTGGATGCTCGGCCCGGAAGGAACCGCGATTTTTTACGCGAGCGAGGAAGTGCGCGACCGGCTCGAGGTGTTCGAGAGCGGCTGGATGAACGTGGCACGCGGTAGTAAATTCATCGGCGCGTCGACGGCGCTGCTCGACGACGGGCGACGTTTCGAGGCGGGCTCGCTGAACACGAATGGAATCTACGGTCTCACTGCTTCGATCACGCTCCTCAGCGAGATCGGAATTCCTGAGATCGAGGCGGAAGTGCTGCGACTCTCCCGCTCTCTCGCCGCACGGCTGACGGGAATCGGCTTCGAGGTTGCCTCCCCGTTCCCGATCCAGTCCGGAATCGTCGCCGCCAGGCCCTCGTCCGTCGATCTGCGCCGCCTCAGTGAAAGAATGAAGACGGCACCAGCCGCAGTCAACGCGACCTCGGCGGTCACCCTGATTCACGCCATGCTCGAGCAGGAGCGAATCATCTGCGCACCCCGCGAAGGGATGCTGCGATTCTCGCCCCACTTTTACAACGACGAGAACGAGATCGACGAAGTGATTGATGTGCTCCGCACCCTCGTCGACTGATCCGGCGCGCACGTCACAACCGAGACGTGTGGAGCACAGGCAATCCTGCCTGTGGGTGGACCCATGGAATTCCGCGGAGAACTCACGTCGAGCATTGACCTGTGTGGCACAGGCAATCCTGCCTGTGACGCGGCGAAGTGAGTCGTAGTCCTGCTTCTTGATGCCTGGGGACAGAACAAATCGTCCTTGAAGTCAGTGCGTCCCGCCACAGGCAGGATTGCCTGTGCCACACAGCCGCTTGCAGCGCGGTAAGAATTCGAACTTCACGTTCGCTGGTCGGCGCAAGCGGACCGCCTGAGGGTGCGGGATCAGACCTTCGGTGTTCCATTCCCACGTCTCCGCTCTCTACAGTGATTAGAATTCGACCGGGTGATCTGCAACCGTGCCCGGCCGTGCTTCGATGGCATTGACTGCTGACTGCCGATCGTCGATCATGAATTCAAATAAATATTTTGGATGACGAATGGATCTGATGAGTTTTCTGATTGCTTTACTTGCACTGGCCATCGGAGTTGCCCTCGGTTACTACAAGGCCAGCTCGAGGCTCGCAGGTGAGGTTCAGCGGGCTTGCTCGGAGCGCGATCATCTTGCCAGTGAGCGGAAAAGAGCGGAGGCGCAGCAGCAGGCGCTGCACACGCGTCTCGAAGCTGAGCAGCGCTCGCGCGTCGAAGCTGAGACGCGACTGGTTGAATCGCAGCGTCTGCTCACCTCGCAGTCGAACTTTGTCGAGGAGACTCGGGTACAGCTGGAGAACTCATTCTCAGTTCTCTCACAAAAAGCGTTGGAAAACGTCAGCGTGAATCTGCTCACCGCGAACAGGACGCAGATCGAAGGAACGAAGGGCGAACTGGTCTCCTCGCTGGACACCAAAAAAGTCGAGATTGATTCACTGCTCCAGCCGTTGCGCGAAATGCTCACGCAGTACAAGGCTGAACTCTCGACCAGCGAAAAGGTTCGCAACGAAGCCTACGGTGGTCTGCAGGAGCAGATCAGGCAGATGCTGCTGGCGCAGGAAACTACCCAGAAGGAAACGTCTAAACTGGTGAGCGCCCTCCGCGTACCGAATGTGAGGGGAGCGTGGGGAGAGAACACCCTGCGCAACTGCGTGGAGTTGGCTGGCATGAGCGAGTTCTGCGATTTCAGTGTGCAGGAAACCTTCACCACGGAAGATGGAAGACGACTTCGTCCCGACCTGATCATCCGGCTTCCGAACAATCGAGTCATCGTGGTCGACTCGAAGGCTCCAATCGATGCGTACCTCGAGGCTGCATCCGAAACTGATGAGGTGAAGACACGCTCGCTTCTCGATCAGCACGCCAAGAACCTCAGAAAGCATGTGGAGATGCTGAGCCGGAAAGAGTATCAGTCGAATGTCGGCGAGACGGTCGACTTCACGGTGATGTTCCTGGGCGGCGAGCAGTTTCTCTCCTCAGCGCTCATCACCGATCCGACTACGTTCGAGTTCGCGGCGGATCGGAAAGTGTTTCTGGCGACGCCTACGGTTCTGCTTCCGTTGCTACGTGCCGTCTCGGCCAGCTGGAAAGCGGAACGCAGCGATGAGAATGCCCGGCAGGCCCTCGAGATCGGTCGCGAACTGTACGATCGTTTCGTCAAGGTCTTCGAACACTTCAGCGGCGTCGGAAGCGCTCTCGATGGTGCGGTGAAAAAGTTCAACGAAGCCATCGGCTCGATCGACAGCAAGCTCGTTCCGAAAGCCATGCAGTTGCAGAAGCACGTCTCGAGTTCGAAAGAAGTTCCTGAACTCAGGCAAGTGGAGCGGCAGACGCTCGACTCGTCGAAACTCTCGCAGCCTCGCCTCACCATCCTCGAGCAGGAAGACGCGCTACCGCTGCCACAGCCATCCATTCAGGAGACTCTCCTTCACATCCTGCCGTCTCTGAAGGAAGAGCAGTAGTGGCTCGAGACGGCGGCGGAACTGCAGAGTAAGCTTTGCAGAATTTCATCGGCAGGTCTGCGGTTGGGAGTGACGATGCGTAACCGTTTGCTGCAGTTGATTTTTGCGATTTTCGTGGTCATATCGGTAGGCGTGATTGCCTGGAAGTTCTTCGCGCGAAGTTCTCGAGGCATCCTCGACACAGCGATCGGACGCAGTGAGCAGCAGATCGATCTGGGCGCTGTGGTGACGAAGATCCGGGAGTTGAATCGGCTCGAGACTGCCTCCATGCGGGTGATGCATGTGTCTACTGTCCGTCAGTCCTACGGCGTAGTTCCTGATGCTCTTTCTGGTGACACACTCACGTTCATGGCGGTTGGAGATGTGATCGCCGGAGTCGATCTCTCGAAGCTCGATCCTGCTCAGGTGAGGAGGGGAGCCGACGGAACCATCGTCATGCGGCTCCCTCCTGCCGAGGTTCTGGTCACTCGCATCGACAACAACGCTTCGCGCGTCATCAACCGAGAGACTGGTCTTCTGCGGCGGCAGGACGTGCAGTTGGAGAGCCGCGCCAGAAGTTTTGCAGAGTCGGGTGTACGACGGGAAGCGCTGAAGAAAAACATACTTTCGCTCGCTTCGCGAAACGCTGAGACCAAGCTCGCGGAGTTGATGCACACCGTGGGGTTTCAGCAGGTCCGCTTCGAGCAGTCGGCTCCAGTGGATTCCCGCGCGAACTAGTGAAGGTTGTGCAGCGTCGAGAGAATCGACATCGTTCGTGTGATATGAGGTCACTCGCCCCTCCCGCACTCCCACCCTTGCTCGCGATGACATGTGCCCCGTACGTGCATCCAGAATGTCATCCAGGAGCGGCGGACCGCGCTGCGCGGCGAATAGTAGAGAGAAACGGGATCAGTATCAGCCACGGCGTTGTGCATCTCAGCCCCGGAAGGGGCGGCATCGTTGTAGCGCAGGCCGTCAGGCCTGGGAGTGATTCCTTCCGGCGTGTAGGTCTTCGCGCCGGAGGCGCGACAGAGGGTAGCCGGTGGCGAAGCGAAGCGCCGCCACCGGATCAACCAGCAGCGGGTTTTACCGCCCCGGCGGGGCGGCAGAAGTGATGCGGTCATGCGGGCCGAAATCGCGACTACCCAGCAGACAATAAGGCTTTGGCTC
>JBKJUK010000026.1:0-18506 GCA_046590705.1 Thermoanaerobaculia bacterium
GACGCTTGATCACCAGAGACACCGGCCAATTGATCGCTAGCCAGCTACTGGCTACTTTCCAGAAGTGACCTCCAACTTACCTCTAGAGTAAGCCCTTGCGATCGAAAAAAAGTTCAGGTGTGGCGCGCGGCACGCCGTCTCGGTCGCACAGTCGCCGTGACAGTCACTGTGCCCGAGGCGAGGCTGATACCGGCGCCGTTGGTGGCGGTGACCGAGCAAGCATAGCGTTGGCCGTTGGTGAGCCCTGGCACCATGATCGGCGACCTGATCCCCGTTCCCGTGACCACGCCGGTGAACGTACCCGGGCTGCAGGTCGCCGTGTAGCCGGTGATGGGGGACGCGCCACTGCCAAGCGGCGCCGTAAAGAAGATCCAGGCTTGTCGGTCACTCGAGGCCGCGATGCCGATGAGAGGCTCGCTGGGAACAGTGCGCGGAGTTCGGTTCAGGAAAGACCTGTAGCCAATGTCCGGGGACCGGGGGCCGAAGCCCAATCGCAGGAGGTCGGAACGCCCGTCCCCGTCGAAATCGACGGCATGTAAACCCGCAAAGGTGCTCCCTTTCGGCAGCGAATCCGGCCCAACCGGAGTCCAGGTTCCGTTGCCGTTGTTGAGCCACAAGCGCGGTAAGCTTTCGTCCCAGCCGTTGGAGTCGGCGTAGAAATCCTCCCATCCGTCGCCATTGAAATCGGTCAGACGGATGAACGCGCCGAAGGGCCCTGTGTCACGCGAGGTGGAAGGCGGCAATCGGCTTGCGGTTTCGTCGGCAAAGTTCCCGTTTCCCTGATTGATCAGGACCTGCAAGCCAAAACCACCCCTTGCCGAACCGACCGCCTGTGACACCATGATGAGATCCGGTCGGCCGTCACGGTTGATGTCGAGCGTAACGATATCGACCACGGTGTGTTGAGACCACGGTGGCAGAACGTAGGGTAAACGCCGGGCGAAATCGCCTGCGCCGTCGTTGAACAGGACGATGCTGTCGACATATCCGTTGGCCTCGTTATTTCCAAGCACCAGATCCTGACGTCCGTCCTGATCAACATCGAGCAAAAGACAGGAGAGAAATGTATGGTCCACGCTCGCGACTGGCGGGGGCAGGCCGCTAAACGTCTGAGTGAACGTACCGTCCCCTTTCCCGATCAGGAAGTAGGGAGCGATCCCACCGCCACCGGTATTCCCGACGTAGATGTCGAGATTGCCGTCTCCGTCGATGTCGCCCACGCAAGCGGAGTGGGAAAAATCGGGAGCCTGGGGGAGTGTCGAGGATCGATCGGTATACGTGCCATCGGCGTTGGAAATGAGCAGGACATTGGTCGAGCAAGGGAAGGGCGGCGCATCGTAGCCATTGTCCGCGATGAACATGTCCGCGCGCCCATCGTGGTTGAAGTCACCAACGACAATTTCTCGCGGGTGCTGCACGAGTGGCAATGTGCCCATGCCGAGGATCAGGCGCGTAATGTCAGTCACCGACCCATCGGGGAGCGGGCGCAGCACGCGGCAAGGAGCCTTACCGATCGGATCCGGCGGAAAGTTGGCATGGCACAGCAGAACATCCGGACGGCCATTCCCCCGCAGGTCGACCGGGAGCGCCCGACCGATAGGCGCCGGGAGGCCGGGCGCCGAGAAGGGTTGAATCGTCGGATCCGAAACAATCCCGAAGCCCTTAGTGCCTGGACCCTGAACTGCAGGTATTACGAAAGTAAGAGGTGACGCCGATTGCGCGACCGCGACGTGACTCAGACTCGCGGCAAGAATCGCCAACGCCGCCCGGCAAAGCCGGCAACTACGATAGATGATGCAATCCAGAAAGTTCTTGCCTGACACGTTGCCTCCAGAACCCGCAAATAGACCGCATGATTGGTGTGCTCGCCACCACCTGCGGGCCTGATCAAGGAAGCGGGAGAGGAGTCGATAGTTTACTCCATTCCAGGACCATGAGGATCGGGCCACCCTCAGAGGCCACGCCTTCGATGGTCGCTCCGGCCACGCTCTGACCGAAGGACCTGACCCGGGGTTTTGACCTCCTGGGCGAGGAAGGTGGGGGCGGGACAATCAGCAAGCGAGACTTACGAGGCGGCGTTTTAAGTAGCCAGGAACCAGTAGTCAGTAAGCAGTAGAGGAGCGCAGCGTCACTCGAGTCGCCGTCAACAACGCCAGCATCTACTAATTACTGGTTACTGACTACTGGCTACTGGCTACTGGCTACTAAACTACTCTACCTCCTTCTGGCGCGTCCGCTGCAGGGCTGTCGGAGATGGCCTCGTTGCAGATTCCTGCCGACCGCGACAACGTCACCGTCGCCATTGATGACCGGGAAGTCTCGCTGACCAACCTCGGGAAGCTTTTCTGGAAAGAACTGGGACTGACCAAAAGAGATCTTCTGCAGTACTACGCGGATGTCTCCAGCTACCTCCTGCCACATGTTGCCGGGAGGCCTATGGTAATGAAGCGCTATCCCCATGGCGCCGAAGGGGAGTTCTTCTACATGAAGCGCGCACCTTCGCCGAGACCGGAATGGATTGAGACCTGTACGATTCCGCACAACGCCGGGCTGGTTACCTTCCCGATTGTTCAGGACCTGCCGTCTCTGCTCTGGCTCATCAACCTGGGCTGCATCGATCTGAATCCCTGGTATTCACCCTGTGAAGACTACAACCGGCCGGACTTCCTCCACTTCGATCTGGATCCTGTCCCCGGCGCTGATTTCGAAACCGTTCGCGCCACGGCGCTTCGTCTTAAGGAGATGCTCGATCAGCTGTCCATCCCCTGCTACGCAAAGACCACCGGCTCGCGTGGACTGCATCTGTACGTTCCGATCGTGAGAGAACTCGAACAAAAAGCAGTCTGGACTTTCGCCAAGGCCATCGCCCTGCAGATGGAAGAGCGACACCCCGATCTCGTCACAGCGGAATACCGCAAGGTCAAGCGACCGAACGGACGGGTGCTGGTCGACTACAACCAGAATGCCTGGGGTCAGACCCTTGCTTCAATCTACTCGATACGACCTACACCGCAGGCCAACGTCTCGACACCTGTGACGTGGGAGGAGATCGAAGGGGGGATTACCATCCAGGATTTCAACATCTCGAATGTGCCGGCCCGTCTCGAAGCGTTGGGAGACTTGTGGAAGCCTGTCGTAGGGAAGAAGCGATTCGACCTGACGACTGTTTTCACGCCACCAAAAAAGAAGACCTCGACGCGTCGGGCGCCTGCCAGAAAAGCCGCGGCGCAGGAACCGTAATGGCAACTCGCGCACAGAGCAATCGCGCTCCGGCCGTCTACCCTGAACTGGATCTGCCGCTGATTCCACCATTGCCACCGATGGAATCCGAACGGGTGGAGTCGGTTCCTGCGGGTGATCAGTGGCTCTATGAACCAAAGTGGGACGGCTTCCGGGCCATCATCTTTCGCGATGGTGACACCGTCGCCATTCAGTCCAAAGCAGGACAACCACTCGGGCGATATTTTCCTGAGATTGTCGAGGCCGCGCTGTCAATCACTTCACAGAAGTATGTAATCGACGGCGAGATCGTGATTCCTCTTGGCGGTCGGATCAGCTTCGATGACCTGCTCCTGCGACTCCATCCGGCAGCTTCCCGTGTGAAAAAGCTCGCCGCAGAATCGCCGGCACAGTTCTACGCTTTCGATCTGCTCGCGGAGTCAACAAAGAGCGAAGTGACTTCACTGCTAGACAGTCCCCTCCGCGAGCGACGTAAGAAGCTCGAATCCTTTTTCGATTCAATCGACGCTCGTTCAGCCTTCAGGCTCTCACCGGCTACGGTCGACCACGGCATTGCAACAGACTGGTTCGAAAATTTCGGAGACATGGGACTGGACGGAGTGATGGCAAAGCTGCTCGACGAGCGCTATCACTCCGGTGACCGAAAGGCCATGGTCAAGGTAAAGCACATGCTCACCGCGGACTGCGTTGTGGCCGGGTTCCGGTATCTCGCAAAAGCAAAGGAAATCGGCGCCCTCCTGCTCGGTCTCTACGATGACCAGGGGATCCTTCATCACGTCGGAAATGCCTCGGCCTTCACGGCAGCAGAAAGGAAGGAGGTAGGCAGCATCGTAGAACCGCTGGCAGGTGGTGAAGGTTTCAGCGGCCGATCCCCTGGCGGTCCGAGTCGGTGGTCGAAGAATGGAGCGGGAGAGTTCACCCCTGTCGCGCCTACGCTCGTCGGCGAATTCCGATACGACTACTTCAACCAGGGACGCTTCCGTCACGGTACGAAATTGCTGCGCTGGCGTCCTGACAAAGCTCCGAAACAGTGCACCTTCGCGCAGGTGGATCAAAGCGAACGTGCCGGCAGTCTCAGCAGATTGGGAATGTGATGCATTTCAAGTAGCCCGCGATCGGAGTGCCGCCACTTCGGCGTAACCCGCGAACCGCGTTTCGAGTTGCGATACCCGCGTCGTCATTCCGACGAGCCGCGTTAACGCAGTGATTACGCTGCCATGACTGCGAGGAGGAATCTCCGGTCCGCGCGGACGCGGTGGAACGGCACGAGCCTCGCGGCGCGGACCGGAGATTCCTCTTCGCAGTCACAGCGCGCAACCTGACGTAAGCTTCGCGTGCTCATCGGAATGACGGGAGAAGCTTGAATGAACCTGCCTGCTACATTGTTACAGAACTTGTGAAAAAACTTACTCTGTTCTTCGCCTTCGCTCTCCCCCTGATGGCAGCAAGCCTTCAGGCGGGCGTGCAGATCACCCTGCGACCCTCGGGGCTCGTGCATGGACAGGTTCAAGTGCCGGTATCGGCCACCGAAGACATCACGCGGGTCGAGCTACTGATCAACAACATACCCTTCAGCGCACAGTCAGGGCGATCCATGGTATTCACGGTTCCTGTCGGCGAGTATCTGCGGCGCCTGAGAATCCGGGCCGTCGGGTACGACGCGCGCGGTCAGAAAGTGGCCGAGGACGAGATCGTAGTCAACGACCCCCGTCCACCATTCAGAATCAAATTGAGTGCCCCGCAGACTCTTCCATCCACCGGGATGGCCACGATGTCCGCCAGTGTCTCAGCGCCTGAAAATCTGAGGATCGATGCCGTTGATTTCTACGTAGGTGAAGAGCGTGTCGGGACCGACGCGTCAGCCCCATACGCTGTTCAATTCGACGCGTCACGTTTCGTCGGCGCTGTCTATGCGCGTGCGCTGGCCCGAACGGGAGGTGGTCCCGAAGCGAACGACATCCTTTTCTGGGGCAACACTCCGCGCATGGAACTTGACGTGGCGCTGCAACAGATTCCGGTCTCAGTTGCCGGCCGTCCCGCGACTCTGACGAAAGCAAATCTCCGGCTGAACGACGGCGGAACTCCGCGGAAAATCGAGAACGTAGTGGCCGCTACCGATCAACCGCTGAACGTCATCATGCTCATCGATCAGTCGCAGAGCATGCTCACAGAACTTCCGGTCATCAAGAGCGCGGCCCGAGCCTTTGCGAGATCCCTGATTCGACCGACCGATCGAATGGCCGTGGTGGCCTTCAATGAACGCGCCTACTGGCTCACGCCCTTCACCTCGGACGTTCGGATCATCGACGCAGCGGTCGACCAGCTTCGTCCACGCGGCCAGACGCATCTCTACGACATCACGATTCAGATGCTGTACGAACTTCAGAAGCTTCCGGGACGTCATGCTCTGGTCGTACTCTCTGACGGCGCGAATCAGGGAGGCAGCTTCAACATCGATCACCTCGTACATTACGCGAGGTATTCGGGGATTCCGGTCTACCCGGTCATCAAGAACACGATTGTGTCCCGGCTGATGAAGTTCGGAGTGGGCAGACTCCAGACCAGGCGTCTCTCCGAACTTGCGAAAGACACCGGGGCAACGTACTTTCTCATTGAACGCACGGAGCAGATCCCGGCTGTCTATCAGAAGATCGCAGCGGAGTTGAATCAGCAGTACCTGGTCACTTTTTACAGCGACGCGGCGGCGGCTGATCAGTGGAGGCCCTTGAGAGTCGAGAGCACGCAAAAGGACATCAACCTACGCGCACCGCGGGGGTACTTTCCTTAGTCAGTAATCAGTAGTTGAGTAGCCAGTAACCAGTAGGTGAACTGTAGAGGCGGTTTTGAGTCATTCCGCGCCGGATGCGCCCCCGGGTCGTCATTCCGACGAGCCGCGTGATCGGGTTGGTTACGCAGCCGTGACGGCGAGGAGGAATCTCCGGTCCGCGCAGACGAGGTGGAACGGCACGATCAACGCGGCGCGGAACGGAGATTCCTCTTCGCTTGTCACAGCGCACAAGCTGACGAGAGCCTCGCGGCTCATCGGAATGACGCAGCGTCGCGTCACAGGCAGGATGCCTGTGCAACATGCCTCCTTTCTTACTTCTTACTTCATCGTTCTGCGTTCTGCGTTCATCAGAAAAATAAACCGGGTCCCGGGATCGGCGAGGCGGCCGATTGATCCAGGACCCGGTCGGGAGAGACGGGGATGATGTTGTAGGAAGCTCTAGCGGTTTGCTGTGCTCCTCTTTCTTACTTCTTCTTTCTGCGTTCTGCGTTCTGCGTTCATCAGCCCTCAGCGGGCAAAGGCCAGCACTACCGGCGCGGTTGCGGTCTCGTCACCTTCGTAGCGGGATGGGGCGGCCAGGGCGATCTGGTTCGAGTCGACGTTGACTGTCACTGTTCCGAATCCGTCGACCATCTCGGCGGATGCGACCAGCTGGAAATCTCCGTGATCGGTTGCGTATGCTTTCACTTTGCGGTCGGCCACCAGTTCGATCGAGCCGCTGGTCGGGATGGTGAAGTTCTTGCGGCCGTAGCGCACGCTGCTTCCCGGTGTACCGGTGAAGCGGTACGACACCACGTTCTGGCCACTGCCACAGGAGAGAGTCGCTTTCGAGACCGCCGCGGCACTGTTGCGCGTCCTGGCGTCTCTTACGTCGGCGGTGACCGACATGCTGGCTCCAGCGATGAACATTGCGGCGGTAAGGACGATTGAGCTCATTTTCTTTTCTCTCCCTGCTTCTGTTGCATGAGTCAGTTCGGGAGAGAGAAAAATACAGTGGCCTGATGAACGCAGAACTCAGAACGCAGAACGATGAAGTAAGAAAGGAGAACACGAGGTCCACTTCGGCGACGCGCGGCCCAGGGTATCGGACGCGCTGCTGCGCGTCCCTACGCCGCGAGATCGTTGCACAGATGGACGCGGGGTTCGCCACATATGAGCCGGTGCAGGGATCCGCAGCAGCGCGTCTGATACCTGGTCCGCTCGTCGCCGAACCAATTGTGACAAATGCAGACCCGCGCGTCACAGGCAGGATTGCCTGTGCTCCACACACCGCTTCCCTACCGGTTACCGGCTACTCAACTACTGTCTACTCAGAAAAGCGGCATCTAAGTTGAACAGTCTGGCCTCTGGTGAACGAATTCAGCCTCATACCCCCGTCCAGACCGGGATGGCGTGCGTCGGGACTCTCGAGGAAGCAGGACGCCTCTCTCAAGTGGATCTCAGCGGTGCTCGTGCTCGGAATGACCACGGCCTGGGGCCTGGCAATCCGCGAGGCCGCTACGGCACCGCCGCCCACCGCAGAGGATGGCCACCTCGAGGACCCTGCGCTCAGGAAGCGAACCGTGGGCGGCGCCATCTCGTCTGCGATTCTCGCCAAACCAGAGGCGCCGCTAGCTGCGATCACCGACGAGGCAGTTGCTTTTCTTACGCCTCTTCGAGGCCACAGCGGAGAACTCAAGGTGGCCTTCCGCGTTCCGGGAGCACCGCTTGCGAAGGCGTCAACACCGCTCTCTGCCAGATATATCGGCCCGAACGGCGAGCTTACTGATCGCAGATTTGTGGCTCCCGCACAGCCGGGCGTATATAAACTCGCGGTAGAACTTCAGAGTCTGCGGCGCGGCATTGATGATCTCTCGCTGGTCACCCTTGTCCCTTTCGCAAAAAAACAGCAGGGAAGAATCGGCACGTACAGCCTCGGCAGCTGGCCTTTCGAGAATGGTGGAACGCCGAGGTCGAAGTCCTATGCCGACCCGATCGGTTTCATCCAGGTCACGCAACAGAATCAGGATACCTATGTCTCGGAACACTTCCGGCTCAGAGACTTCCTGACGAAAGATCAGGGAAACGTCTGGCCCAAGTACCTCCTTCTCGACCACCGCCTTCTGGATAAGCTCGAGCTGATCATCCAGGATCTCGAATCGCGCGGGGTGAACGTGAAAAACGTGAAAGTGATGAGTGGTTTCCGGACTCCCCGATACAACTCGGGAGGCGGAAATACGGGCGGCCGCGCCAACCTCAGTCGTCACATGTACGGAGATGGCGCGGATATCTTCCTCGACAATAACTCGGATGGATGGACCGACGACACGAACGGAGATGGGCGTGTCGATGTGAGGGATTCAGAGTACGTTGCCGCAGCCGCAGAACGGGTCGAGCGAAAGTACCCGTCGCTGGTCGGTGGAGTTGGTACTTATCCGGCATGTTGCGGCCATGGTCCGTTCACGCATGTGGACGTTCGCGGAAATAGAGCCCGCTGGCGTGGTTCAGGCAATGGTTAGGTAGAATCTCGCAGCACTCAGCGCCGCAGACGGAATCAGGAGGACGCAGTGAACCAAGTGAATTGCAAAGAATGTGGAACCGACCATCCGGCCGACGCGAAAGTGTGCCCGGCTTGTGGTGCGCCTCCCATGGAACTCAGGCATCGAGATGATGACGCGCCTGTCGAAGGTGTCCGCACGACTGATCTCGAGCCCTACGTCGGGCTCCGCTACATCGCTCGCCTGTTCAAAGTTCTCGCAGCGCTGCTTTTCGTGATGATGCTGGGGGAGATCGTCCTCTACTTCATCGGTGGCGATCCACGCGGTCCAATCGTCGAACTTCTTGGCGTGGTGACGAGACTGCTGGTCCTCGCAGGACTGATGTGGGGCGGTGGCGATCTCGCAATCCTGCTCATCGACGCAGGTCACGATATTCGCGTAGCAAGAATTCTCCTTGGGCGTATCAACCACGAGTTGCACCGGGCATCAGGAGAACATGAGGAAAGATCAGCACAACACGTGGAGAGGGCGCCACGCTGATCTGCGGTCCATCGGTGCGACCTTCGCGGCGCTCCTCCGCGACGTCATTCCGATGAGCCGCGCGATGCCTGGCATCACTCCGCAGTAGCTGCGAAGAGGAATCTCCGTTCCGCGCAGACGCGTTGTGAAAGTACGACCTTCGCGGCGCGGACGGAAGATTCCTCTTTGCACGATCAGCGCGCAAGCTTGCAGGAGGAATCCGCGCGCGTCGGAATGACGGCGCGCAAGCCAGTACAATTCCGGCCGCCCACTGCTTCTGCGGTCAGCGCTTGACGACGATACGGGAGAGCAATAGCCGTACTTCGCCGAAGGCACTCTCCGCAGGCACGCCGTGATCTCTCGGTCCCGCGGCCTTCTTCACCAGATTCTCCAGAGCCTTGTCATCGACAGTCTTCTCGTCCATGGCCATTCCGTTGATGTCACAGAAGGCGAAGAGCGCGGCCAGAGCGAGTCGGCGGTTGTCGGCATGGAACGGACTGTTCTGCAGAATCGCGAAAAAGAGCGCGGCAGCCTTGTCGGCGAAGGTGGGGTAGGCCTCTTTTCCGAAGATCGTAGTCTGAGGCCGGGCGATGGCGTTGGTGACCCCGTACTGAGACTGGATGACACCGGGCTGTCCGTTCCGGGTGCTGAACTCCGTCGAAACCGCGCGGTGAAGATCCATCAGATCCTGCGCCGTGAGGAAGCGAAGGCGAGTCTCAGTCCGTGACGCGCTTGAAGGCGACGGCGTACTTTTCGATGGCGCGGGCGTAGGCGGCGGCGACGTCTTCGCTGCTGAAGCCGTCTTTGCCTTCGGGGAGGGGAGCGGCTTTGCTGCCGGCTTTGGCTCTGGGCGCTTTAACGCTGCCTTTGGCGCTGCCTTTGGCGCTGCCTTTGCCGGCGGTTTCTGCGCCTTTGCCGCTGGAGCGGCTGCCCGTGGCGACGCTGCTTTTGCCGCCGGAGGCTTTCTTGACTTTGGCTGTGACGGTTTCTGTTTTATGGCCATGCTTCATCTCAAACCTCACGGAAATCCTAGAGCCGTTAACTTGCTGAGTCAACTAGTTTTACGGAGCGACTTCGATTCCGGCCTAACAGCGAACGTCAGTTTTTGCCTTAAATGCAACGATCGTAACCAGTTACGTTCAGCGATCTCACCGGTCTTCTCAAACGCCGGCCAATCTCCCGCGGTCACATTTATTTTCAACGGCTGTATTTTCAGCAGGCCCGTTAAGCACCTACGAGCGGGAGAATCCAATGAACATTCTGGTGGTGGACGATGATCGCAAGGTTCGGGAAGTAGTTTCGGGATACCTCACTGACGCAGGCTTCACGGTCGTTACCGCGAAGACTGGATTCGAGGCCATCAAAGTCGCAGCAGAGCTTCGTCCGTCTGTCGTAGTGATCGACGGGTTGCTGCCAGAGATGCATGGTTTTGAGGTCGCACGATACATTCGCACGCTGAGTGCTGACTATCAGCCGCGGATCATCCTGATGACCGGCATCTACAAAACCAACGCATATCGGAGTGACGCCAAGCTCAAGTACGGAGTGGACGAGTACCTCGTGAAACCGATCGTCGCCGAGGAACTCGTGAAGCTCGTTCGCGCCAGCAACACTCGCGTTTCGCATATGCTTGCCGTGCCCCGGCCGATGGCTACTGCAGCTCTACGGGTCTGAGCACAGAGTTCACTACAGCGTCGGTGCGAATTCAGGCACCGCCGCTTCGGTCTGACAGGAAGGACACCAGTAGGTAGAGCGGGCGTCGGGTCCCGTTTTCGCGCGGATAATGGGCGTGCTGCATTTCCTGCAGGGCTTACCGCCTCTGGTGTACACCCACAGCCTCTCCGACGGATCGCTTCGTCCCGTCGTGCGACGAAACCCGGTGTAGGTGACGATGCCGTCGCCCTTCCCGTCGATTACGTTCGCAGCGAGCGCTCTGCGTGCGATACGAATCAGCTTCAGAAGTTCTTCGTCGCTGAGCACACCGACTCTGGTCTGCGGGTGCACTCCTGCAATGAAGAGGCATTCGGATTTGAAGACATTGCCGACGCCAGACATGATGCGTTGATTCAGCAGCGCTTCGCTGATCGGCAGATGGCGCCTTTCCCTGAAGCGAGGCAGCACCGCATTCTCGTCGAAGGCAGGATCCAGAAGATCCGGCCCCAGCTGATTCAATTCATCGTGCCGCCGCAGTTGCTTCTCATCCAGAAATTCAGCTACGGGAACACTGAAGGCGACCGCTACGAAGTCGTCAGTCGACAGGGTGATACGCATGTTCGATCTGGAAATCTGCCATTTCTCCCCGGGCCGGTAGATGTGCCAGCTCCCGTTCATCCGCATGTGAGTCCGGAGAGTAAGCTCACCCGAAAAACGCATCAGCATGTGCTTGCCTGCGGAGGTGACGCCTTCAACAGATCTTCCTGTCAGAGGCTGGTCATAGTCGATGCGCGTCAACTGCGGAAACACGGACTCGAACGAGCGGACGATCTTTCCAGCCAGCGCGGCGTTGAGAGTTCGCGCGGCGCGAAAAATCGTATCTCCCTCAGGCACGTAAGCCATCCCTGCGCACGAGGGCGCGCAACTGCAGACTGGATCCCGACGCGACGAAGCCCGCTGACCGGAGCGAGTCGGCCAGAATGTGTTGGATGGCCGGAGCGCCGTTGATCTCGTTGATCAGCAGTGCGCGGCGCCGACCCTCCGTCACCAATGAAACGAGGGTGCGTGCAATCTCTTTCGCAGTCCTGCTCCGGTTGGGTTCTTCCTCCGGAAGCTGCACGATGAGCTGTTTCTCGCCCCGCGAAATGTAGCAGGCAAGAGAACCATCAACCAGAATCACATGTGCGCCAACATATCTGCCGAAGGTGCCTGTCGAAGGCCACTTGAGAATCGTTCCGTAAGGATTCGCTGGATCGGCGGCGGCGAGCATTGTCGTCTCCAGGGCCTCCCCCTGGTCACGCACCGCTCGAAGCAGGTCCACAGCCGCCGGAACAGCGAATTGTGTAGCAGCGACTCCTCCTACGAAGAATCCCCTGCGGATCTTGCCGCTCTCTTCCAGCACTTTCAGTACGTCGTAGACGGCAGAGAAGCCACCACGGATTTCCTCTGCAGCAACGGCTTCACGAGTGAGCACTCCATAACGCGCCAGCAACTGTTGCGCGAGGGCGATGCTCCGCTGCTCGAGCGTTGAGCGCTTCGCTGGTGCCAGCGACCATCGACCCTCGGCCCCCTGCGGTGCGACTCTGCGGGAGCGAAAAGCCCCGCCCGGGACGATCCGTTTTTTTCCCGCTGCACCTCTCCCGATGTACGAGCGCATCGCATGAAATGTGTCGTTCGAGATCAGCCCCGCCCAGAGCAGATCCCAGAGTGCGTCCACGGTCTCCGAGGGGAAACCTCCTCCGATTCCTTCGTGAATCGTGGCGAAGAAGGAGGCCCCGCCCTGCGAAAGAAACTCTAGAACCTGCGTCTGCTTCTCGGTCAGAGTCGCTTCCGGTTGCGATTGATGCAGGCGGGGAAACTGATCCGTCAGATAGATCTGCAGGCGACCGTCACGTTCTCCGAGCGGCTCGCTTCCCACCCAGATCACTTCACCGGCAGCCATCAGCGTGTCTAGATCGGACGGTTTGTAACCAGCAACACGAGCCGGGAGAATGTCGGTTTCGAGAATCGAGGCAGTGAGCGGATAACCCTGCAGATTTTCCAGCGTGTCGAGCAGAGCGTTGAGTCCACCCTTGGGTCTGGTAATTCCCTGCCACGTGGAGAGGAACCTGACGAAGCTCTCCGGCTCGACCGGTTCAACTTCCTTCCGCAGTTTCGCCAGCGACTTGCGGCGAATGATCCTAAGCACTTCGGAGTCGCAGAACTCACGTTGTGTTCCTCCCGGTCGGAATTCACCCTCGATGACGCGGCCACGCTCGACCACTCGCGCAAGAATCGACTCGGCGAGCTGTTTGCCAAGCGAGTAGCGCGTCGCTACTTCCGCTGCTGTAAACGGGCCGTGATGTCTCGCGTATCGCAGGACGAGTTCCGCAGCAGCGTCAGGTACGGCCTGCAGAAAGCGCTCGGGAATGCCGGCTGGAAGCGGAATGCCGAGGGCATCGCGGTACCGCGCGGAATCTTCTGCGGCAATGAAGCGATCCATCCCTCCGATTCGAATAGGAATCGCCCTTCGCTGTTTCGCCAGTTCGTCGATCGAACTGGCAACTTCGCTGGACGCAGTACGCAGGGCGATCTCCTCACTCGAAAGATCGCCGAGCCGCATCAGAAGGTCGTGCAGCCCATCAAGATTTCGAGCTCTGAATTTCTCCGCTACCTGCTGCAGCTGCTCTTCCACTTCAGCGATAGCGTCCGCGTCGAGCAGATCGCGCAGCTCGCCTTCTCCGAGCAACTCGCGAAGCTGACTCTGATCAATCGACAGAGCCTGCGCGCGGCGCTCAGCGAGGGGAGCGTCGCCGTCATAAATGTAATTGGCCACATACCGGAAGAGCAGCGAGCCCGCAAACGGTGAGGGCTTGTCCGTATCAACGATGACTGTTCTGATCACACGTTGCTGCAATCGCTGAAGCGTCGATACGAGCGCAGGGATGTCGAAGATGTCGCGAAGGCACTCGCGGTAGGTCTCGAGAAGAATTGGAAAGGAACCGAAGCGTGCCGCTACGTGGAGCAGATCCGCCGCGCGCCTACGCTGCTGCCACAGTGGCGCACGAACACCTGGCCGCTTGCGCGGGAGCAGCAGGGCCCGCGTGGCATTCTCGCGGAATCGTGCGGCGAAGAGCGCACTCGAGCCGAGTTGCCGCACCACCAGACGCTCGATTTCCTCGGGATTCGGCAGACAGAGTTCAACGTCGGGCGGCGCATCGGAATCGGGAAAGCGGATGATGAAGCCATCGTCGCTCCACATGGCCTCGACGTCGATGCCTGCCTCTTCCCGAACTCTGGCGATGACGGCCATGGCCCAGGGAGCGTGAATGCGGCCTCCAAGCGGAGAGAGTACGCAGACCCGCCAGTCCCCCAACTCGTCACGCACGCGCTCCACGAGGATGGTGCGATCATCCGGGACGGACTCGGTGGCCGCGCGCTGATCGTCGATGTACTGCAGAAGATTCTCGGCGGCACGTTCATCGAGGTCATGGCTCTCCACGAGACGCTTCGCTGCCAGCTCTCGTTTTTCAGAGGTGAGCTCACGTAACAGCTGACCGATCTGCTCTCCGAACTCCACGGATCGATTCGCAGTATCTCCATGCCAGAAGGGCATCTTTCCGGGCTCTCCAGGAGCGGGGGAAACGAGAACACGGTCGTGGGTGATTTCCTCGATACGCCAGGTCGATGCACCGAGCACGAAGGTCTCGCCGACACGCGCCTCGAACACCATCTCTTCGTCGAGTTCACCAACCCGCGAAGGTTTCTCCGCGCCGGCCAGAAATACGCCATACAGCCCGCGGTCAGGAATCGTCCCACCGTTGATGATGACGATCTTCTTCGCTCCAGGTCTCGCGGTGATCACGTCATCAACACGGTTCCAGATGATCCGCGGCCGAAGTTCGGCGAATTCGTCGGATGGATAAACGCCTGAGAGCATATCGAGCACGCCCTCGAAGATGGTCCGGCTAAGCTCAGCGTAGGGCGCGGCCTGCCTGACAATCCGGTACAGTTCGTCAGGTGTCCACTCATCGAACGAGGTGATGGCCACCAGCTGTTGCGCGAGAACGTCCAGCGGATTTCTCGGATAGCGTATCGCTTCGATATTGCCGCGGTGCATCGCTGCCGTCACCGCGGCGCAGGCCAGCAGATCGCCTCTGAATTTCGGAAAGATCACACCCCTGCTGGTGGCCCCGACCTGGTGACTTGCGCGCCCGATCCGCTGCATACCGCTGGCGATGGAAGGAGGGGCTTCGATCTGAATCACCAGATCGATGGCGCCCATGTCGATCCCGAGCTCGAGCGAGGAGGTTGCGATCAGAGCCGGCAGGCGGCCCGACTTGAGGTCGTCCTCGATTTCGGCTCGCTGCTCCCGTGCAATCGAGCCGTGATGCGCACGGACGATACTCTCGCCGGCAAGCTCGTTCAGTGCTGCAGCAAGTCGCTCCGCCAGGCGACGGCTGTTGACGAAAATGAGCGTGGAGCGGTGCTGCTTGATCAGCTCCAGAAGTCGTGGATGGATTGCAGGCCAGATCGAGGCGCGGACCGGTCCCTGTGACGCCGCACCGGAGGGAATCTCGACTGGCTCCCCGAGCCGGGCCATCTCCTCAACCGGAACTTCGATGCGCATCTCCAGATGTTTCTTCTCCCCCGTGTCGACGATGGTCACGGCCCTGGGACGCGAAGTCATGGAGTCGCCCGCGGTGAATTCGTCAGACAGCGGAAGTAGAGCTGCTTCCGCTTCGGGGGGAAGAAGCAACGGCAGAGACTGCGACTGGTCGGCGACGAAACCGTTCAGAAATTTCGCGACCTCGTCGAGGGGACGCTGCGTTGCGGAAAGTCCGATCCGTTGTGGGCGTCTCTCGCAAAGTAATTCAAGGCGTTCGAGCGAGAGCGCCAGGTGCGCTCCGCGTTTGGTTGGAACCAGCGCGTGAATCTCGTCGATGATGACGGTATCGATGGTCCGCAGCGTCTCCCTGGCGTTCGAGGTGAGCATGAGAAAGAGCGACTCGGGAGTCGTGATCAGAATATCTGTCGGCTCACGAAGAAAGCGTGCGCGATCCCGCTGCGGTGTATCCCCGGTCCGCACACCGATCGTCGGCTGATGGAACTCGATCCCGGCCGCATTCGCCGCATGCGCGATTCCGATGAGGGGCGCTCGGAGATTCCGCTCGACGTCGACGGCCAGGGCCTTGAGAGGAGAGATGTAGAGCACACGACACCCCTCGCCTTTGGCTCCGGCCCCGTACGCGAACATCAACCGGTTGATACACCAGAGAAAGGCCGTGAGCGTCTTTCCGCTGCCGGTGGGAGCGAAGATCAGTGTGGATTCGCCGCTGGCAATGGCCGGCCAGCCCTTGATCTGCGCGATGGTCGGGTTGGCAAATGAACTGCGAAACCACGACGCGATCGTCGGATGAAAAAGCTCCAGCACCTTCCAGGGATCGACCTCCCCTCGCATTGGTTTCGAACCCGCTGACTTCTTCGATTTCGTACGCACGCTGGACACGATCCCTTTCTCACTGCAAGAATGGCGACATTGCCTGGTCATCCATACAGGCCGTCATTGATACGGTGACTGAAGGAATCAAGATTCCATGCGTCTGAAAGTCCTCGGTGCTTATGGCGCTTCCGATGCCTCCCACAACCTGACGGGATATCTCATCGACGATCGTCTTGCGGTCGATGCAGGCACACTTACCTCGAAACTTTCCTACGCTCATCAGAGCAGGATCGAGGCAGTTTTCGTCACGCACGCGCATGCGGATCACACGCGTGACCTGCCGCATCTCATCCACAACCGATTCAACCAGGAAGGGCCGCCGCTCACCATCCTGGCCTCGACTGATGTCATGAACAGCCTTCGCTCCCATGTCTTCAACGGGGAGGTCTGGCCGGACTTCGAGAAGCTGGCCTCGCCAATCACCGGAAAACCCGCCATCCGTTACCAGGCGCTGAAACCTGGGAAACGAACGGCGGTCGGCGACTGTTTCTACACTGCGGTGGAAGTCGAACACTCGGTGACTGCGGCCGGGGTCATCATCGAAATTGGCGCGCAGACTATCGTCTTCACCGGAGACACTGCTCCAACCCGCGAGATCTGGAAACGGACAAACAAAACCGCGAACGTCGTCGCCGTCGTCACAGAGGCCTCGTTTCCGAACGATTTCGCCCAACTCGCGCGCGATACAGGACATCTCACACCGCACGATCTCGCAGAAGAGCTGAAGAAAATCGAAGCTGACGTTCCGGTCTACGCCTCGCATCGCAAGCTGCCTTTCGAGATGAAGATTGAATCGGAAGTGCGCAACATCCGAGATCGGCGGGCGCGGGTCATGGTCGAGAAGCAATACACTTTCTGAATTCGGACGATCCCTTCCAACTTTTCAAAGTCGCCGTCACAGCCCCCGGTCGTCGGGACCGCGCCGTGCATCCCCACGACCCTCCTATACAATCGACGCGCATGCTCCCGCTCTCTGTACTGATCCACACGCTCAACGAGGTCGACAAAATCGAGGACTGCATCGAGTCCGTTCGATGGGCTGACGAAATTTACCTGCTTGATTCGTTCTCCACCGACGGAACCGTAGAACTCGTTCGATCCCGTTTCCCGGAAGTGAGAATCGAACAGCGTGTCTCGCTCGGATCTGCGGCGCAGAAGAACTATGGAATGACGCAGACCGCGTATCCCTGGATTCTCGTGCTGGACGCCGATGAGCGCATCACCACGACTCTCCGAAACGAGATCGAAACACTTCTCAGCGATGTTCCTGCGCTCTGGGCCTTCTCGATCGGCAGACGAAATTTCGTGCTCGGAAAGGAAGTGCGTTTCAGTGGGCTTCAGAGAGACAGGGTGGTGCGTCTCTTTCACCGTGATCATGCCCGATACCCGAACCGCCGAGTGCACGCGGACCTGCTCGTGGACGGCGAACATGGCTTCCTCACGAACAAGATGGATCATCTCTACGTGAGGTCTTTCGACCACATGATCGAAAAGATGACGCGCTACGGAGTGTGGGGAGCCACTACGCTTTTCCTGAACAACGAGAAATCGGGAGTGGTGACAATCCTTGTGCATCCGCTCAGCCGATTCGTACGCGACTACTTTCTCAACCTGGGCTTTCTCGACGGCGCGCGAGGTCTCATCGTCGTCGGTATGCACGTCTATTACACGTTCTGGAAGTACGCGAAGCTGTGGGAGTTTCATGAACTCAGACGAACCGGCCAGGTCGTCCCTCTGCCGGAGAGCGATCTCGCAGAAGAACGCTGGGCGTTGCCCTGGAAGAGTAAGCCTCCGGAGTAGCGACGGGCGGGACAGAGGAGGTCTCCTGTTGCGGGAGGGCCCTGAGCGCAAAAAAGGCGCCGGTCTCCCGACGCCTCTGGTTGAACTTAAAAGCCAGCCAACTACCGCATGGAGGCTACCTGAATGACCGCGGGCTCAGCGATTTCAGCCATTCTCCCTGCGACACGATCCTCGAAGTCTTTCTCCGAAATCAGAACCTTCTTCACATAATTCTGTGTCTCTTTGAAGGGCGGTATCCCATCGAAACGCCGTACATTTCCCTCGCCTGCGTTGTACGCCGCAATGATTTTCCGACGATCTCCGTCGAAGCGTTTCTCGAGATACTTCAAATACTTTGCTCCTGCCGCAACATTTTCGGCGGGATTCATCAGATTCCTTGCTCCCATCCACTTGCCAGTACGGGGAACAAGCTGCATCAGTCCCTGGGCTCCGGCCTGCGAGCGAGCATTCGGAATGAAGCGCGACTCGGTCTGTACTACGGCGCCCACCAGCTCCGGAGAGAGATTGTTTTTCTTTGCCTCTTTGTAGATGAGCGATCCGAAGGGAA
>JBKJUK010000078.1:0-3208 GCA_046590705.1 Thermoanaerobaculia bacterium
GCTGGCAGCAGTGGCAGGATCGGCGCGAGGAAGTACGGGACCCGCTCGGCGCTGCTCGGAACGATATCTTCTTTCAGTAACAGCTTGATCGGATCGGCAACGGCTTGAAGCAGACCCCACGGCCCCACGCGATTCGGGCCCAGCCTGGCCTGCATGAAGGCCAGCACACGGCGCTCCACGTAGGTCATAGCCGCCACGAGCGCCTGCACGCTGACGAAGGCGATGAGAAATTTCACCACTGGCCAGACCACGTAGCGCGACATTGCAGGCGAAAACGAGAATTCCACTATCGGTCAACCTCGCCAAGGATGATGTCGATGGTGCCGATCAGGGCGACCAGGTCGGAGATCAGGTGGCCACGAGCCATGGAAGGAAGCACCTGCAGGTTGACGAACGACGGACCGCGCACGTGGCAGCGATAGGCGTTCAGTGACTTCCCGTCAGACACGATGAAGTAGCCCAGTTCCCCGCGCGGAGACTCGACGGAGTGGTAAACCTCACCTGCCGGCGGCCGTATCACCCGCGAGATCTTCGCTTTGATCTCGCCCGGATTCGTCGTGGCGATGAGCCCTATGCACTGCTCCAGCATCTTTCGCGACTCTCGCATCTCCGCGATGCGGACGAGGTAGCGATCGTACGTATCTCCGTTTTTACCAACCGGGACGTCGAACTCCAGTTCCGAGTAACACTCGTAAGGCATGGCCTTGCGCAGATCCCACTTCACACCCGATCCCCGCAGCAACGGCCCCGTTACGCCCCACTCCACCGCATCCTCGGGCGAGAGCACACCGATGCCAACCGTCCTCCGCTTCCAGATCCGGTTCCCGGTGAGCAGCGTCTCATATTCGTCGACGGCCTGATCGAAACGGGAGATGAAATTCTCCAGTCGTTCCAGCCACCCTGCGGGCAGATCCTCCGGCAGGCCCCCGATGCGCATGGAGTTCAGCGTCAGTCTTGCGCCGGTGTACTCCTCGAAAAGATCGAGGACCTGTTCCGGCTCACGGAAACAGTAGAAGAAAGGCGTCATTGCGCCGATGTCGATGGCGTGTGTACCGAGCCAGAGCAGGTGCGAGGAGATCCTCTGCAACTCACAGAGCATCACTCGAATGATTTGCGCACGGCGGGGAATCTGCGAAGCGATTCCCATGAGCTTCTCGACTGTCTCGACGAAGCCAAGATTGTTCGTTGCTGCCGAGACGTAGTCGAGACGATCAGTGTGAGGAATGCAGAGCGGATAGGACATGCTCTCGAACAGCTTTTCCGTACCGCGGTGCAGGTATCCGATCACAGGTTTTGCGCTGATGATCCGCTCACCGTCTATACGAAGCACAACTCGCAGCACCCCGTGCGTGGACGGATGCTGTGGACCGAAATTGATCTCCATTTCTTCGAGATTCAGCAAGACCTCACACTCTGTCCTTCGTGCCGGCAGGTGCAGTATCTTCCGGAATCTCAGCAGCATCGGCGGTAGCAGGTGGAGCCATTCCGAGCTGCGTCCACTCGCCTTCGTAGCGGGTCACATCTTCCGGACTCTTGCCCGTTGATCCGGGCTGGGGCCCGGCTGCCGAGGGGAACACCTCCGGATAAATCTGCGCACCGGTGTCGATGCCGCGAATCGGAAAATCTTTTCGCAGCGGGTGCCCGTTGAACTCGTCCCACATCAGAATTCTCTCGAGGTTAGGATGCCCTTCGAAGGCGATTCCAAACATGTCGAATACTTCGCGTTCATGCCAGTTCGCGGTCTTCCAGACTGATGTTACCGAAGGTACGGCCACACCTTCGTCGATACGGACTTTGAAAGCCACTCGCCGATTCAGCACAAATGAGTAGACGTGATAGACGACGGCAAAACGACTACCGCTGAAATCCGGAAAGGTGGAGTAGTCGATCCCAGTCAGGCTGACCAGGTACGTGTAGGTCTTCGACTTGAGTCCGGTAGCGACTGCTACGAGTTGTGAGGGACGCAGTTCGACTGTGAGATCACCTGCGCTGACGGTAGCGGCGAGAAACGCGTCCGGAACGTCGGCCATGAGAGTCGACATGGTCTCGTCGGCCGATACCAGCGTCCGCCAGTCCGTCTCCAGGGATGAGTCACCCGTGGGTGTTCCTCCCGGTTCAGGCTTCTCCTCAGACATCCTGACCGTCCTCATCCTCAATCACCGCGAGCGCGGCGGCCTGCTCGGCTCGCAATGCAGGACCCGTGTGCGTGAAGCGCCCGCCCGTCGAGCGTACCTGCCGGGTGAAATCGAATTCTTCGCCACCTTTTCGCACCACGTGCATCTTCTCGATCTTCTTCTGTAGTTCGAGCAGCCCCCAGATGAGAGCCTCGGGGCGCGGAGGGCAGCCCGGCACATACACGTCGACAGGAATCAGTCGATCGACACCCTGGGTCACAGCGTAGGTATCGTACGGGCCGCCGCAGGTCGCGCAGGAACCCATGGCGATGACCCACTTCGGATCGGGCATCTGATCGTAAAGCCGCTTCACCACCGGCGCCATCTTCTCGGTCACCGTCCCGGCCACGATCATGAGATCCGCCTGCCGGGGTGAGGCCCTGAAGACTTCGGCGCCAAATCGGGAGATGTCGTGCCGCGGATCGATGACCGCCATCATCTCGATCGCACAGCAGGCCAGACCGAACTGCATCGGCCACAACGACGACTTGCGAGCCCAGTTGAAAATTCTATCGACCGTAGTCGTGATCAGATTCTCGTTGAACTGATTCTGGATCAGACCCACGTGAGCACCCCGCGACGCCAGGCGTAGACGTACCCAACCAGCAGAATGGCGATGAACAGCGCCATCTCGATCGCACCAAACCACCCCAGCACTTTGAAACGGATGGCCCAGGGATAGAGAAAGACGGTCTCGACGTCGAAGACGATGAAGAGCACGGCGATGAGGAAGTAACGAATCGAGAAGCGGTGATCGAAAGCCTGTGAGGTCGAGGGGATTCCACACTCGTACGGCTCGAGCTTCACTCTCTCCGGACGCGAGGGGCGCAGGAGCGGTGCGAGCACCACCAGCGTCAGGAGAGGAAGTGAGAGCACCACCAGAACGGCTATGAGAAGAACAGCGTATTCCGCCATCGCCTCAATTGTAGTTCACCCCCTGTGCTTTGGCCGCGTGATGAAACGGGGGCATCTGCTTCGTTGTCGCGTCGGCCGGCCGGTTTCAACGTGGCTTGGGCCACGCCTCACCGTCCGAC
>JBKJUK010000177.1:0-9395 GCA_046590705.1 Thermoanaerobaculia bacterium
GAAACCGGCCGGCCGACGCGACAACGAAGCAGATGGCCCCGTTTCATCACGCGGCCTACTAAGCAGCTTGGAGGTAGCCTGCGTAGAGCAACCCCATAATCGTCAACCCCAGCGCAATTCGATACACCACGAATACCGTCATGGTGTGCGTTTTCAGGAACCGCAGCAGGAAGTAAATCGACGCGTATCCCGAGATGAAGGAAACCAGCGTGGCCACGGCCACCGAACCCCACCCCAGCGAGTACAACGTGTCGTACTCCGCCAGCAATTCAAAGAAACCGCTGGCAGCAATGGCAGGGATAGAGAGCAGGAATGAGACACGCGCCGCTGCCGATCGCGAGAGTCCTCGAAAGAGCGCGACCATGATTGTCGAGCCGCTTCGCGACATACCCGGGATCAAAGCGAGAGCCTGACCGAATCCGATGGCCATCGAGTCGGCAAAGGTCACCTGCTCGGTCTCGCGTACTGGTCTCCGTTCCGCGTAGCGCTCGGCGATCGAGATCAGAATGGCATTCACGATCAGGGTGCTGGCGATCAGCCAGAGGTTGCGTGCACCAGTCTCGATGAAGTCCTTGAACAGTAGTCCCAGAACTCCAACGGGAATCGTCGCAGCGATGATGTACCAGGCCAGGCGCCCATCCTGGGTTTCGAAGGGACGCCGGCTGATGATTCCGCGGAAGAAGGCCTTGGACATGCGAACGATGTCGTTCGCAAAGTAAATCAGCACAGCCAGCAATGTGCCGAGCTGCATGACCGCAGTGCCTGCCGCGCCGGGATCGCTCCATCCGAGCAGGGCCGGCACAATGCGAAGATGCGCCGACGAACTGATGGGGATGAACTCCGTCAGTCCCTGCACGAGCCCCAGAACAATTGCTTCGACGATCGTCACTACATCTCCCAGACGACCGGCAGGATCATTGGACGCCGGTCGAGCGTTTTTCGGAAAAATCTTTTCAGCGTGGCTCTCAGCTGTTCCTGCAACTGCTCGGTATCCCTCAGCTCTGCAGCCGTTCTCGCCGTCAGCGTCTCGGATAGCAAAGTGCGGACCTCATTCAAAAGATCACCGCTGATATCCACGTGCACGAATCCGCGGGTAATGACTTCGGGCGGCCTGAGCAACCTGCCGGTCGTGGTGTCGAGCGCGACCACGACAATCACAAAGCCATCTTCGGCGAGGTGCTGGCGGTCGCGCAGAACCAGAGGGGGGACTTCCTCCGCCTGCGAGTCGATGAAGATCTTCCCCGCAGGAATTCGCTCCTCGGTGATGTGACTGCGGACCGAATCGATCTCGACGACCTGACCGTTAGTGATGACGTGTACGTTGTCTTTCGCGACGCCGGCATCGACGGCCAGCTCAGCATGTCGAACCAGATTGCGCAGCGTTCCATGAATGGGGATGAAGTGCTTCGGTTGCGTGAGACGAATCATCTCCCGCAGCTCGTCGCGGCAGGCGTGACCGGAGACATGTATATCCTTCACCTCGTCGTAAACCACGTCGGCGCCACGTTTGAAAAGGTTGTCGATCACGCGGGTGACCGCCCGTTCGTTTCCAGGAATGGTCCGCGCAGAGATCACCACCCGGTCGCCCTTCCTCAGATTCATGGCCTTGTGCTCACCAATCGACATGCGGGCCAGCGCCGAATTTGGCTCGCCCTGCGTTCCCGTGGTGACCACGATGATCTGCGATCCACCGTCTTCGATATCTTTCTGATTCGGACGAACCTCGCGCGGAATCGAGAGATATCCGAGCCGTTCAGAAATCTCGACATTCTCGACCATGGAACGTCCGACGAAAAAGACCTTCCGTTTGGTCTTTCGGGCTACATTCACGATCTGCTGAATCCGATGAATGTGCGAGGCGAACGTCGTCACAACGACCCGGCCGGCAGTCGTGCTGACCACCCGCTCCAGAGCATCGCCCACCACGCTCTCCGACCTCGAGCTTCCTTCGACGACGGCATTGGTCGAATCGCTCGTCAGAAGCAACACTCCCTCTCGCCCGTACTGCTCGAGTCTCTCCACGTCGCTCGGTTTCCGATCGATCGGCGATGCGTCGAGCTTGAAATCGCCAGTGTGGATTACCACGCCGAGCGGAGTACGAATGGCGAGAGCGACCGCGTCGACGATGGAATGCGTCACATGGATCGGCTCCACCTCGAAGGCCCCGGCCACGATGGTGGTACGGGGCGACATTCGCCGCAACTCCACCTCGCGGTGCATTGCAAACTCTTCGAGCTTGCCGTACACGAACGCTTCGGCCAGCGGAGTCACATAAAACGGCACATCGACTTCAGCGGCCAGGAATGGGATCGCGCCGATGTGATCTTCATGCGCGTGCGTGAGGAAGACCGCGGCAATTTTATCGCGCCGTTCGAAGAGATAGGTCATGTCCGGAATCACGACATCGATCCCTCGCGTCGAGGCGTCAGGGAACATCATTCCGCAATCGACGACGATCAGCGAGTTTCCACACTCGTAGACCATCAGGTTCATGCCGAATTCGCCGAGGCCACCGATCGGAATGACCCGGAGCGTGTTGTCCAGAGGGCTATTCACTGATCACGCGAGCGAAGGGCTGTGCCAAGTCACGGAGCCCGGAGTTGAAAACTCCGGCCACTCGAACCAAACCGTGAGCGCAGCGAAAAAAGTGGCCGAAATTTTCAACTTCGGGCTCTGAAAGCGATAACAGAAACTCCGTTCTGACAACTGAACGCATGCCCGATCACGGGTAGATCCGGTTGATCATGCGCGGATACGGGATGCACTCACGCAGATGTTTCACACCTGTGATCCAGGCCACGCAGCGCTCGATTCCCATGCCAAAACCGGAGTGAGGGAAGGAGCCGTACTTGCGGACGTCGAGGTACCACTGAAAGGCCTCTTCAGGTAGCTTGTGCTCCCGAATGCGCTGCAGCAGCAGGTCATGATCGTGAATGCGCTGCGAACCACCGATGATCTCGCCGTAACCCTCAGGTGCGAGCATGTCGAGTCCGAGAACGACTTCAGGATCTTCCGGATCCGGCTGCATGTAGAAAGCCTTGATCGAAACCGGGTAGCGAGAAACCATGACTGGCCGATCAAACGCTTCCGCCAGAATAGTTTCCTCATCGCCGCCGAGGTCGTCACCGAACTGGATCGGGTTCCCTTTGGACTGCAGGATCTCGACGGCTTCACGATAGCGAATCCGAGGAAACGGCCGCTTCACATTCTCTAGTTTCGATAGATCACGCTCGAGCACTTTCAGTTCTTCCTGACAGCGCTCGAGTGCGCGGTTCACGATGTACTCGACGAATTCCTCGGCCAGCGATTCGAGGGCCGGGAACTCCATGAAGGCGACTTCCGGTTCGATCATCCAGAACTCAGTGAGATGACGCCGCGTCTTCGACTTCTCTGCGCGGAAGGTGGGGCCGAAGCAATAGACACGGCCGAAGGCTGCAGCAGCCGGCTCGAGGTAGAGCTGACCAGACTGGGAGAGAAAGGCCTTCTCTCCGAAGTAATCCGTTTCGAACAGGTTCGAAGTTCCCTCGGCAGCGTTGGCCGTGAGAATCGGCGAATCGATCAGGACGAAGTCGCGTTCGTAGAAGAAGTCACGGCAGGCCTGCTCGACCTCATGCCGCACCCGCAGAACGGCGTGCTGCTTCGAGGAACGAAGCCAGAGGTGGCGAATGTCCATCAAAAAAGCAGTGCCATGTTCCTTCGGCGTGATTGGATAATCGACGGCGGGATAGGGCACTTCGAAGGACTCTACGTGAAGTTCGACGCCGCCCTGCGCGCGCGGTTCAGCGCTCACGGTCCCGGTGACGCGAACCGTAGATTCCTGCGCGACGCTCTGGGCTGCTTCCCATGATTCGTCGGAGACTTCTTTCTTCGAGACCACGCACTGCAGATACCCACTGCCATCGCGCACAATCGGGAACACCAGCTTTCCCGCACCACGCTTGTTGTAAAGCCAGCCGTTGATGACGACCTTCTGTCCCACCAGCGCGGGCAGTTCCTTGATTCTTGGTTCCATGTCCATCCCTCTGCAGGGTCGCGTTGCCCGCACTCGCTCCAGCCTGTCGGAATCGTGAGCGGAGCGAGCGCGGGCAATGCGACCCTGCGCTAGTGTAGTGAGTCGAAAATACGGAGCGTATTTACGACTCACTACACCAGAAAAAAAGGATTATACATAGTGAGCTCGAGCGGGGTGCCGGCGCTCGAGCCCGAATCAGCCAAACAGTTTCAGGAAGACCACGTTGGCCACAAAGCCGTCCTGGGCGTTGTCACCAATGCTTTTCCCGAAGTCGAGGCGGAGTAGAGTTCCCCACGGACCGACGGTCTGCCCTCCGAAACCGATTCCCTGGAATGGAGCGCGTCGCAGGCCGGACGCTGCGTCGTCGAGAAGTCCGTGGTCATAGAAAACTTCGAGGCGGAATTGTTGAGAGAAAACGAAGCCGTATGAAAGGTGCGCGAGGATGGCCTTCTCGGCACGGACCGAGCCGGATTTGATGCCGCGGATCCGCTGCGTGCCGAAGAATCCCATCTCATACTTTGAAAAGCGATCGAGATTCGCACCGTCGAGATAATTGGCTTCGATGGCAATCCGCTGAAACTTCGGAAGATAAAAACTCTTGCCGAGAGAAAATCCGAAACGTGTGAATGATTTCTGCGCGTCGTCGTACTCCGCCAGATTGCCCCAGGGTTCCCATTGCGTCCTGGTCCCCCTTGCGAAGAATGTCGAGAAGGCAAACCCACGGCGGTCATAGCGCAGGTCGAGTCGCGGTGTGACTTCAAACGTGTTCGATGGAACTTCGAAGTCAGTCGCGGTAAGTTCTGCGCGCTGGTAACTCTCGTGGGAGATCCCGAGCGACAGATCGATCTTCCCGAAAGTCAGGATCGGATGACCCGTTCGCAGAGTCATCGTGAGCGGGAGGTTACGAACGGCCTCACCTTCCACCTCAGACCCACCACGGTACATGCTGTTCTCGAACGGAACCGCCAGACCGTTGAATTCGCCGCCCAGACTGAAGCGAGTTTTCATGAATGAAGGATCGGTCAGGCTGGCCGCAAGGATGACGCCGGCGAAAAAGACATTCGACTGCATTCCTGTGCCGCGTACATTGAAGTTGAAGTAATCGATTCCGCCGAGTGGTACAACCGGGAACTCCAGCCCGCTGTCGTGATGCATGCCGCCGACAAGGAATGTACGCGAGGCGTCGAAGCCCTCCTTGACGACCCGCTCTCCCGATCCGGTCCGATCCAGATAACGAAGTCCGCGAGTGGTATCGCGCACCATTCTGGAGGTTGAGGCGCTGGCGATACGATGCTGCTCCCGAAAGTCGGAAGGATCAATGCGGTAGTTGCTGAAAGCCGTGTTGCGCTGAACAACGGTCGATCTTCCCGCGGTCGAGAGTGACTGCTGCGCCGCCACTGACTCGGGCAACCAGAGCAGCTTGCGGCTGTTCTTGCGTGTGACCGCCGGAGCTTCGACAGGCGCGTAGCCGTCCAGTGAAAACGGCGAGTAGTCGACGCGCTCTTCGTTCGAAAGAACTTCTCCATCGAGGTTCAATTGAACCATCGAAATCCGGATGCGGGCGAAGCTCTTCTGATCGATCCAGACGGTACCGCGGTAAAGCGGAAGGCTGTCCGGCGCTTTGGCCGGCGGTTCGAAACGAACCTCCCATGTGTCGAACCCGCGGAGTTGCGTTTCCCGCACCAGCTGGTAGCGATAGGCGCTGGTCAGATGAATGTCCAGCGGGAGTTGTGTCACTTTCTCAGGCTGCACCAGCGGAAGCTCCGGAATGCGTCCGTGCTTCCACTTCACACCGTTGATCAGGAAATCGGTCCACACCCAGTCAGAGACACGGTCACCCTCGAAGAAATGATCACCCGCCAGCGTTGCTTCGACGGCTTCGCTCGGACCGACTGCAAAGCGCAACTTCGTTTCGTTGCGCGCGATGTAACGGGTGTTCAGAGTTCCCTGCCAGGAATGATAGGTCTGATGGCTGCGAACGATCTCGTCGACGGAGATGTCCTTCTTCGTCGAGATATCGATCGTCTCCCGAGTCCTCGAATCATCGGCGACTCGCGGGCGATCCAGCGTGATGGCGAAAGCCTTCCCGCTGGCCGGCATCCCAACCAGGAGTCGCGCGTTCTTACTGCCGGTGTCGGTGATTGCGGCTACACCGGAGGCATCCACTCGCCTCGGATTCTTGAGCGCCGGATCACCGAAACTGAGAATCGTCGATGATTCGCGACTTCCTGCCGGGACCACCAGCGTTCGAAGATCCTCGCCACGTACGAGCGCGATCACAGGAGTGGCAGTCACTGCACCGGTCGCGTCGAGCATGCGGATATCGGCCGAAGGATCGAACGCGAAGTCACCGCGCAGTTCGGAATTCGTCGCGGCGATGGCGCCGGCAAATTCTGTGACGGCCTCACTCTCGAGAAACACTCTGACTGCCGCTGTTTTGAAAACGGACGCGGCATCGTAAAGAGGATTCGCCGACACTGCAGGTGCTACAACCCAGACTCGTTTCACCGGATCATTCGTACTGAGCCAGCTGCTGACGGAAACGGCGTCTGACTGTGCGACCAGGACCTGATCAAAGTACCCACCCGCCTCCGCTGCATAAAGTCGCTCGAGAGCGGCGATCGACGCCACAGGCTGCACGATCGACCGGGCCAGCTCACGCCCCTGCAGATTCACAGTGAGTCGCTTCAATGCGTACGCTTCGGTTTCCGCCGTACTTCCATTCACGCGGAGGCCGACCGCTTCGAAAGGGCCGTTCGCTGCGCTCCACTCGATGAGCCGGCTGATGAGGCTATCCACTCCCGTGAGCTGATCACCAGCGGCTTCAGCCCTGAATATGATGGTGGTGTTGCTGCGCTGGTCGGCGGTGAAGCGCTTCAAAAACGAGTCATCCGCCTTGAGCGTAGAGACGTCGATTTCCATCAGAGCGGGCACCGATACCAGTGGTGCCGGTGCCTCGGGGTTCAAGCGGATACCCACGCAGAGATTACAAACTTCGTTTACAGCGTCGGCTGCATCCACACGAGCAGAGAAGCTCAGCAGGAGCATCAATGCCACGACCAATCGTTTCATCAGGAATCCTCGTCGAACCGGATCATGGCTCGGCTCACTAAACATCAGCGCTACGCATATTCTTTCAATTGCGGTGGCATTTCAGTGACACCGGGCACAGAGGAACGCTGCGAAAAACCAGCGCTTCTTCTGGGACCTTTTCGATGGTGAAAGGTTCCGTGCTTGACAGCCTGCGTCGCGTAACCGTGTAGGGGCGCGTTGCGCGCGCCCGCTCCCCCGTGCATTTAACCGCGACAGAGAGCGGGCGAGCGCAGCTCGCCCCTACGAAGATCCATCCTCTGGAGACGCGACCCGACGTAAAACGGGCGCCCTGAGGCGCCCGTTTTAAAAGAGTGTTGAAGATATTCAGCGTGAGGCGTTGTCTACGTAAAAGTCGCTGGAGCCGATGATCGTTGCGATGCCTTGACGATCAATCACACGGACCGTGAGACGGTGACGAGCATCACTGAGTTTGCGCGTATCGGCTGTAAATTTCCAGCCTGAGTTCAGTGAGTCACGAATCATCGGATAGGCAGCCTGAACGTCGGTACGCGGTATGCCGAGCTGCGCTTTCCCGAGGAGATTACCGTCGACGAGGATCTGCACTTCCTGCACTCCACCGTTCTCGTCGATTGCCCACCCGAGGAACGTGACGTCACCTTTCACGAAGGCTGCGTTACGGGGTGAGTCGATGAAGCCGATGGATGGAAAGTCCGGCAGGTCGGTCGCGCACTGGAAGAACACCGGAATTCCTGACGTATTGGGAATGTCGGCGAAGGTCTGTTCCTGATCTCCGACACGAACCTTGAGAACGTGATGGCCGGGGCGTACTCCGAGAGCGAGCAGCGAGCCGACGTCGAGCGTGAAGAGGAAACCGGCACGCGGTGAGTCAGGATACGTCGGATAGTAGCGAGCCACGTCGAATCGCGGCAGGCCGTAACAGTTCACGTAGGCTCGGAAGTCTCCGTTGTAGCTGCACTGATCAGTGGAATACCAGCGCACTCCGTCCACAAGAAGCTCGGCGTAGGAAACGCGACCGAGGTCGGCGCGAGTGCCGAGGTCGAGGGCCCAGCCGCGAACGGGGGTGATGTGCGAGCGGGTGTTCAGAGGCGAGCAGGGCGAGACGCGGCAAGGTGGAACCTCGCTGCAGTTCGTTCCGTAAAGAACGGCGTCACGTCGCGGCTCGTCAATGAATCCGAAAGGTCGAAGATTGTTCGTGCTGTTGAAGACCTGAATGCTGCGGCGACCGATGACTCGGGAGAGTCCCTGACGGTCCGTAGCGCGAACCACGAGCGTGTGAACACCGTCCTGCACGCGGGTGGTGTCGATATGTGCGATGAAACCGCTGAAGAGCGCGGCTGGCAGATCCGGGAAAGCGTTGCTCACGTCCGGCCGGGTGTCCCCATAGATAGCTGACTGCATATTGAGATTGTCGATCTGCACGTCGACCCGCTCGATGCCGTCCACGTCGGTGACCCATCCAACGACCGGGAACGAACCGTTCGCGTCGTAGATCCCTGACTGATCTGGAATATCGATCGCTCCGAAGGGAGGCTGGTTCAAGGTGTTGTCGATCTGAATGGTCCGCCGCCCGAACTCGATGACGCGATTGTCCGCAAGGGTCGCGCGAAGCGAGAGCGTGTGAGGGCCGTTCGTGAAGCGACTGGCCAGAAATCCGGTCTGAAAACCGGGCTGACGCTGATGAATGCCCGGGTAGTTCGGATACGACTCGATGATGTCGATCCTGGGGACATTGATGTTCACAGAATGCTGGAACTGGTCGTCGACGAATAACTCGATCTTCGACACCTGCTGGTTATCGAGCGCGAAGCCGCGCACAAGGACCATTCCATAGACGATTTCTGCTTCGTTCGGAGTTTCGAGCGTGCCGATGAATCCCTGCGCGAAGGCTGCAGGAACTGACAGAACGAGCATGAAACCCAAGAATAAGCCGCGGGCAATCCCTTTACACATGACCCACACCTCCAACCCACATTCACTGTACCGCGCGGAAATAGATGGGGTTACCTTACTCCCGGAAGAGTTCGGAAGTCAACGAGAGGCGAGTTTAGGGGCCGGGGGCCGGGGTCATCGGGCCGGGGCTGATGAACGCAGAACTCAGAACGCAGAACGATGAAGTAAGAAGAGAGGCCGGGGGCCGGGGTCGGTGGGCCGGAGCGAGGCAAACGGAATGCGCATCGTGACGGCACGTCATTCCGATGAGCACGGCACGCTCCTGCGAGCCTGCGAGGTGTGACGCGCGAAGAGGAATCTCCGTTCCGCGCCGCGGGGTGGTAGCTTGCACCCCGGCTGCGCGGACCGGAGATTCCTC
>JBKJUK010000116.1:0-13756 GCA_046590705.1 Thermoanaerobaculia bacterium
GTTGGGGCGGTCGGCGCCGGTGCGAGCGGCCTCGGCCTGCACCGCCAGTTTCTCGTGCGCATCCTGATCATCGGATGCTCGTTTCTCCGGTTCCGGCTGTTCACCCTCGGCGTCCGGGAGATGGACGAGCTTGATCAGCAGGGGAAAGTGATCGGAACCGACAGACGGCAGCCGTCGCAGCGACATTAACTTGAAGTCGTTCGAGTGAAAAACGTGATCGAGGGGATAGCGGAAGAAAGGATTGTTGGCGTTGTAGCTATTGTAGAAGCCGCGGCCGACGCGCGGGTCGAGCAAACCGCTCAGTCTGAGAAAAAGCTCACTGGTCGCTGACCAGGCTACATCGTTGAGGTCTCCTGCTACGACCGTGGGCCGATCTTCCTCGTCTCCGATTTCTCTGCCCATGATCACCAGTTCGGCGTCGCGAGGGGCGGAAAGCTGATCTCTGATCGGTTCAGGAGGGCGTGGGTGAATGGCATGGAAGGACACTTCCACACCGTTCCTGAGCCTGATCTTCACGTGGGCCGACGGCACATCGTCCTGCACCAGAAACTTTACTTCCGGATCGACCAGCGGTAACCGGGAGAACAGCATCAATCCGTAATAGTTCTCCTGCGGTTGGCGGAGCACGAAGGGATATCTCTCCGAAAGCGACTCCATGGCTGCAGCCCAGCGACTGTCAGTCTCCACGGCCAGTACCACGTCAGGTTTCTCCTTCTCAACCATATCGAGCAGCAGTTCGAAGCGATCGTTCTCCATGAGAACGTTCGAAACCAGCAGGGTAAAGGTGGCATCGCGATGCTCCTCTGGAAGCTCCGATTCGTCGATGAAAGACACCTGCGTGGAATGCAGCGGAGTGTAAGGGAGAATTTTGAAAGTTTGCCATGCGGCGGTTGCGACCGACGCGGCAAGTAGGGCGCGTTCGAGCTTCGTCCCGCGGTAGAAGAGGGATCGGTAAAGCGCGGCAGAGGCCAGGGCCCCTGTAGCGATCTGCACGCGGGGGAAATCGAACAGGCGGAAGATCCAGTGGGGATTGCGGCTCAGACTGAGGGCTGTACCGACACTGGTGAACGCGGACAGCGCGAGGAGGGCGTTGGCGGCTCCGCTGGTGCGGGTGGATCGTGTATGGGAAGGCTCTATCTTTTTCTTCATGAGTCATCCTGGAGAAACGCAAGAATTGCACCGGGAAGACAACTGACGATTCGTCATTTCGCGCCCGGATCGCGCGTTGGCGATTGAGAGGAAGAGATTGGTCGCTACGGCATCCGCAGGAGAGCCGTCATTTCGAGCGGTAGGACGGGTGGGTGCGAGGAATCTACACGCAGGGACCGCGCTGTAAAATGTTGAGCGCGATCCTTTTGCGTAGATCCCTCGCTTCGCTTCGGGATGACAGCAACTTCCAAGTCGCCGTGCCTGAACGGATTACTGATGTCGACAGTCACTTCTTGCGAGGTCGCCACCGGTCATGCATCCAGACCCACTCGGCGGGGACGCTGCGAATCTGTTCCTCGATCGCTCGTGACATCGTACGGGTGAGTTCTGCCGGATCATCTTCTCGGGAAAGGAAGATCGGTTTGTCGAAGCGGATGAGCTGCTGATCGCCACTTCGCTGAATGAAACCAGCAATGGCCGCGGCACCAGCTTTCACGGCCAGACGTGCTGGCCCTACAGGCGCAGGGGCGCTCTTTCCAAAGAAGATCACCTCAGTGTTCTCGGCCTTGATGCTTTGATCGATCAACACACCGAGAATCGCTCCGCTGCGCAGGGTCTGCAGCATTTCCCGCGCAGAGGAACCACTGCCTCGGCCGATTGTCTTCACACCGTGTCGCCCTCGGGAGGACACGATGAAATCGTTGATTCTGGAGTCGTAGAGTTCGCGAGCGATCACATTCATGTCGAAGCCGGACTTGCCAATCGCAGCGGCCATCCATTCCCAGTTGCCGCAGTGACCGGTGAAGAGTACGACGCCTTTTCCGTGATCGACTGCAGCCTGAAGGTTTTCGAGGCCGGCGAAGGTGGTGGTCTGGCTCATTGAAGACTTGTCGAGACGAGGAAGCCAGCAGATCTCCAGCAGTGATTTTCCAAGGTGCTCGAAGACGCCGCGAAGTAGAAGCGCTCTCGCTTCGGAGGACAGTTCTGGAAACGCGGTGGCGATGTTGCGCACGGCTTTCATCCGTTCTCTTCGAACTACCCTTCGGGCAAGCCGTCCGAGTGATGCGCCGATCCTGCGGGCGCGGAGAAGGGTCAGGCGAGAGCCCGCCATGCTTGCGGCGGTGAGGGCGCGAACGATGAGCCAGTTCTTAAACGTTTGGAGTCTGGAATTGCGCTTCATCGAACCCTTCCACGATCCTGCTCCATTCGCCGCGCCCGCGCAGGATATGCTCGACGAGTTCACGGAAGGCACCGCGTCCACCTGCAGCCTCTAATTTCAGATCGACTGCGGCCAGAACTTCCGGTGCTGCATCGGCGGGAGCTGCGGAAAATCCGGCGGCTCGTATGGGCGCGAGATCGGGCAGGTCGTCTCCGATGTAGCAGAGTTGATCGGGCGATAGTCCCAGTTCATTCATGATGCGCAGGGTCTCTTCGAGTTTACTCCCCGCGCTCTGCACCAGATGTGCGATTCCCAGTTCGGAACATCGACGCTGCAACGCTCTCGAATGCCGGCTGGTGACGACAGCGACCTCAATTCCGGCGCGCTGTGCGAGTTTGACCCCGAGGCCGTCACGAACGTTGAACTCTTTTACTTCACGCTGATCTTCGAGATAGATGATGCGGCCGTCTGTCCAGACGCCGTCGACGTCGGACACGATCAGCTTGAGCCGCGAGAGAGGACTCGTCTCCACGTTAGTGCCTGAAGTGCCGCTCGCCCGTGAAGACCATGGCGATTCCACGCTCGTTTGCCGCGGCGATCACTTCATCGTCCCGCACTGAACCGCCAGGTTGCACGACCGCACGCACGCCTGCGTCGATCAGCAGATCGAGTCCGTCGCGAAATGGAAAAAATGCGTCAGATGCGGCTACACACTGTTCCGTCGGCAGCACCGATTTCATGACGGCGATGCGCGCCGCATCGACGCGGCTCATCTGACCGGCACCGATCCCGGCGGACTGCGTGCCGCGAGCAAGGATGATGGTATTCGACTTCACGAAGGCAGCCAGATTCCAGGCGAAGGAGAGAGATTGCTGCTGCAGAGCGTCAGGCTTCGCGTCGGTGACGACCCGCCACGAAGCCACCGGAGCGAATGAGTCGCTCGACTGAAGTAGATATCCACCCGCAGCCGACTTCAGATCGAAGCGCGGTGTCATTCCCGACGAGGTGACCAGCCTGAGGTTCTTCCTTCTGGCCAGAATCTCCATGGCAGATTCGCTGAACGACGGTGCCACGATGACTTCCAGAAAAAGTGACGAGAGAATCTCGGCGTCTTCTGCTTCGAAGGGTCGGTTCACTCCGACGATTCCTCCGAACGCAGACACCGGATCCGACTCCAGGGCTTTCGCGATTGCTTCAGACAGAGTTGATGAAGTCGCTGTGCCGCACGGATTGGTGTGTTTGATGATGGTGCAGGCGGGCTCGTTGAAATTGCCGGCGATGCGCAAAGCGGCATCGAGGTCGAGAAGGTTGTTGTATGAGAGTTCCTTCCCGTGGTGCTGCTTCCATGACAGCGCGCTGCCTGTTTCGCGGAAAAAGCCGGCCTGTTGTTGCGGATTCTCGCCGTAGCGAAGGTCCTGAGCTTTCTCCAGCGAGAGCATCAGCCGCTCCGGAACTCCGGCCTCCTGGGCAGTCTGATTGTCGATCGCCAGGAATGAGGCGATCGCCGAGTCGTAGGCGGCAGTTTTTCTGAATACTTCGATTGCTGCTTCTCTTCTGAAGGCCGGCGACACGTTTCCGGTCGCTTCTTCCATCATGAAGCGGTCGTAGAGCGAGGGAGAACAGAGCGGGAGGACGTGGCGGTAATTCTTGGCGGCTGCGCGAAGCATGGAGGGGCCGCCCACATCGATCTGTTCGATCGCTTCGATGTCGGTCACACCTTCACGCGCCACGGTTTTCTCGAACGGATAAAGGTTGACTACTACCAGATCGATCGCGCCGATTCCGCTCGAGGCGCAATCCTGGAGGTGACTGTCGTTGTCGCGATCGAAAAGAATGCCTCCGAAGACCCGCGGCGTAAGGGTTTTTACACGGCCTCCGAGGATCTCGGGGAAGCCGGTCCACTCAGCGATGGGGATGACTGGGATACCGGCATCTGCGAGGAACTTTGCGGTTCCACCAGTGGACAACATTTCTACTCCACGAGCGTGAAGGAATGCAGCGAGTTCAGCGAGACCAGACTTGTCCGATACCGAAAGAAGCGCTCGCTTAATCGTCATTTTGCTCGTTGAGAAGCAGATTGCCTTTCTGCAGTGTTGCCGCGGTTCTGGTGTCTCCTCCCGATTCCTTCCAGATATGAAAGTAGAGATTCACGAGATCGGACACGGATCGGGAGTATGAGACCGCCGCGATTCCGAAGGCGGTTGACCGATCATCGAAATCAGAGGAATCGCCCCGTTCTCCGGATCGAAAATACTCTTCCTCCAGAAGGGGGTAGAAACGCGCGCTGCGTCGCAGCATGCCGTCGATGTAGGCAGCAGGAACGAGCTGCTTCTCCAGGCCATAGAAGACCGTCATGAATTTTGACTGGCGTCTCTGCAGGTAATGCTCGTAGTCGATACGGCTTGCTTCGAGGCGTTGGGTCGGCTTGCCGGAGTTGAAGGGGTTGTTTGCTTCTCCGACCAGATGCGCGATGCGGCCGAGTGACTCGGCGAACCCGCTCATTCCTTTGCGGGCTCTCATTCCGGCTACGCTCTGCTCGATTTCCCGGAGGAGTTCGTTACGAAGATTGTTCTCGGCTCCGGCATGAAAGCGGTGGCCTGCACTGTTATCCCGGGCTGAAGCGCTCTCGAGTCCTCGACGGAAGTCAGACGAATACTGCTCGAGCACCCAGCGAAGGTCAGTTGGAGCGAGTGTGGCGCTCTTCGCGGCGATGCGCTGCTCCGTCTCCGGAGTCCATGCGTAGAGGGGCGAAGCGATGAGTGTCAGAAGCAGGAAGGAGAGCAGGCGTGGCATCTGATTGCGATTTTATTACAGTTCGCCGCAAATGCACCGTCCGGTGCGGGCTGCGTGCCGCGACATGAAGAAGTCAACAGTCAGCACAGCCGGCGTTGGCACGAAGGGGCACCGCGCGGCCTCGCGCAGCAGCGCGTCCGGAACCTCCGCTTGCTCGACAGCAAAACGGGATTCACCTGCACAGGAAAGATCCTTCTGGCGCGCGCACGCGAAGCGTCTCTTCAACTGCCGTCTCTGCCCGGGCGTAGTCGGACTCCCGGTGACGGGCATCGTACCGGGCGCGCAGATCGTGCTGGTTGGTCAGGCACCGGGACCGCACGAGCTTGATCAGGCCCGACCGTTTGCGTATACGGCCGGAAAGCGACTCTTCTCCTGGTTCTCCACCATCGGAATTGACGAGGAAAGATTCCGGCGCGAAGTCCACATCGCTGCCGTGATCCGCTGCTTCCCCGGAAAGGATTCTTCCGGTGGCGACAGAGTCCCGTCAGGCGAAGAGATCGCTCGCTGCGCTTCACATCTCGAGAGGGAATTCACGTTGTTGCGTCCAGGCATCGTCATCGCCGTCGGTACTCTTGCAGCGGCGCAATTCATGAACTGCCGAAAACTGGTCGACGTGGTCGGGGTGCCGCATCGCGTCGAACGTTTTGGCCAACGTTTTGATGTGATCGTGCTGCCGCATCCGTCGGGACGCTCGACCTGGACCAACAAGTTCGAGAACGCCGAATTGCTCGAGCGTTCACTGGAACTGATACAGCAGCGATTCCACGCTGTGAACGATCACGGTTCTGATTCTTCGTGGCTTTGATCATCCCAGGCGCGACTCACCACGCAGGCGTTGATCCCGCCGATCCCCATGCTCAGTTTTCCTGAGAGGCCGGCCGTGGCCGTCTCACCCGCGCTCTTGACGAAACGGGCCGAGTGGATGGCCACGTCCGCATGAAGATCGCCTTCCTCGAGCGAAGTCGGAAAGAGCTTTCCCTTTGAGAGCCCCAGATGCTGCGCGGTGAGTTCCCAGCCGCCGCCCACCGACATTCCGTGGCCGAACGTTCCCTTGCGGGCGGTAAAGAGAACTTCCTGATGCAGCATCTCGAGCGAGTGAGCGATCTCGGTGGTGTCGCCTGGAGTCGCGGTGGCGTGCATGTCCCAGTTCGTGAAGTCCTTCACGTCGAGACCGTCGAGGGCCTGTTGCATAGCCAGCTGTGGGCCCGCCTTCGATGGGGTGATGATGTGATGTGCGTCGGACGATGTTCCTACCGCGACGATCTCGAGTCCGAGCGGCTTGAATCCCTGCGCACTCATGACCTCTGCATCTCCAACGATCCAGACGCACGATCCGCCGGAGACATGTGTTCCTTTCAGCGCAGTGAGTGGGCGTGATACCGCCGCGTCCGCCGACAACACGTTGGCATTGTAGAAGGCGGAGATGACCACTCCATGCGGCGGCGGATCCACCATGCCGATCACGACCGCTGACGCTTCGCCCAGCTGGATCGCGTCATAGGCCATCTTCAGACTGATCCCGAACGATGCGCAGGCGGCGATCGGTGCGAAGGCCGGACCCATGATTTTTCCGGCCATCGAGATCTGCGATGCAGGTACGTTGGCAATGTTCCAGAGGTAGTTCGCTGAAACGCTGGTCCAGGGCTCTTCGGGGCAACCCCAGCGTTTGTTGAGCGCTTTGATTCCGCTAAGCTTCTGCCGAATCGAACCGAGTTTTGCTGTGCCTGAGGAGGGCGGTACTGGCTCGCCCTGAATCGTGGCTGCCTCCCGAAGATACTGCGTGAGATCTTCGCTCCTCGTGCACCAGTACTGTTCATAGACATGCTTGGCGTCGATCCAGGACTCCGAGCCGATCTGCTCGGCATCGGGAAGGGGAGGGGCGTCGTGATTACTCTGGTCGAGCTCATGTTTTCGTCGCGCCGAACAGCGCTCCGGCCCACCCCAGAACTCGTTCCAGCGACGTAGAGCCCGTTCGTACTTTACGGACTCCGCATGCTGCACGGTCACCTCGCCAAGGCCCGTTCCTACGTAAATGTGACACTTCGCTCCGAGCTCCTGTAAGAACATTTCGAGGCCCTGGTTCTGCGAGAGCGCCTGTATGAATCCTGCCAGAGCGTACTGTGCGGTTGGCCCCATCTTCTCTTTCAACTGTCCGAATCGGGACGGGGGAAAGCGTGAGTCGAACCAGGACCGGTACTCTTCGAAATCGAAATCAGGCTCGCCGACCAGGAAGTTCGACGGCCCGAAGCCGTCGAACGGTTTCAGCCAGCTTCCCGCAATTTCAAGATTCTTTTCGAACGTATCTACGTTGCGGGAGCGGGGAGCGACGAGGCCCCAGCCGTAGATCCCTACTCTCTTCTTTTCTCTCATCGCTTCACACGACCTCTTGTCCTGTCAGGATTCTTGCAATGGGTGCCGATCAAAGAACGAGTGGTCGCAGGAATACTTGAACCTGCGACTCCTGCATTCCCAGACTCTGTTGCTCACCGAGGCCCCATTGAAGATTTCGAAAGCCATTCTACTGATCCTTCTCTCACTCACGCTGACGATAGCATCCGCATGCAGAGGGGAAAAGGTTTCCAGCAGCGAAGATGACCAGAGGATCTCGCCGGCAACGCCGGCAGGAGCGACGGACAACGACGTGGCAGCGACCCAGACCACCGAGATTGGCGACGAGCGCTCACCCAACGAGGGTGGAGTGCTCACAGACAACGCTCCTGCTTCCACCGAACGCGAGTCCGGCAGTTCCGTGACGACCACCGATCCAAACAATACGCGCCCCCCGTCAGCTCCCGTCCCGACGGCAACCACTACCTGAGGTCGGTGCTTTATCTGGATGGTACTGTGATCGATCTTCGCGGATTGCTGACAAGATGGCCCGAAGTTGAGAACTTCGGCCACTGAAACCCACGGCGCGGTTTTCGTGGCCAGAGTTTTCAACTCTGGGCTTTGTCTATACTGGACAAGTCCAACTCAGTAGCCGGACTTCTTTTGATAACTTCACAATGACACACCAGTCATTCTCGGGAGACTGAATGGCAAGCCTTGTCAGCCGGCTCTACGATCCGCTCATCTCGCGGGATCTCGAGGGAATCGGGGAAGTTGTCCCGCTCCTCGTAGATGAGTTCTCTGTCGATGAAGTGTGGCGTTCCCTGACACGTTTTTCGCTCCTCGCATACAACTCTTCCCAGGAATCGAAGCACTCCCTGCTGGCCTGTCTGGCGCTGTTCGATCTGCGCGACGAGCTTGCAGCGAGTAACACGGATGCGATCGTGCGATGTGCACGCGCTGTTGCTGATGCCCGGGCGCCGTGGAGTGAACCTCCGATCATCGAGGTACCGGTCGAGGAAAAACCTCTCCCGCTGGAGGTTCTGGCAGGGGCACTCGAACGACGCGATGGCCTCATCACGGAGCGGTGGATCGCGTCGCGAAGGGGCGAGACTCTCGATCGCGATCTGATCGATGCGGCGTCGCGCTGGCCCGGAGATGCGGGACACAATCTAATCATCGCGGTGGCAGTTCTGCGGCTGAGCAGGATGTTCGGAAAGGAATTCGAGTGGGGATTCCTTCGCGTCATCGCCGTGGAGTGGTCGGCGGGCGGTGCGACCGGTCATATCGAGTGCTCTGTTGCAGGCGCGGGCCTGAATACAGAACTGCTCAACGAGTGTGTTCACGTTATCGAAGCGACTGCGGGATCGGCATCGGCGTTTCATGCGCTCGAGCTCTTCGACGCAGGAGTGCAGGCGTCGCGCACGCTCGAGACCGCAGAGGCCTGTCGCAGAATCGCCGGCCACGTGCGAAGTCTGCTTGGTGAAGCAGAAACGGGACGGCTCGCATCACGAGCCGCTGTTCAGCCATCTCCTCTTTACGATTACTCGGATGACTTGGCTCAGCTGCTTCTGGCGTACACGATTCAGAAACGCCTGCGCGAGAACTTCGCGGTCTCGCTCGACGGAGTGATCACTGCGTGCGCGTACAATCTCGCGGAGTGTTCCAAGGAGCTGCGATGAGATCGGCGTTGTTCCCCGCTGTTGCTGCTGCCGTCTGGATGGCGGCTTGTGCTCATCGACCTCCCTCTGTCGTCAACGTTGTTCCAGACGCACCTGCATCGCTCGTTGAAGTCGTGAACGCTCAGATCAGTGCTCCCTCTCTCGAGCATGCCTTATGGGGCATTCTCATCGAAGAGGAAGATGGAACCCGGCTATACGAGCGCAACGCAGCCGTTTTGATGATTCCGGCTTCGAATCGGAAGCTATTCATTTCCGCCCTTGCCGGCGAGTGCGGTAACGGTTTCGATAGTCAGATCTCGACGACGGTTTCACACGACGGCGTGATCGAGAACGGAGTGCTGCGCGGCAACCTGGTGATCAAAGGCAGCGGCGACCCCTCACTGGGTGGTCGCTACTACAACAGTCGGGACACCCAGTTAAAGCCGCTTACCGACGCGCTACGCAGAAGAGGAATCCGAGAAATTAGTGGCGGTGTTGTCGCCGACGTTTCTTTTTTCGCAGGCGATATCCTTCCGTCCAGCTGGAAACAGGGAAACCTCGGCAGTTCCTATTCAGCGCCGGTCGATGCTCTGGCCTTCAACGAGAACGTAGCAGGAATCTTCATCGACCCGAATGAAACATGCACGAACGTGGTGTCCTACGCAGATCCAGCCTTCGTTCCGGTGAAAGGTTCCATTCCCTGCGTCACGGGAGCGGAATTCAATGCACACAGCGACGAGTCGAATCAGTTTGCGCTAGCCGGTGCCGCCGACGGTACGAAAGCGCAGGTCGACGTCTTCGCTGTAGACGATCCTGCTCTCTACGCCGCGCAGGCCGTCGACGATCTCGTCCGCCGCTCCGGAGTGAAAATCTCGCTTCCCCCCTCGGTCTCACGCTCTGCGTTACAGACGACCGAGACCCTCGCCGAACTACGTTCACCGTTCCTGTTTCAGCTACTGAGCACCGTGCTGAAAAATAGCCAGAATCTTTACGCGGAGATGATTTTCAAGCGGTCCGCCACAACCGGACCTGCCATCTCTTTCGATGATGCGACCGAAGGCGAGGTGCAGTTCCTCACGGGACAGCTCGGGATTCCGCGGAGCGAGTATTCCTTCGCTGACGGTTCGGGCCTTTCATCCGAAAACCTGGTCACGCCCTCCGCGACAGTCCGAGTGCTCCGCTACATGGGAGATCCGGCTCGACGAGGGATTTACTGGGCGATTCTGGCCACGCCGGGTGAGGAGGGGACCCTCCGTCTTCGCCTGCCGGGCCTGGAGCACCGCATGCGCGGTAAGACCGGTTCCATCGAGGGCGTGAACGCCCTGAGCGGAATGCTTCTGGGACGCAAGGGCGCGATCCGATACTTCTCGATCTTCGCGAACCATCACACCGCCTCGACACGCGAAGCCCTGGCCGCGATCGACGCAATCGTGCAGAAAGCCGCAGATTTCTGAGCGGGCTGTCCCCATTCGATCAGTCGCGCTTCGGTGGCTCAGAGCCCCAAAGGGGCGGCAGCGCGACATTTCCATCGCCCGGTACTCTGCGTCCAGAATTCTGGAGATTAACCGCCTGCGGAGATTGCACCGCGTGTACGGCCTCACACTTCGCTGCAGCTTTTCGCAGCGGCGATTCCTGCGAGCCTTCCGCTGGCCCAGGCCCATTGAAAATTGTAGCCGCCGATGCGTCCGTCCACGTCGAGAATTTCTCCGCAGAGGTAAAGACCCTTCACGATGCGCGATTCCATCGTTCCGACGCTCACTTCGTCCAGCGGAACTCCGCCCGCAGTCACCTCGGCGTAGTCGTAGCCACGATCTCCTGCGATGGGTACCTCTAGTTCGGTGAGGCTTCTGATGATCAACTCACGCTTTTCTTTCGGCAGTCGGGTAAGCATGGTCGAAGGCTCGACGTCGATCACATGCTCGAGTACCGACATGGACATTCGTTCTGGCAGATAGCGTTGCAGCAAGGAATGAATGGAAAGGCGGGGATTGATTCGCGCTTCGCGAAGAAAAGAGTTGTCGAGCTCTCCCGGCTCCCGGTTGATGAAACTCATGGTGAGGCGCGCGTTCGCCGGAGCGTCGAGCAGATGGCGGCTGATGTCCAGAACGACCGGCCCGCTCAAACCGAAATGTGTAAAGAGTAAAGAGCCGACTTCGCGACGAATCACCTTTCCGGACGGCAGCGAGATTGTCAGCTGCGTCTCGATCGACAGACCGCTGAGTCCCGTCAGAAAGTGGCCTTTTGGCAGCATCAGCGGAACCAGCGCAGGGAGAGTGCGCGTGACGGTATGTCCCAGCGAGCGGGCGAACTCGTATCCGGCGCCATCGCTACCGCTCTTAGGAATACTCAGTCCTCCCGTGGCCAGAACGACTTTTCGCGCATGCAACTCACGCCCGTCCTTGAGATGAAGCGCGAATCCGCCGGCCTCCTGCTGCATCCCGACGAGCCTGTGCTGCGAGAGAATTTCTGCCCCCGAGTCGCTGGTGGCCTGCAGCATGGCGTCGAGAACGCTGCGCGCACGATCACTGACGGGGAATAGCTTTCCGTTCTCTTCGCGCTTGAGCTCGACGCCGATCTCTTCGAAGAACTGGATGGTTTTCGGTACGTCGAAAGAGCGTAGAACCTTGGCGACGTTCCGTGAATTACCACCATTGAAATCTTCAGGCAGCACCACGTCATGTGTGACGTTGCACCGTCCGCCGCCGGAAATGAGGATCTTCGCTCCCAGCTTCGCCGCGCCCTCCAGCGCACAGACGCGCAACGCCCCTGCAGACTCCTTCGAATGCCGTCCCGCAAAGATCGCCGCCATCAATCCAGCAGCGCCCGCTCCAATAATCGCAAGATCCATTGAAGCAGTAGACAGTAGTTGGGTTAAAAACAGTAGTCAGTAGTTGAGTACCCAGTAACCAGTAGCCACATGCGGCGATCGCGGCGAGTAACTACTGGTTACTGGCTCCTCAACTACTGACTACTGCCCCCTGTTACTTCTCAGGAAAATTTACGAACCTGCCTTCTGCCTGTTTACCTCTTACGTTATGTTGCTGCGACGTGTCGCGCTCAAGGAAGGGTTTCTGATGAAAAAGTTCACGCTATCCGCGTTGATGATGATCCTCGCGGTCTCGCCGGCATTCGCTGCTCCACGGCCGATGCTCGACGCTGCGCAGCTGCAACTGGCCCTTCGTAAGCTCAACGTCGTCGGCAGCGCGCTTTATGTTGCCGCCCATCCTGACGATGAGAACACCGCGCTGCTGGCTTATCTGGCGAATGAAAAGCTCGTGCGTACGACCTACCTTTCGATGACCCGCGGGGACGGAGGCCAGAACCTAATCGGCAGCGAAAAGGGCGAGCTGCTCGGATTGATCCGCACCGAGGAGCTGCTTGCGGCGCGACGTATCGACCGCGCGGAGCAGCGGTTCACGCGCGCAATCGACTTCGGCTTCTCGAAATCTCCGGAGGAAACTCTCGCGATCTGGGGACGTGAGGAAGCGCTCGCTGATGTCGTTCTGGCCATCCGGCGCCTGCAGCCCGATGTGATCATCACCCGCTTTCCGGCCAATGGTGATGGCGGACATGGCCATCACACTGCCTCTGCCATTCTCGCGATCGAAGCCTTCAAGGCGGCGGCGGATCCCACGCGGTTTCCAGAGCAGCTGCGGATGACGACACCGTGGCAGGCGAAGCGCATCCTCTGGAACGTTTTTCGCCGCGACCCCAGCCAGCCACTCGATCCGAAACTCGTATCGATCGACCTCGGGCAGTACAACCCGTTGCTCGGCCGCTCGTACACTGAGCTCGCGGGCGAGAGCCGCAGCATGCACAAGAGTCAGGGTTTCGGAGCCCCCGAGCGTCGAGGGTCACTGCTCAATCAATTTCAGCTTGTGGCGGGTGAACCGCTGACCTCTGAACTGCTGGAAGGTGTCGATCTCTCGTGGGGTCGGATCGCAGGTGGAGAAGAGATCGGCAGGATACTCGCCCAGGCTTCGAGCGACTTCAATCCGGAAAAACCTTCCGCTGTGCTCCCGCTGCTCGTCAAAGCGTACACGCGAATTTCGAGACTTCCGGAGAACCCGGGCGTCGAGGCAAAACGACAGGATCTACTCGAGGTAATTCGCTCGGCGGCAGGTCTCTGGCTTGAAGCCATCGCATCGAGTCCGACAGGTACTGTGGGAGGCGACGTGAAGGTGACCGTCACGGCAATCAATCGCTCCGACGCTCCGCTGACGGTTCGGCACGTCGGTTTCTCACTGAGCCCGGATCTCATCGAGATCGAAAAGCAGTTGTCCTTCAACCAACCCGTGAAAGTGGAGCACCTTTTGAAGCTTCCGGCACTGGCAAATGTCTCGCAGCCGTACTGGCTCCGGTTCCCTACCTCGAAAGGACTGTTCACTGTGCGGGATCGTGCTCTCATCGGCACTCCGATCAACGACCCGGCGGTCGAAGCACTCTTCCTTGTGACTTCTGATGGAATCACGCTGCCATTTCGAGCGCCTCTGCAGTATCGGTGGGTTGATCGTGTTAAAGGTGAACAGTACAGACCGTTTGTCATCGTCCCTGATGCGACGATCGGATTCGATCAGCCGTTCTACATTTTCCCCGATGCCAGGCCGAAGCGCGCATTGCTGACCGTGACATCACATCGCGACACTCCATTCGAGGGCCGAATCAG
>JBKJUK010000042.1:0-15828 GCA_046590705.1 Thermoanaerobaculia bacterium
GCGCGCGGCGCGCGAGGTTGCCATGGCCGATTTCGCGGCGGGCCGGACCACGCATGAACTTCACTTCGCCGACCGAGAAGGGCGGGAAGTTGTAGTGGAACATGAATTTCTGCAGCGTCTCGCCTTCGAAATCCTCGATGCGCTGCGCTTCCTGCGGGGTTCCGAGAGTGACTGTGACCAGTGCCTGCGTTTCGCCGCGGGTGAATACAGCCGAACCGTGAGTTCGCGGCAACAGTCCGAGTTGAATGGAGATGGCGCGGATCTCGTCGGGACGACGGCCATCCAGACGCTTGGTCTCTTTGGTGATGAGGTCGCGAGTGACCTTCTTCTGCATCTCTTCGAAGGCCGCTTTAAATGCCGGAATCTTGTCTGCTTCGTCGGCAGCCAGGTCGGCAGTCATCGATGAAAGCACGGCGCTGACGGCGTCCTTTCTGGTCTTTTTGCCTTCGGTGAGAAGAGCTTCCTTCAGCTTGGTGCCGAACTTATCCATCTGTCCGGCGAAGAATTCCGGACTGAATTTCGGAACGTAATTCACGTCCGATTTCGGTTTTCCGATTTCCTGGCGAAGGGCCTTCTGCAATTCGACGATCTTGCGGATCTCTACATGCGCTGCTTCGAGTGCGTCGAGACAGGTCTTCTCGCTGACTTCGCGAGCGCCTGCTTCGACCATCACGATGGCGTCGGCGGTACCGGCAACGATGAGATCGAGATCCGACTCATCGCGCTGGGCGTTGGTGGGATTGACCACCAGCTGTCCGTCGATGAGTCCCATGCGGACCGCACCAATCGGATTGTGGAAAGGGATCTCGGAGATGACCAGAGCAGCGGAAGCTCCGTTGATTGCCAGAATGTCCGGATCGTTCTCTCCGTCTGCGGACAGAACCAGGGCGATTACCTGTGTTTCCTGGCGGTAACCTTCCTGGAAGGAGGGGCGCAGGGGACGATCGATCAGGCGGGACGTCAGAATCTCTTTCTCAGTGGGTCTACCTTCACGCTTGAAGAATCCTCCCGGGATGCGGCCGCCGGCGTAGGTGTACTCCTTGTAGTCGACCGTAAGCGGCATGAAATCGCCGAGGACGGTGCCTTCCTTGAAACAGGCCGTGGCCAGAACAACTGAATCGCCGAGACGTACGAGACAGGCGCCGTTGGCCTGCTTGGCCAGCGTACCAGTCTCGATCGAGAAGGTACGGTCGCCGAACTGCATTTCTTTTTTGTGGCTCATGCTTTCCTTTTGCGCGCCCCACTCATCGAACGCGCTTACGCTATGAATTTGAGATCGAAGCAAGACTTCGACCGGTGAATCAGCTCCCGAAACGACGCAGCGCCAATGCGTGCGACCTGATGGATTCCCGGGAGTCAGGCTGGGGTACAGACAAGCTTCGTAAGGAGCGTCCGGCTCGAGGCCGTCATGGCAGAGACGCTGATCGCGCTTCCTTCTCCAACTCAGCTCAAGAAAAACAGCGCCGGCCTTCCGGCCGGCGATGGGGGTGGTGACAGGCTTACTTACGAATGCCGAGCTTCTCGATGATCGTACGGTAACGATCGAGGTCTACCTTCTTCAGGTAGTCGAGAAGACGACGGCGCTGGCCTACGATCTTCAGAAGCCCGCGACGGCTGTGATGATCCTTCGCGTGAGTCTTGAAGTGGTCGGTCAGGTAGGTAATTCGGTTCGAGAGGAGTGCAATCTGCACCTCTGGCGATCCGGTATCGCTGTCATGCGTGCGGTACTGGGTTATGACACTGGACTTCTGTTCCTTGACGTTTGGCAAAACCTTCTCCTTAAAGCAATCGGGACTACGCCCATCTTCATGATGGCTCGACAATCTAACAGCGGCGGGGGGAGAAAACAATCCCGCCGGGCTCGCCGCCCGGCGAATGGAGAATGGAGAATGGAGAATGGAGAATGCAGAATGCAGAATGGGGAATGACCACCCAGGGACGCCAAAGCGCGTTCTCCAACATTCTCCATTCTGCATTCTTCATTCTCCATTCTCCTCACAACACCAGCTTCGGCTGCACCGCCACCGGGCCACCATCGGCACGAAGTACTTCTACCACTTCTCCAATCGCGAGCAGTTCGTCATGGAGACTCGTGAGCATAACCATCTGATTGAGCTGGAGCTCGCAGCTCGGCTTGAGGATGATGGTCTGGCCCTGCCTCAGCTTCCTCTCCTGGATCCCGTCGATGAGGAGCGACTCGAGTCCAAGATTCACTTCGCTCATCTTCTGGAACTGCGGGGCTGAGAGTATCTGTTCGATGGTCAGCTCGGCGATGAGAGACGAAGGCACGGCCTGGCTGACATCGAGGGATCCGATGGCAGTTCTTCTAAGATTCTTCAGGTGCGCCGGCACTCCAATGGCCGCACCAAGATCAAACGCCAGCGACCGAAGATACGTACCAGCGGAGCAGCGCACCTTGAACTGCAAGGTCGATCCCTCGACCCTGGTGATGGTGAACTCGTCGATGCGTACTCGCTTCGGAGTGACCGGGACCACTTCACCTTTTCTGGCCAGCTCATAGGCCCGCACACCCTGGATTTTCTTAGCCGAGTATGCTGGCGGCATCTGGTCCAGTTCACCGACGAACTGGAGGCGGGCCGACTCGAAATCGATCGTTTCGACGTTTACTTCCAGCGGCTCGCCAACGGCCGCACCCGCTGCATCATACGTATCGGTGGCCCAGCCGAACTGGATAGTTCCCTCATAAGTCTTGTCGATCTTGGTCAGATACCCCTGCAGTCTCGTGGCTCGTCCCAGACAGAGGACCAGCAGTCCGGTGGCCAGTGGGTCGAGCGTTCCGGTATGACCTACCTTCTTGATTCTGCTGGCGTAGCGGAAAAGATCAACAATGTCGTGCGATGTGGGGCCGGACTCTTTGTCGACCAGTAGCAATCCATCAGAATTCATGGCAGGACATCACGAAGGAGCGAGACCAGACGCACTTTCGCCTCAGGCATCGGTAGCGGAATGAAGCATCCTGACGCAGCTTTGTGTCCGCCTCCTCCAAACATCGACGCGACGACCTGCACGTCAACATCAGGTTTGGCACGCAGTGAAACGCGAGCTCCACCGGCCACTTCCTTCATCAATGCCGAAACCAGCACACCGTCGATGGTCCTGCCGTAATTGACAATCCCTTCGGTATCTTCATTCGTGGCCCCGGTCTCGCGCATGAAGTCGCGTTTGATTTCGATCGTGGCAATCCTGCCGCCATGGCTGATCTCCATCGTGTTCAGACAGAGTCCGAGCAGCCGGATCGATGCTGCCGAATTACTCTCGTTGATCCAGAGTGAGATCTGGCCCGGATCAGCTCCGGCTCGGACCATGGCTTCCGCGGCCTCGAATGCGCGCAGAGTCGTGTTGGTGTACCGAAAGAATCCAGTGTCAGTGGCCAGCGACACGTACATGGCCGTGGCGATGCGCGGATCGAGCGGAACCTTCAGATGATTCTGATTGAGCTGGAGAATCATCTCGCCGACCGAAGGGGCCTCGAGATCGAGATAGTTCACCTCTCCATACATCTTATTTCCAAGGTGATGGTCGATATTGATCACCGGTCCCGGAAGAACAGGAAAGCCGGTGCGCTCATGCTCCGGACACTCCATCGTGAAGATTGCGTCGTAACCGGCCGGATAATCGGCCGGCAGAGTATCGGCCACCTTCACCTGCTCAGCTCCCGGAATATGCCGGAGAGGCTTGCTGAAGTTGTCTTTGACGATGACCTCAGCTTCCTTCCCGAGGTGTCGCAGAATCCCCTGCAGGGCCAGCGAACTTCCGAGGGCATCTCCATCGGGATTCCGATGTGAGGTGATGAGAAACTTCCTGCCGGCGCGGATGCGCTCGGCGACCTGCTTCATCGACTCGTCGATTGAAACTTCAGCTTCCTGTTGATCCATCATTCTCTTTTTTCTCTGCAGGCAGAACTTCTTTCAAAATGTCTTCGATCGCAGTGGCGCGGTCTAGAGTTTCGTCCAGCCGGAAATCGAGTTCCGGCGTGTAGCGGAGCGAAGCCCGCTGACCCAGCATGTATCGAATCTTCGATCCATTCTCCTTCAGCAGGTCGACTGACTTCTGCTTGTCGCCGCTCAGCACACTGATGTGCACGCGTGCGAAGCGAAGATCGGTGGAGAGCTCGACTCCGGTCACGGTCACGAAACCGAGTTCGGGCTCACGGATCTCCCGCTGGATGATCAGGGCCAGCTCGTTACGAACCACATCGCCGAGCTGATTCGTCCTTCTGGTCTTCTTCATTCCTCGTCGCCTCTTCGTTACTTCGTCTCAATCCAGAAACTAACTTCGAAACCGGCCAGCCTTTGTCCGAGGGCTGGTTACTCGAACTCGTCGAGTCCGACTTCGGGGAGATCCAGTGGTGCACCCTGATCGAACTGGATGAACTCAGTGTTCGTCCCGAGCACTCTGCAGCCACCGCTGTTCTCGACGTAGTCGCTGACCGACTCGAAGAGTGCCACCAACGTTTTCTCGTCGCTGGAAACCGCGACCGCTGCGAGACGTGCACGCTGATGAAGCTCCTGAAACGCGACTTCGGCAACGGAGAGCAGAAACTTGTGCCGCAGCCTCTCGCGGAGGCTCTTCACGACCGAGCGCTTATCCTTGAGAGACTGAGCTGACTCGATGTGCAACTCGAAGAGCGCGACGCCGACAATCATGGTGAGCAGTGAAAAAGCGGTGCTGCCCGAACTCGTTCCATCCGGACATCACCGCGACTCTTTCTACAGTACGCCTGCAACCTTATCGATCTTGAAAGCCTCGATGATGTCTCCGACTTTCATATCCTGGAACCGCTCGATCCCAATTCCACACTCGAAGCCCTGACGCACTTCGCCGACATCGGCCTTGAAGTGACGCAGCGAGGAAATCTTCCCTTCGAGGATGACCCGGTTGTCGCGCAGCAGGCGGATTCCCGAGCTGCGCGGAATGATTCCTTCGGTGACGAAGCAACCAGCGATCGTACCCACCTTCGGTACCTTGAAGGTGTTGCGAACCTCGGCTCGGCCCTGGAAAACTTCGTGCAGCGTCGGGTCGAGCAGACCGGTCATGGCCGCCCTGATCTCATCACCGAGCTGATAGATGATGGTATGGAGACGAATGTCGACTCCTTCCTTCTCCGCCAGGTCGGTGGCGCTGCGCTCAGGTCTGACTCCGAAGCCGATCACGATGGCGTCCGAGGCCGAGGCCAGCAGAACGTCGTTGGTGCTGATGGCTCCGACGGATGAGTGAAGGATATTCACCTTCACCTGCTCGGTCGAAAGTTTTCGCAAGGTGTCGTTGAGAACTTCCACCGATCCCTGAACGTCGGCCTTGATGATGAGGTTGAGTTCCTTGACCGTGCCACTCTGCATCTTCTGGAAGAGTTGATCGAGTGACATCCTCGTTCCCTTCTGAGACATGGCATCGCGCACTTTCTGCTGACGCATCTCGCCGATCATTCGAGCCTGTGATGACTCGTCGACGACAATGAAGGTGTCACCAGCGTTGGGCATGTCATCGAATCCAGCGACGATGACCGGAGTAGCCGGACCAGCGAGCTTGATTCGCTCGCCGCGATCGTCGACCAGTGAGCGAACGCGCCCACTCGCTGCACCGGAGAAGAATGCGTCTCCGATGTTGAGCGTACCGTCGTGAATGAGCACGGTGGCCACGATTCCTCGGCCGACTTCCTTGCGAGCTTCGAGCACGACCCCGCGGGCCGCAGCCGTGGGAGTCGCCTTCAGGTCGAGGATATCGGCGGTCAGAAGAATCATCTCCAGCACATCATCGATACCCTGACGCTTCAGCGCAGAGACTTCGACGGAGACGACATCGCCGCCCCACTGTTCGACCAGAACACCCGCCTCGGAGAGTTCACGACGAACTCTCTCGATGTTTGCGTTCGGCTTGTCGATCTTGTTGATGGCTACGATCATCGGCACTTTCGCCGCGCGTGCGTGATCGATTGCTTCCTTGGTCTGAGGCATCACTCCGTCGTCGGCTGCGACAACCAGAACGACGATGTCGGTAACCTTGGCGCCACGCGCACGCATCATGGTGAACGCTTCGTGACCAGGCGTGTCGAGGAAGACGATCTTCCGACCACGCTTCTCCACGTGATACGCGCCGATATGCTGAGTGATACCACCCGCTTCTCCGCCGGCAACGTTGGTCTCACGAATGGCATCGAGAAGAGAGGTCTTTCCGTGGTCAACGTGACCCATCACGGTGATGACCGGTCCGCGGTGAACCGCACCCGCTCCACCATCCGGCGAGGCCGCGATGCGTTCCAGGGTCTCGATTTCCATGGCCGTCTCGAAAGACACCAGCTCGGCGTCGATGTTCAGATCCTTGGCGATATCGAGCGCCAGGTCAGCGCCGAGAGGAGCGTTGATGGCCAGCATCATTCCCTTCTTCATCAGGAGATGCTTCATCAGATCGTTGGCTTTCAGGCCGAGCTTGTCGGCGAGTTCCTTCACGGTCACGCCTTCGCTGAGGGTGACCTTTCCTTCAGGCCGCGCAAAGTTCAGTACGCGTCCGGAGACCGGAGCGACCTGCTTCCGCGAGTCGCGGCGGGTCGACTGCGAGCGACGATCCTCTTCATCGAGTTCGTTGGCTGTACCGTTCTGCACGCTGTTGCGGAGCAACCCGTCTTCATCAAGAACTGCCGTCGCTGAAAACGGTCCTTTTGTAAAGATATCCGTGTTGTCGTCGCCGACATTGGGACTCCGCTTACCGCGCTTACCGGTGGTCTTCTTCTTGTCAGGACGCTCGTCCTCGTTATCGACTTTCTTTCTGCGCAGCAGCGGCATCGGCGGCGGAATCGCCGGTGGCGGAATCCCCATTCCTCCGCGCTGAACTCCCGGACGCATACCTGGTCCACCAGCGGGACGAGGTCCGTCATTGCGCATACCGGGACCAGCCTGACCGGGACGCGGCCGCGCGAACTGACCTGGCTGCTGACTGCCAGGCGCGGGACGGTTCTGCAGGAAGCGTGGATCGGGCCGGAACTGACGATCCTGCGGAGGAGGCGAAGAAGGACGCCCTGCAGGACCAGACGGGCCGCTGCCTGCTGGTCGAACCGGGCGTGGTGGCTGGGCCGGAGGAACCTGACCCTGATAGTTCGGGCGCGGGGTGCTGACCACGCGTGCACGGGGACCGGTACCGCCGACCGTGCGACGCGCCGGGTCTGCTGAAGCGGCCATCGGCTGCTGCGCGGCCGTAGGCTGAGCGGCTGGTGGCTGCGGCTGAGAAGCAGGAACGGCGGCGGGAGATGCAGGCTCTGCAACTGCCAGCGCGGTCTGTTTGGCAGCTGCGGCCTTCGACACTTTCGGTTCTTTCGCGACTCTCGCATTTTCAGCGGCTTCAGCTTCGGCCGCCTGCACGAATTCGGCGATGATCGGACCCTGCTCGGTTGGCGTGCCGGTCTGCTCGGAAGCAGCAAGCGCTTCGCTGCGCGCCGACTTCACGATCGGACGCGGCGGCTTCACGACGACTCCGGCTTTTTTTGGTTCGCCGGTCTGCTTCTCGTCGCGCATGATGACGTTCTTTGGACGGGAGGCGAGCTTCTTCCCGGTCAGAATCGCCATGATCACCTCATGGTCGATTGATGACGACGGGCTTTCCACCTGTACGCCGAGTGACTGAAGCTTGAAAATGAGGTCCTTATCAGGAATCCCCATCTGCTTCGCCAGATCACCTACCCGAACCTTTGCCATACCTGTGAATCTCCTTCAGTAGCACTGCAGAGCAACACACTCCAGAGCCTACGATTCCTGTTTGACGCCCTCTTCTACTTCCACCGGCTCTGCTGTCTGAGACTCTTCACCACCAACGACCTCGGCGTCACCAACTTCAGCTTCGCGTGCCTCCGCTTCCTCAGCGGATTCGTCGTCTGACTCGCCGTCGGTTTCATCTCCCGACTCGTACTCTGACTCGTCATACTCACCGTCAGAATCCTGCTCGTCGTACTCTTCGTCTTCTTCGATGTCAGCCATCGACGCTTCTTCGAATGCTCTTGCTGATTCGATGGCCAGCGAGGCCATCTCTTCGTCGACACCATCGATGGCGATGAGATCTTCGACCGACGCGTTGAGAATGGAGTCGAGGTCGTCGTAACCCGCCGCCTCCAGCTTGTCGGCGAACTCCGCCTCGAGGCCGTCGATGTCATGGACGTTGGTCGCGGCGCGAGCTTCGGCCATGGCCACATGCAGCATCTGCGACAGTGCGTCTGCGACTTCACCTTTCACTTCTTCTTCCGACTTGATATCGATTTTCGCGCTGATCAGGTCAGCGGCAAGCCGTACATTCAGTCCGCGCTTTCCAATGGCCAGCGAAAGCTGATCGTTGTCGACGATCACGTCCAGATGCGGACGATGGATATCCTCGTCGTTTGTGACGCTCACGCGGGTAATCTTGGCCGGAGCGAGCGAATTCTGAGCGTAAGTGACGATGTCTTCGTGCCAGGTGATGATGTCGATCTTCTCGCCACGCAGCTCACGGATGATCGACTGCACCCTGCTTCCCTTCATCCCGACGCAGGCGCCAACAGGATCAACGTCACGCTCGCGTGAGGTCACGGCGATCTTGGCTCTCTCACCCGGCTCACGCACGGCACCCTTGATGATCACTGTTCCGTCGTAGATTTCCGGAACTTCCATCTCGAAGAGCTTGATCAGCAGCCTGGCATCGGTGCGCGAGAGTACGACCTGCGGACCTTTGGGCTGCGTGTGCACGTCGACGATGACGGCTTTGATACGGTCGCCTGCCGAGTAGCGTTCTGCTCGAGACTGATGATTGCGGGGGATCACGCCTTCGGTCTTTCCGTTCAGGTCGACAATCATGTCGCCACGCTCGAAGCGCTTGACGTAACCGTTCTCCAGTTCGCCGACCTTGTCAGCGAATTCCTTGAAGACTTTCTCACGCTCGGCTTCTCGAACCTTCTGATACAGAACCTGCTTGGCCGATTGCGCGGCGATACGACCCAGTTCCTCGGGTGGCTTCGTCAGCGGAATCTCGACGGTGTCGCCCGGCTCGCAGTTCGGATCGATTTTCTTCGCTTCCCACCAGCGGATTTCGGTCAGCGGATCGGCCACCACATCGACGACATGCTTCGTCAGCGTGGCCAGGCGCACAATTCCACCGACTTCTGCGGCGGGATCGATCTTCCGAGCCTCTTCGAGTGTGAGTTGAGCGATCGGATCCTCGACCTGCTCTTTTCCTTCCACGACCTGCTTGACGATGTGGAAGACCGGTTTTCCGGTAGCGCGGTCGATGATGGTTTCCATCGGTTCACGGGTCTTGTAATACTTCCTGGCTGCAGTCGACAGTGCATCCTCGAGCGCCGAGTAAACCCGATCCACTTCGATCGACTTCTCGTACGCAAGCGCTCGAACGTCTTTTTCGTTGAACATGTCGGTTTATGATCCTTTCGATTCCGCTACTGCCCACTGCGAGTGCTTTCAAACGACTACGAACTTCGAGCAGCCGGCCTGCCGCTGCTCCTGATCTCTAATGGCGACTCTTCACATCTCGACTTCCAGTCTTGCTTCCTTGATCAGCGACAACTCGATCTCGTACGGCCCTTTCTTACTCTTCGGGTCCTCGACGACGATCTGGCTGCCATCAAAGGCTCGGAGATGACCGACGATCACGAATAATCCACGAATCATCTGCGACGTCTTCACCCTGATCAACCGGCCAATGAACTTGTGATAATCAGCTTCCTTGTAAATCGGACGATCCAGCCCGGGTGACGAGACTTGTAGCTCGTACTCCGACTGGATCGCATCTTCAACATCCATGTACGTACTGACCTGCTGCGAAATCAGCGTGCAGTCCTCGAGATTGATCCCGCCCTCTCTGTCGATATCAATCCTGAGCACCATCGTCCGGCCAGCCTGCCGGTAATCGATGTGCACGAGTTCATACCCTTCTGAGGTGACGATTTTCTCGATCTGATTCCCGATGATCTCGGGCAATACGCTGGCCATTGATCTGCAACAACTCCGCTTCTAAACGCTTCTAAACGTTTGAATCAAAAGAACATAAAAAAAAGCGGCCAGTACGGCCGCTTTCGACACAACTCCCGAAAGCTGTCGGGCGCGCATACTACCACGGCGCTCGCACAGGGCACAACCTGGTCAGACTCCTGCCGATTCCAGAAGTTGACCGCTCCTCAGGAGATGGAAAACAGGGAGCCGCGTTGCTACGCGGCTCCCGTCAAATCATCAGCTACTTGGCGCGACGGATGCGCTTCGGCGGTTTTGCGCCGAAGACGCAGTCAGAGTTCAGAGCGCCGAGAAACTGCGTCTCGAGATACGTTGGATCGTTCGACTTGTTGTCCAGCAGCGAGCCGTAAGCGAAGAAGCCGTGAGCGACTTCGTTGGCAGGAGTGGTCGAAGGATTTGCTGTGAAACCTGCCTCTTCGAGGGTCAGATAGAAGCCGGTGCCGCTGAAGAGCGAACCGAGCGCGAACTGCGTGTGAGCCAGAGGAGCAAGCGTTCGGGTGGTCTCGTTCACCGGCTGCCCGTCAGCATTGAAGATGCGGACGCGGATATTGATGGTGCTGTTGGTGGAGTAGTTGACCAGTCCGAGGTTGGTACGGAAATCAGCGTTGTTCCGGAGGCCGGTGATGAAGACACGCTGAAGATTCGGATCAATGGTATCGCCGGCGACGTAGGTGTACCACGGCAATCCAGGAATGGTCTGACCGAAGGTGCTGCCGTCAGCTGCGGTGGTGTAGATGCGAGCTTCGACGCTGATGTTGCGAAGGTCACTGGTGCTCACCGAGGTGTCGGCGCAGTTTCCGCCTTCACGGCAGGCGAAGAAAACCAGATGACCGAAGGCAGTGTCGAGGTTGAAGGTGGTTTTCATGACATCGACGATCTCGCGACGCTGACCCGGTGCGAGCGTCAACTTCTGCGTGACTGCGGGGTTCGTGGTCGGAGCGTTGTTGATGGTGTCCCCGGTCGGTGCGTACGCGACTTCTACAGTGACGCGATCATTGGTCAGGTTCGAGATGAAAAGGTCGGTGCGGAAAAACGAGTTATTTCCGCCGGCCAGACGTCCTGCTGCGGGAAGATAGATCGTATCGGCAGCTCGGAAAGTGCTGGCCGAGGCACCGAGAGCACAGAGCAGGAGCGCTGCACCGACGATGCTGCGTTTGTAATTGAACATGGAATCCCCTTTACGTGATTTGTATTCAGCGCAACGATGCATCTGATGAGTAGCCGTATTGTACTCGCTCTGTGCAAGCCCGAGCGAAGATCTGCTGCTTCCTTGAATGAGTCGCCTGAACTGTAAATTCCAGAACCGCTACTACTTTCTACGTTCCGAGCGTTCAGAATGTCACTCCACCGCTTACTTGTGTGGCACAGGCAATCTTGCCTGTGGGGCGGAGAAGTAAGTTCCAAACCCTGGGGCAGATATCCCTGCTGCTGTCATTGCCTGTGCCACACCACCGCGCCCGTCGCGGTACATAAATGTTCAAACTCCAGCAGGTCTCTATACTGCGGCCATGAGCCGAACCAACCTCACAATTCCCGAAGAGCTGCACATGCAGCGTCTCGATCAGGCACTGGCGCAGCTTCTCCCGGAACAGAGCCGCTCGGCCATTGCCCGGCTCGTCGCGGGTCAGCAGATCATGGTCAACGGCACCGCTGCTTCGAAAAAGTCGAACCTCGTGCTTTCCGGGGATCAGATTGAAGTCTCTCTTCTCGATCCGGTGAACACCTCCATCGTGGCGCAGGAAATCGCGCTCGAAATTGTTTTCCAGGACGCCGACATCGCCATCGTCAATAAACCGGCCGGACTGGTCGTACATCCTTCAGCGGGTCACAATGATCAGACGCTGGTCAACGCACTTCTGTTTCATGTATCCGATCTGAGCGGCATCGGAGGCGAGATCCGCCCCGGTATCGTGCACCGTCTCGACAAGGAAACCAGCGGTCTGCTGGTCGTAGCAAAGAACGACGCTGCGCACCGTGCTCTTACCGCAGCCTGGTCCACCGAATCGGTGAAGAAGATCTATCTGGCCATCTGCTACGGATCTCCGCGCGAGGCAAAAGGTGTCATCGACCAGCCCATCGGACGAGATCCGTACGACCGCAAACGGATGGGTGTGGTGGCTGACGGTCGCCGCGCCCTGACACTCTACGAAGTACTCGAGCACCCCGGCTTCGTGTCGCTCATCCGCTGCTCGCTGAAAACGGGTCGCACCCATCAGATCCGGGTCCACCTCAAACACCTTGGACATCCCATCGTCGGCGACCCGCTCTACTCAGGACCGCAGTGGCGCGGCGTGAGCGACAAGCGTGTGCAGAAAGCGCTCGCTGCCATGAAACGTCAGGCCCTGCACGCCTCCGTCCTCAGCTTCCCCCACCCGCGAACCGGCCAGGTCATGCGCTTCGAATCCCCACTACCAGCCGACATGCAGAGCCTGCTGGAAGCCATGAGGTCTACGTAACCTGTGGAGCACAGGCAATCCTGCCTGTGGCTGGACCAACTGACATCAGGCCAGGAACTTCTTCACGAATATCAAACAGGGATAGACAGGCGGTGTTCTAACAACGTCAGCGCGTCACAGGCAGGATTGCCTGTGCTCCACACAGATTGCCTGTGCCACACAACCTCGCGAGCTGATCCACAGGCAGACTTGCCTGTTCCACTCTCAGTGCTCTTTCAGGTAGTTCACTCCGAGCGCCTTCGGTGCGCGTGACGTTCCGATGAAGCCGGCCAGTACCACCATGGTGAGTACATACGGAATCACCTGAATGAACTGGACGGGAATCGGCGCGACGCCCTGCATTTGGATCGCCAGTGCCTCAGCGAAGCCGAACAGCAGGCAGGCCAGCATGGTCTGCACCGGTCGCCACTTGCCGAAGATGAGCGCGGCCAGCGCAATGAACCCCCTACCCGCAGTCATGTTCCGGGTAAAGAGCGACGACTGACCGATCGAGAGATAAGCTCCGCCAATCGCGGCCAGAGCCCCTGAAATCAGCACGGCCGCGAAACGTATCCGGTTCACGCGAATTCCGGCGGTATCAGCCGCTTCCGGATTCTCACCTGCGGCGCGCACCCGCAACCCGAATCGCGTCCGCCCGAGCACATACCACGTGAGCGGTACCAGGGCGAAAGCGATCAGCACCGGAGCGTAAGGAAGTTGATCCTGCTGCGGGATCTGCGGCGTCGAACCGGTCGACGCGAAGAGAGCCCCGCTCGCCAGCGCCGGCACTCCCAGAAAGAGAATGTTGATGGCGGTCCCGCTGACTACATGGTCCGCACCAAAGTTGATGCAGGCCACTGCATGAATCGCGGCAACCGCAACTCCTGCCAGAATCGCGGCCAGCAAACCGACCCAGGGACTGCCGGTGTAGTGCGTCACGGCCGCAGCAGTAAACGCACCAGCCAGCATCAGGCCTTCGAGCGCGATGTTGATGATCCCGGCCCGCTCCGAGAACAATCCTCCGAGTGCAGCGAGGATCAAAGGCGCGGCCAGCCTGATGGTGGAGAAAAGCAGAGCAGTGGTGACGATCTCGTCCATGGTTTAAACCTTCGGCGCTGCAAGTCTCGACTGTCCTGCCCGCCGGCTGAACATGGTCTCCGCCGCGACGAACAAGATCACCAGAGCCTGCAGCACCAGCACCAGATCTTTCGAAACGTGATCCGTGAAAATGTCGACGAACAGACCGCCGCGAATGAGCGCACCGAAAAGAAGTGCCGACAGCACGACGCCGAGCGGATGCTTGCGCCCAAGAAGCGCCACAGCAATTCCGGTGAAACCGTATCCTGCCGAGAAACCGTCGTAATACCGGTAGCGGTACCCTAACACTTCGCTGATTGCGACCATACCAGCCAGCCCTCCCGACAGAAGCATCGAGAGGATGATCTGTTTCCCGGTTGAAATTCCGCCGTACTCCGCTGCCGATGGACTCGATCCCGTTGCTCGGATCTCGTATCCCCAGCGCGTCTTCCAGAGCAGCACATACACCAGCACCGCTGCCAGCAACGCCAACAGAAACGCAACGTTCAACGGGATCCGCTCAGGAAAGCCCGGGATGAAGTTACCCAGCCGGGGAATGTGCGCGTTCTCGCCGATGGGAACGGTCTGCATCAGCGGGTCGCCCGGGGCCTTGAAGAAGTACTGCGTGAAGTAGCTCACGATGGCGATGGCGATGAAATTCATCATGATGGTGTTGATCACTTCATGCGAACCGAACTTCGCTTTCAACACGCCGGGAATGCCACCCCAGATCGCTCCACTGGCCACGGCCGCGAACATGGAGAGAGGAATCAATAGCCAGGGCGATAGATTCGCGAACTGAATTCCGACCACTGCCGTCACGAACGCAGCCATGTACAGCTGCCCCTCGGCACCGATGTTCAACAGCCCGCAATGAAGAGCCACTGTCACGGCCAGTCCGGTGAAGATCAGTGGAGTCGCGTAGAAGAGCGTGTATCCGATTCCGTCAGGCCAGGAAAGGGCACTTCCGATCAGCAGGCCGTACGTGGTGATTGGGTCGTCGCCGATGAGCAGAATGATCAGCGCTCCGACCACGAACGCCGCCAGAACCGCGATCAACGGCGAAATCAGACGTCGCACATTCATCGGAAACCTCCGACCGCCGAAGCTTCAGACCAGAGATTCATGCGGTCACCACTGTTTTTCCGCCACCGGCCATCAACAGACCGATCTGCTCGGTGGATGCCGTCGCAGGATCGAGTTCTGCCGCGATCTCGCCTCCATGCATCACCAGGAGTCGGTCCGCCAGCGACATCACTTCCTCGAGTTCTGCTGACACCAGAAGGATCGCGCAGCCAGCGTCCCGCAGTTCGATCAACTTTCGATGAATGAACTCAATCGCGCCGATGTCGACGCCGCGCGTTGGCTGCGACACCAGAAGCAGTTTCGGTCGATCATGAAACTCGCGGCCGATGATGAGTTTCTGCTGATTGCCGCCCGAGAGCGATCGCGCCGCAAGGTGAGGATCCGGCGGACGCACGTCGAACTCTTCGATCACCTGCATTGTGCGCTCCTCGATCACGCTCTTCCGCAGAAGCAGACCAGAAGTCACCGGCGGTCCATGATGCACACCGAGGATCACGTTTTCCGTCAGAGGAGACTCGAGCAGGAGGCCGCGACGATGCCGGTCTTCCGGAATGTGGGCGATGCCCAATCCCTTCCGGCCCCGGGCATTGAGCGAAGTAATGTCGGCTCCGGCCAGGCCGATTTTTCCGTGCAGACGCCGCCCGGAAATCAGACCTGCGATTGCCTCAATCAATTCAGACTGACCATTGCCTTCGACGCCGGCCACACCGACGATCTCACCGGCGCGAACACTGAAGGAGACATTTCTGAGCTTCGATGTTCCGCGCAGATCGATGACACCGACACTCTCCAGTTTCAATACTTCATTCCCAGGCCTCGCGGCGGGCTTCTCGACGCGAAGCAGGACTTCTCGACCGACCATCAGCCGCGCCAGCTCGGCAGCGGAAGTCTGCGCAGTCTGCGCATGTCCCACCACTTTCCCGTCGCGCATCACCGTTACCTCATCAGATATCGCCAGCACCTCGGCGAGTTTGTGCGTGATGATCAGAACCGTCTTTCCCTGCTCCCGCATCTGCCGGAGTGTGGCGAAGAGATCCTTGATTTCCTGCGGTGTGAGCACTGCCGTCGGTTCATCGAGAATCAGAACCTGAACGCGACGATATAGCGCTTTGAGAATTTCGACCCGCTGCTGTTCGCCGACCGAGAGTTCCGACACCAGCGCTTCCGGCTCGACTGCGAGGCCGAATTCGCGAGAGAGCGTGCGGATCGTTTCACCAGCCGCATCGAGATCG
>JBKJUK010000133.1:0-3945 GCA_046590705.1 Thermoanaerobaculia bacterium
TTCCGATGAGCCGCGCGACGGTCAGCGCTACGCAGGTGTAGCAGCGAAGAGGAATCTCCGGTCCGCGCCGACGCGGACGATCGGCACGACCTCCGCGGCGCGGACCGGAGATTCCTCTTCGCGCGACACGGCGCGCCAACTCGCTAGAGCCGCGCGGTGCTCATCGGAATGACGTTTTCGTATGATGGAAGAACTTCGGCTGCGCTCGCACGGATCAGCACCTGACGCACAATACTCATCTCGTGCCTCTCACCTTCCTCACGCTCTTCGCCTGGAGTTTCGCTGCGGCCACAATTCTGCCGGTCGGCTCTGAGCCTCTCCTGATCAAAATCGTCCGCGACAGCGGACTGCTCACCGCCTCCGTGCTCATCGCCACGGCCGGCAATTACCTCGGCTCACTGACTACATGGTGGCTCGGGCGCAAGATCGAAGACATCGCGCACTTCGAACAGCGAGGTCGTTACGCCGCGCGTGCCGCCGCCTGGATGCAGCGATACGGAGCGCCGTCCCTGCTGCTCTCATGGGTGCCCTTCATCGGCGATCTGCTGGTTCTGTTCGCCGGCGCTACACGGATGAAAGCCGGGCCATTCTCATTCTGGGTAATCCTCGGAAAGGGCGGACGCTACCTGGCCGTGGCACTCGCCGTGAGGTACTTGCTGTAAGCCGCGCAACATCTTCGCCAGCGCTGACAGCAGGTATCGGACGCGCTGCTGCGCGTCCCTACGCCACGTCGCGCCTAACGACGCTGAACGTCCTCTACGCATTCACACCGATCCCAATGGAAGGGACGCGCAGCAGCGCGTTCGCGTCCCACTCGCCTAACATCTCACGAAGCTTTTGCACCTGCGATCCATCGCACGAGCACCTTCCCGAGGTCTTGCTCGAAGCCGCGGAAGCTGTGTCCGGCACCGTCGATGATTTCGAACTTCGTCCGCGCGCTCGCGTGTGATTTCAGGATCTCCACGCAACCTGACACATCGCTGAAGCAGAACTCGTCTTCAGATCCATAGACCGCGAGAGCACGCTTACTGATCCTCGAAAACTCAGCGAACCTGGCCTTCTTCGTGAGTCGCAGTGCATGCAATGTTTCGAAAAATGGAAAGACGTTGTACTGACCCTCGGGATTGATGGTGTCGAAAAGAGACGACCAGGAAATCAGAAATGGAGAGATCCCGCGCGGAATCAACTCGGCGCCACGTCCAATTTTCACAGCGTTCCGTGCACGTTCGAGCACGCTGGCGAAGCGCTTTGGCCCGAGGGCGTCGAAGTAGATGCCCATGTCGTCGCCACCGGCCAGGAGGATGTATGAGGCGAAGCGATTGCGCGGACGACTTTCGTTGTAGACGCAGATCTTGCTGGCGCCTGAGGAGTGACCGATGAGGTGGATCTCCCGGTAGCCGCGTGATTTGAGAAATCGGAATGCGCCGTCGATGTCTGGAACACATTCGCGGATCAACTCATAGGTCATTCCGCTGCTTATCTGCTCCTTTTCTCTGCCCACACGGCGCGTCAGATTCTTCGCCAGATGCGCGCCACGGTTGTTAAAGGGAAGAAAGGCAATCCCAGCGCGCGTGAGAGCGGCTGCAAGCCCGTTCATCCGTCGACTGCTGTAGAAGATGGAAGAGTCCCCATTTCCGTGCAGGAAGACAGCAGCAACATCTGTTCGTTTGCGCGGCTCGTAAAGCAGACCAGGAAGGATCAGTCCATCCGTCGCTTCGAACTCGACTAGTTCTGCGAGTGAAGTCGCCGCCATTCTTCGCATCGTGGCCATGAATTTATTTTTGCATGTCGTCGAGATGGCTGTCGATCGGAATCGCCAGCCACATCATACCCATCTGCTATAACCGCAGCGGAGGACTGACCATGACTCGCAAACTTCCGAACCTGTTCCTCGCCTTCGCGACGCTTCTCGTTCTACGGTGTGCTGCCGAATCGAGTGCCTCGCTCACCCCTCCCACCGCTGCTTCCGGACGAGCGGAAGCGTCCACGAAGATCTTCGGGTCTGAATTCTGGAATCACTGGGGTGACGGAAACGCCGAGATTGCATCGTACGAACTCGAGATCTACCGTTACAACGCAGTTCGAAAGGGAACCGCCGTCCTGATCTTCGTGACCGAACCGACTACGGTCTCGACACTCATCAAATCCGATCAACCGTCGGGACCGGGGGTGATGCAGGCCATGAAACTCAACGCGGTCCGGGACTTCCCTACCGGTATCTACGACTACAACATCATGACCAGCACTTTCGTGGCGCTGCAGAAACTGGGACACCTCACGACTGGCGACGTCGCCAAAGTCTCGTTCACTGCTCAGGAGTGGTGCGGACACGTCTACCAGCATCTACTCTTCAAGCCTGCCGCAATCGAGCAGGAGTTACATAGTTACTTCGGCAGCGAGGGCGATCGAAAGAACACACTCGCTCGTACGGGCTCCATCGGCAGCGAGGATGCCTTGCTGCTCTGGGCTCGCGGTCTGGCCGCACCCTTCCTCGAGAACGGCGCCTCTGCCGAAGCGCAGATGATCGACTCGCTGCTGGTGGCACGCTTTCGCCATCGGCCCGCTGCCATCCGCAAAGCCAGCTACGCGTTTCGAACGAGACAAGAGACCATCACCGTCCCGGGAGGAACCTTCGACACTGATGTGAGCACGGTCTCGATCGCAGGAGATCGAACCTGGACGATCTTCACCGAGCGCAGCGCGCCGTATCGCGTGATCCGCTGGTCACGCCCCGAGGGTGAATCAGCATCACTGATAAAGTCCGCGCGGCTTCCCTACTGGAAGCTCAACGGTCCGGGGGGCGAGAAGGAACTCGCACAAATCGGGCTGACTCCGCGGCCTTCGCGCACGCCTTGATGAATACTCCCGCAAACATCGAGGAAGCACGTGCCTGGTTCTGCGCATTTGTAGGGTCGTTCGACGCGGATTCACGCGTGGTGATCTTTCACGACTCCGATGCCGACGGCGTCACAGCGGCAGTCGTGCTGGAAAAAGCATTGGCGCGCCTTGGACGGTCAACCTCGCGGATCATGCCCAGTCGCGACCGAAACGCCTGGAGTGAAGCCAACCGCGCTGCAGTGGCCGCACTCTCACCCACGCACCTATTCGTTCTCGACATGGGCACTCGCACTGAGCCTCTCATCGAGGGAGCCCGTGAGTGCATCATCGATCATCACCTCCCCGACGGTTCACCGGCCGAACGAGTTCTAATCACTGCCTACGACTGGTCACCAATTCCAAACACATCGCACCTCACCTGGGAACTCTGCGCGGCCATCACCGACGTGAGTGATCTCGATTGGATAGCCGCCATCGGCGTGATCAGTGACCTCGGGGAAAAAGCTCCCTTTCCGATGCTGGCCGAGGCAAAGAAGAAACACTCTGCGAAGTACCTCAAGGAAGCGACTACGCTGATCAACTCGGCACGAAGAGCGTCGCACTACGATCCCGAGTCGGCGGCGCGGGCGCTCTCGGCTTCCCACTCGCCACGAGCTTTCGTCGAATCCGAACTTCCCGAGTTGACGGCTATGCGCGCGGCCCGGAAAGAAGTTCAGGCCGAACTCGAGGAAGCAAAAAAGGCAGCGCCTGTATTCGCCGGGAACGTAGCGCTGCTTCGCATGCGTTCGCGCTGCCAGATTCATCCGCTGATCGCGCAGATCTGGCGCACCCGTCTTCCTAAATACATGGTCTTCGCTGCCAACGAAACTTTCCTCGAAGGACGAGTGAATTTCTCGGCGCGCTCGTCGGGCAATACGAATGTGCTCCAGTTTCTACGCGGCCTGCGCGACGGTGATGAGAACGCCAGCTACGGTCACGGCCACGACCAGGCCTCGGGGGGCAGCCTTACCTATGAAGAATGGAACGCACTACTTGCGAAAGTAGGTTTCGGTCCGGAAGTGTTCGTGAAACCTGACACTCTCCTGAAGTAAGGAAATTTCTATTCTA
>JBKJUK010000214.1:0-7033 GCA_046590705.1 Thermoanaerobaculia bacterium
CTCGCCCGCCCTGATCGAGGAGTACATCGAGGGGCGCGAAATCTACGCAGCGATCCTGGGTGGAGATCGACCGGAGGCGCTGCCTCTGGTGGAGCTCGATCTGTCGAAACTGCCGAAGGGCACTCCGAAGATCGCCGGGCATGAGGTGAAATTCGAGACTGAGACGGAGGCATACAAGTTGACACAGTCGGCGGTCGCTGAAGATCTCGACGAGGAAACCACGGCGCGTGTACAGCAGGTAGCAATCTCGGCGTATCAAGCCTTGAAGTTGCGCGACTACGGACGCATCGATATGCGACTCTCTGCGGAAGGGCGAATTTGTGTGATCGAGGCCAATCCGAATCCATGGCTCTCCTCGAGCGCCGAATTCGCGATGGCAGCCAGAGCCGCGGGAAGAACCTACACCCAGCTCATCGGAGAGATCGTGGATCTGGCGGTCGCTCGAGGGAATGCCACGGTCGGTTAGGGGGATAGGGAATCAACTCACGCACGAGCTCCCTCCGCGTCGTCATTCCGAAGAGCGCGAGATGCTCCTGCAAGCGTGCGAGGTCTAAGGCGCGAAGAGGAATCTCCGTTCCGCGCCGCGAGGACGCAGGCGTCACACCGCGTCCGCGCTGACCGGAGATTCCTCTTCGCAGTCACAGATGCGGGGACTATCACGAGCGCGCGGCTCATCGGAATGACGTCGTGGAATTGTGTGGGTCGATTGGCCAGAGTTCAACTGAGCGTGAAAAAGCCTGCGCTCAAATTGAGCGCAGGCTTTAGTGGAATGTTTCGATTGACGATCAATTACATCATTGGCGGCATCAACACGGTGTCGATGACATGGATCACGCCGTTCGAAGCCATGATGTCAGTCTTCACCACGGTCGCTGTTCCGACCATGACTGAACCGCTGTGATTCATGATGGCGACGCTCTGACCACCAGCTGTTTTCGCTGAGTCCATCTTCATCACGTTTGCAGCGGAGACACGGCCAGGTACCACGTGATACATCAGCACGGAACGAAGCTTTGCCTTGTTCTCTGGCAGCAAGAGCATCTCGACCGTACCTGCGGGCAACTTGGCGAATGCTTCATCCGTTGGTGCGAAGACTGTGAACGGGCCTGCGCCCTTGAGAGTACCGACCAGGTCGGCTGCCTGAAGCGCAGTGGCCAGTGTAGTGAACTGGCCGGCTGCCATTGCCGTCTCGACGATATCTTTCTTTCCCATCATGCCCGTGGTGGAACTACAGGCGGCAAGCACAACCAACATGGCGCTCAACATTACTTTTTTCATAACTTTCTTTCTCCTGAAATTCGTCAAAACTGGTCGGCGGGGGACCTGACGTTCTGACCTACTTACGAAGGGTTCCCCGGAACGGTTTGCAGGAATCGAATTGCCGGTGCAGATTCGGGAGTCAAAGGAAGAGTTCGCCAAACTTTGATGCAAGCGATTGGTCGAACTGCTTGCCAGCCATCGAACGAATTCGCTCGAGTGCAGCACGCTCGTCGATCGGTGTCTGGTAAGAGTGCGGCGAGGTCATCGAATCGAATGCCTCGCAGATGGCGATGATCTTTGCAGCCTGAGGAATGTCCTCCGCTCCAACCCCGGCCGGATAACCGGTTCCGTCGGGCCGCTCGTGATGTCGAAGAACAATCCGCGCCACGTCATGTCCGATCGATGAATTGGCGATGAGCGCTGCGCCGACCGTCGGATGTTCTCTCAGGTGGCGCAACTCATCCGGTGTGAGAGCGGACTTCCGATAGAGCTTGTCGTAGTCCAGAAGTCTCATCCCGACGTCATGCAGCAAGGCCGCGAGTCTAAGTGTCTCCCTTTCCTGCCAGGAGAGGTTCAGGAGGCGCGCGAAACGTTCGGCCAGAGCCGCTACTCGTCGTGAGTGATCAGCAAGCAGTGGGAAGCGTTCGAAGTCCGGTTCGAGAAGCTTTTCCGCCGTACGAAGCAGGATGCTGCTCGTTTTCTGTGCCGCAAGCGATTGCTCGATGACCCGTTGCACAAGCATCAACGACTGGGCCAGTCTGCTTTGCGTCTCTCTTTCCGGAGGCGCATCGAATGCGACGCTGAGGACGAGCCCGCGAGCATTCTCCACCTTCACTGCCGCGCTCAGAATGGACACGACTTGATCTGCAGTCACAGGCGGCGGCGGAACCTCACCTTCCGGAATGGTGATCCTGGTCTCGGCGGTCTGCTCTTCGTCACCCCGCTTCCTCAGCCAGGCGCGCAGTTTCAGATCAAACCGGGCGAGAGCATCCTCCGTGATCGTCGCACGTCCTGCAACTTCCTGAAGGCTGCCTTCGGGGGAAAACGATGAAAACGCAACAAGTGCTACTCCCGGGAGCAGCAGGATCGAATGCAGCACCGGCTGCACATCATCCATCTGTTGACTCGTCATTCTGACAGCAGGGGCCTCGGGGCGCATACGAGTGACGACCAGTCGCGCTTCCTCCAGCAGCTCCTTCCCACCAGTCTCGGGCGGGCTGGGCGGAGCGGTCGGCGCCTTTGAAGTATCAAACGAAACGTCGGCGGCATGATCGAGATGTGAGAGGTGGATCAGCCTGTGACCGAATGTGTCTCGATCCCCAATCGCTGCGAGCATCTGATCGGCGATTTTCTGTGCAGCACGCACATCGGCCTCTCCAAAAGGCTGGCGGCCGGCTTTATCCCGCATATCGATGAAGCCGATCAACTTGCCGCGCGACGTGATCGGAGCCGCGAGCAGACGGTCGGTGGCAGACTGGTCGAGCAGTTCCGAGAAACGAGGGTCGGCCGCCAGACCATTGATATAGAAGGGAGCGCGCCGCGATCCGAGTCGATCTGCGATGGTGTGATCGGGTGAAAACGAGTTCTTCAAACCATCGCGGAACCCGTAGTGGCAGATCAGTTCATACGACTTCTCGGCATCGAAGAGATAGAGCGCAGCCTTCGTTGCACGAACTTCCTCCATGCAGTGGTACAGCACCTCTTTCAGATTCGGAGTGATTGCGGCGATCTCAGCATGCATTAGTTTCTGGTAGTCCTGACTGCTTCCCACTCCCTCACTGTCAGGATACGTGCGCCAGTATCCCTGCGGATGGACCCTCGGGGGATCCCGCTTCGCTTTCGCCCCCGTCGTGCGAGATCGGGAGACGAACGATGAAGGTGGAACCCTCGCCCGCGCCTTCGCTCTCTGCCCTGATTGAACCACCGTGCGCAGACACGATGTGATGGACGATGGCCAGACCGAGGCCGAGACCTCCGCCGTGTCCTTTTACGCTAGCCTGGCGAAGCCTCTCGAACACATGTGGAAGGAACTCGGGGTCGATACCCTGACCGGTGTCCCGGACCATGATCTCCACCTGTTCATCAGACGAGTCGAGTGAGACGTCGATTCTTCCGTGTGGGTCGGTGAACTTGATGGCGTTGGAGAGCAGATTCAGCACGACCTGCTGCAAGCGGTTAGGGTCTCCGGTAACGGTGGCTGAATCGATGTGCTGGTCGAACCCGAGGTTCACAATCTTGGCGTCGGCAGCCGGTCGCAATGCTTCCATCGCAGACTGAATGACTGAAACGATGTCGATCGGCTGCAGGTCGAGTTGAAACTTGCCCATGATGATCCGGGATACGTCGAGCATGTCGTCGATGAGACGAGCCTGCGCGCGGGCACTGCCCTCGATGGTTTCCAGCCCGCTGGCGAGGGTGTCCGGGTCGATGTCGCCCATGCGTAGAATCTGTACCCATCCGAGAATTGACGTCATCGGAGTTCTCAATTCGTGTGAGAGCGTGGCCAGGAAGTCGTCTTTGGCCTTGTTCGCAGCTTCAGCTTCTCGGTACAGACGTTCGTTCTCACTGGCCAGCGCTGCAGCGCGCCGCTCGGTGGTATCGCGAAACATGAAGACTGAACCGATCATCTCCCCTGCTTCGTCGCGGAGCGGGGTCACGCTGTAGTCGACCGGAAACTGCGTTCCGTCGGAGCGGTAGAAAAGGTCGTCGCACACATCTGCGGCGGAAGCCTCGCGTAATGCGCGAAGCACATTGCAATCGACGGGATCGCAGACCGGATTCGAACCGAACGTTGGATGCACGAGTTCATGTACCCGGGCCCCGGTCAGATGTTCCTGAGGCTGAGCGACCATCCGGGCCGCGGCGGGATTGACGAACATGGACACGCCGTCCAGGTTGACGCCGAAGACACCTTCTGCAGCCGAACTGAGAATGAGCTCGTTCTGCCGGCTCATTCGAGCCATCTCTCGCGATTGCTGCTTGATCTCCTCGGTTTTCCTGAAGAGGTCGACGAAAACGGCCACCTTCGACCTGAGGATCTCCGGAACGATTGGCTTGAATAGGTAGTCGACCGCGCCAAGGGAGTAGCCGCGGAAGACATTGGTCTCGCTTCGGCTCAGAGCTGTGACGAAGATGATCGGGGTGAACTTGGACTTCTCTCGTTCACGAATCAGATTCGCTGTTTCGAATCCGTCCATCCCAGGCATCTGCACGTCGAGCAGGACGACCGCAAAGTCGCGATCGAGGAGTGCCTTCAGCGCCTTCGGTCCGGATTCGGCTTTGACCAGATTGGCGCCAAGATCCTCGAGCATCGCGTCGAGTGCGAGCAGGTTGTTGGGCTGATCATCGACCAGGAGAATATTGATTTTTTCTTGCTGTGACATGCGTCAGGCCGGAGCTTTTGATGATACTGAACCGAGTGTCGTCAGTAAATTTAGAGTCGCTGCAACCTTCTTAATCGGCAAGATCTGGTCCACCTCTGTGATGTTGAGGGCTGACTGCGGCATTTCAGGGGCTTCAGCAGTCGAGGGATCCTGCACGATCGTGTAGCCACCACGCGAGCGTATGCGCTTGATTCCCTCGGCACCGTCCTGATTTGCGCCGGTGAGGAGTATGCCGATGACTTTCTCCCCGTAGGAGTCTGCCGCTGACTCGAAGAGCAGATCGATTGATGGACGAGAATAATTAACAGGGCCTTCCAGCGTCAAACTGAAACCTCCTCGCTCGATCAGCAGATGATAATCGGGCGGAGCCAGGTAGATCCGGCCGGGCCGGATGTACTCTTTGTCTTCTGCGTCCTTCACCGGGATCGAGGCCTGTCGCTCCAGAAACTGCGGGAGGCTGTCACTGGAAGAACGGTGCCTGTGCTGCACGACCACGATTGGAAGAGGAAAATGACTGCGCAGAGACCTGAAGATCTGCTGCAGCGCGGTGAGCCCACCCAGCGAGGTTCCGACGACCACGAGATCGTACTGACTCATCTCGTCCTCACGAAGATGCGCTCCTCGGCCTCGAGATCCTTGTAGTGATCCGCCACGACCGAAAATTTCAGTGCCTCTTTTTTCCCAAGGCAGAGAACTCCGAACATCTCCATGCTCTCTAGAAACAGCTTTTGGACCCGCTCCTGAAGTTCGTTGTTGAAATAGATGAGGACGTTGCGGCAGACGATGACATTGAACTCATTGAACGAGGCGTCAGTCACCAGATTGTGCTGCGCAAAGATGACATTTGATCGCAGTGACGGACGGAAGAGAGCACCTTCATACCGAGCGGTGTAATAGTCGGAGAACGAGCGCGTTCCCCCGGCTTTCATATAGTTCTGCGTGTTTTCCTGCATGGTCGAAAGAGGAAAGATTCCCTCTTTCGCTTTCATGAGAACTGGCTCGCTCATGTCCGTAGCATAAATCCGGCACTTCTCGTACAAGCCTTCCTCTTCCATGAGAATGGCCATTGAGTAGACCTCTTCTCCGGAAGAACAGCCGGCATGCCAGATGCGGATGAAGGGATAGGTGCGCAGCAGCGGCACCACCTTCTGTCGAAAGGCCAGATAGAAGGTTGGATCGCGGAACATCGAGGTGACGTTCACGGAGAGATCGAGCAGCAGCCTCTCCATGCAGGCACCGTCGTGCAGCACCCGGTCCTGCAGCGCCGAGACCGTCTGCAGGTTTTCTGAGATCACCCGCTTCCAGATCCGCCGCCTCAACGACGGAAACGAGTACTCCCTGAAATCAAATCCGTAGTGCCTGAATACGCCCTCCATGAGGAGCTCGATTTCAAGTCCCTCGAGGTCGTGCTTTCCTGCCGCTTCAGTCATCGCTTACCGGTACAGCCAGACTCGCAATAGAGAAATCAACTGCTGTGCATCGATAGGCTTGGTGATGTAATCGGAAGCGCCGGCCTGCAGGCACTTCTCGCGATCGCCCTTCATGGCTTTAGCCGTCAGTGCCAGGATAGGCAGATCAACGAAGTCATCGATCTTACGAATCTGACGCATGGCCTCGTAACCGTCCATCTCCGGCATCATCACGTCCATCAGAACGATGTCGATATCGTCCCGACTCTTGAGAATCTCAATGCCATCGATACCGCTCTCCGCGTACACCACTTCCATTTTGTGGCGCTCGAGCAGGCTGGTGAGCGCGTAAATGTTCCGCATGTCGTCGTCTACGATCAGTGCTTTCTTCGACGCCAGAACCGGATCGCTTTCGTGCAGCTGCTCGAGAATCTGACGCTTCGATTCCGGAAGATTGGCCTCGATGCGATGCAGGAACAATGCAGTCTCATCGAGCAGACGGTCCGGCGAGCGGACATCCTTGATGATGATGGCGTCGGCCATCCGCTTGAGTTCAGTCTCTTCCTTCTTGGTGAGCTCGCGACCGGTGTAGACGATGATGGGGAGGTCCTTGAGTCCGAGATCTTTCTGCATCTTGTCGATCAGATCGAAGCCGCTCATGTCCGGAAGCCCGAGGTCGAGAACCACGCAATCGAACTTCCTCTGCTGCAGAATCGCCAGGGCCTCCTCGCCTGTTGAAACCGACGAGACGTCAACATCACCGTCGCTCACCAGTTCCATGATGGCGTTTCTCTGGGTCTCGTTGTCTTCGATGATCAGCAGGCTCTTGTTCTTTCCCAGGAAACCTTCCATGTTGGCGAAGGCCTGATCGAGTGCTTCTTTAGTCACTGGCTTCTCGAGGTGAGCGAAAGCCCCGAGCTTCAGACCTCGAGCTGCACCTTGATCTTCTGCCGAAATGATGTGCACCGGGATGTGGCGGGT
>JBKJUK010000221.1:0-6455 GCA_046590705.1 Thermoanaerobaculia bacterium
AAGTCGAATGCTGTGCTGTTGAACGCAGAACTCAGAACGCAGAACGACGAAGCAAGAAAGTCGTGCGCGCCCAGGTCACGATTAGCCTGCATTTCTCACTGAGCGCGGACAGCCAACGATCTTGGCTTGCAGCTCCTGCTGCGCTCGCCCAGCCATGCAGCACCGCGCCGGAGGCGCGCCTCAGAGGGTAGCCGGCGGTAAGCGCGAAGCGCGCAGCCACCGGAACTGGGAACCGCGATACAAGCTGCGTCCCGGCAGGGACGCCAGAGTCGTCGAGACCACCGCTACCCTGCAGTTCTAACCGGTCAGCGCTCCTGCACTTCGAATGGCGTTCAGCGCGCCACAGGCAGGATTGCCTGTGCCACACAATCCGGTGCGTTAGGGTCTCGTGAGGGACTGCCTTGTCTCTTTTCTTACTTCATCGTTCTGCGTTCTGCGTTCTGCGATCATCAGCTCTCACTCACTTTGCCGCAGTCTTCACGAGACTCTCGCGCGATTCCGACTCGCCTTCACCGAAGAAATCGATCAGTCCATCGAACACGGCCTGGGCGACCCTCTGCCTGTACCTTTTCGTCTGCACCAATTCGCGGTCGTCTCGATTGCCAAGGTTACATACCTCGAGCAGAAGTCTGGTCGGAACCTTGTTGTACCGGATGATTGCAGGCACCCACTCCTTGCCGTCGCGGACCACGTTGTCCCTGATCGGATTGTAGGGATGAACCTCGAGTCCGTCTTCTTTGAAGGCGCGCACCAGTGATTCGGCGAACCTCGTCGACAGACCTTCTGCGCGAAGCGCCTCTTCCCTGGTCTGCGTCACGGATGGGTTCTCACGCACTTCCGAACGGGTGAGATAGACCGTGCCGGTCTTCTCGAACTTTCCGCGTACGAACTTTTCTCCGGGGACATACATCATCGCTCCGCGAAGTGAGGGGTGGAGCGAATCGGCGTGGACCGAGATGAAAATCACTTTCTCTGCACGGGTTGCAGCCTTGAGCGCGCGTCGGAAGATTGAATTCGCGAGGTACCAGCGCAGATTGACGCCGATCACTGGATCTTCCAGACGGTACTCCGGATTCGTCATCACTTTGTGATCGCTGCGCTGCGGAAGCCGATTTTCCGGCGAGATATCATGGCCGGCCTGGTCCGACTTCGTGGTCATGAAGACGCGCGCCTGACTGTTCTGCTCGAGAACTTTTCTGATGCGGCAGGCAATGTCGTACACGTAAGACGATTCCCAGAGGTCATCGTGCGTGGTGCCGACGTCGCGCCCACCATGTCCGGCGTCGAGGATCACCAGCACACCCTGCAGATTCTTCGCTTCCACTGCCGTAGCCAGCTTCGCACTCTCACGTTTCGACTGCTCTTTCTCCGCGCGGCGCGGATCGGTGAGCGGCCGATATTCGGCGGTGAGAAGCTCCATCGGTATCTTCACCACGTAGCCGACGGGTATCCGGGCAACATCGGCGATCTTGTTGAAAGCCACGATTTCGTCCACGGCCTTATTGACGTCTTTCGCGAAAACGCGGCCGGTAAATCGGATGGCTACGGACGAGTAGAGAGCTTCGCCCTTCTTCATTCTGTAGGTCGCGAAGGGCCGCTCTGCGGCCCTTGCGTAAAGCAGCGGAGACGGCTCGGAGGAAGAACTCGGATCAGCGACGGCCGTGACTGACGCTTTCGCTTCAGGCACTGACGATGCTGGTTTCGTCTCCAGGACTCGAGAGGGTCGCGCCTCATTCTCGTTGCCCATCTTCCCTTCCGAACGCAAACCGGCCGTGGAATCGATGGGCCGAACGTTCGTCCTCGCCTTCTCGGCAGCCTGCACTCCTTTCCGCTCCCGGACAAAAAGGTCTGGCGCGGTCGCCCGAAACGGTTCAGCCAGCAACTTGCGGGGAATCAGCACCCACTGCCCGGCGCGGGTCGAGAGTGCCTCGGTCTTATTCGCTTTCCGGATCGCACCGTAGTTCGCACCGTCGCCCGTGAACCATTCGGCAATCTTCCAGAATGACTCACCCTCGGCAGCTCCGCTGAGAACGACTTTATGCCGCCAGCCCTCAACCCCGTTCTGATCCTCCGGAAACAAAGCTCGGATGACCTGCAGTCGCAGCGAATGCTTCAGCAGCGAGAACGGAACGCGTAAAGGTCTATCCGTGGACAAGCTGCCATTCACGGCGTTCAGCGCGGAGATTTCCTTCCACCTTCCGGCATCTCCGGTGGTCCGCAATGCCAGCCGGGTCAAGGCGTCACCAGCGTGAGGAGTGACCAGCAGGAAGATCTCCTGGTCGCGGTCGAGAACGGCAAGCTGGCGGTCACCCGCCGGTGCGCTGAGCATCGGGCGTGGGGGACCGGCTGCGGCGCCAAGCACGATTCCGCTCGACAGCACAAACAAGATCAAACCTCTCCAGCTCACACCCATCCCGACCCCGCCGCACCCACGAAACTTCAGAGCACGTACGCATGATAACTCGAAAGCTACATGAGCCAGTCGCGCAGGGGCGCCGAGAAGGTGTCACCACGATCCCGAGCCCGATGGGGCGCCGCTGACGTATCACCAAGATCCAGAGCCCCAAAGGGGCGCCATCTCTTAGCCACGGCCGTAAGGCCGTGGACCACGCACGCGCATATCCCAGAGCCCCGGAGGAGGCGGCATCGCGACCTCGGTTCGACTACACGTCGTGTCGATTATCGCTACTTCGCAAATACGTCTGATCGAAGCTCAACGTCGCGATGCCGCCCCGCCGGGGCTCGCAGAATGAGGCTGCCGCGCATATCCCAGGCCTTACGGCCATGGGCTACAGCGATGCCGGGCCTCCGGCCCTGTGAAACACGACCCGGCGGATAGGGACCAGGACGAGCACGGGCGCGCAGCGCACACCACACTACTGGTTACTGGCTACTAAACTACTGGCTACTCAAAAGAGCCAGCTTGTCGAGGATCTCTTCCTCAGTCGGAAAGCGTCCTTCGTCATGCTTCGAGAAAATCTTCTCGCCGTCGACGGTCACATTGAAGATCCCACCGCTGAGTCGATTGATCTGCGAATCGACTCCAAACTTCTTTTTGATCTCGGCCGCCAGACTGGAGGCCCTTGGAAGGTAGTTTCAGACGCCGCAGTAATCGATGATGATTTTCAATGTAACTCCTCAGGAGACTCTGACCAGAACAGCCGTGACGTTGTCATGCCCGCCTTTCTGGTTCGCAAATTCGATCAGACATTTGCAAGCATCCTCGAGATCGGGATGTTCGCTCATGACCTTCAGAATCTCTTCTTCAGGAACCATTCCAGTCAGCCCGTCGGAGCAGAGTAGAAAGATGTCATTCGTCAGACATTCGATCTCTGACGCGTCCGGAGTCACGTTCAACGCTCCACCGAGGGCTCGGGTGATGACGTTGCGGAGCGGATGCTTCTCGGCTTCTGCTTCTGAGAGCATTCCAGCCTGCACCTGCTCATGAACCCAGGAGTGATCGTTGGTGATGCGGGAAATCTTCGAGTCGCGGATCAGGTAAGCCCGAGAGTCTCCAACGTGTGCAATCGAAGCCCGATTGCCTTCGAAGAGTGACGCCACGACGGTCGTACCCATTCCTCGAAGTTTGCTGTCATTCCGCATGGCCTCGAGAACACGCGTATTGGCGATCTTCAGCGCTGCCACCAGACGATTGGTCGTGCGACTGAAGCGCTCGTCGTAGGCGTGTGGCCAGGTGCCGTCGTCTTCGACTGTATGCACGATGAATTCAGAAATGCTGTCCACAGCAATACGGGATGCGACCTCGCCGGCGGCGTGCCCCCCCATTCCGTCAGCGACCAGAAAAAGGCCTGCGCCGGTATCCAGCAGTAGCATGTCTTCGTTGTGCTGCCGCTGTCGGCCAATGTCAGTTAGACCGAAACTCGTCACTTGCATGCATTAACCTTTTCTGAAGAGAGAATCGAGGATACCTTTTCCCTGCTCTTTTGGTTCTTTTCCCTGTCGAAGCTCGAACAGCGCGGCCTCGACATCCGGTGTGGTCTGGCCCCATGTTACGGCTTCTTCGAGATAACGTTCTGCCTTTGCGGCAAGTCCGGCACGTTTGCAGATCAAGCCGGCGTCTTTGAGGTAGACCGGATTGAAGGGATCCTTCTGAACGGCACTCTCCACAGCCTGGACTGCCTGACGCATCATGGAAGGCAATCTCGAAGCGGCGAGCGAGAGATAGTGAAAGGCTTTGCCGTCCTGGGGATTGTGCTTGGCCCCCATGTCGAAGGCCTCATACGCTCCTTGATAATCCCCTTCCTTGTACGACTTCACTCCGCGAGCGATGTAGGCTCTAGCGATCTGCGTGAAGTCCGTGGCGGCCTTGGGAGCGTTGCTCTGCGTCTCGGCGTCGTGCTGACGCCTTCGCCCTTCATTGGTGAGGACGTTCACCGCCTCGGTCAGCGTCTGAAACTTCTTCTCGGCTTCCACCTTGGCGGCACCCGAGAAGCGATCAGGATGCGAAACTCTGGCAAGCTGCCGGAAGCGGTCACGAATTTCCGCATCGGTCGCTGAGCGTGGAACACCGAGGATCTCGTAATAGTTGATTTTCATCCGACTTTCTTGCGTTGAAGGTGCAGCCTTCGCGCGGTGGTTCGCACGACTTCCGAAACATTCTTATCCGTCGTCAATGCTTTCAGATCCTTCAAGGTTATCCGATTGAGCAGACCGAGAACAACTCCGATGGGGGCTTTGGGATTTCTGGAGAGAGCGATGACGATCGGATATTTCGCCATCCATTGCCGGTTATTGCCGATCAGCCTGAGAACTTCCTCGTCGACGTTCCGAAGCCCGGCGTAGGCCTCTGCCTCAGAGTCGGTGATCTTCGGACTGCGAATGACGGCACTGCAGACCATCTTGTTCCGATCACGAATCAGAATCCCGCGCTCGGTGGGACCGGCCTTGAATGCGATCTGCACTTTCTGGGCGACATTCATCTTTCCGATCCTCGACCAGAGAGAAACTTTCTCGGCGTCCTTTTCGTCGATTTCCTCGAAGGATGGCAGAACAGCTGCGGCCTCGAACTTCTCCGCCTGTTCAATCATCTCAATCATCAGGTCTTCTTCTTCCGGCGCGAGCGGCTCGCCGGAATCGAACTCGATGGGAAGAGCCTCGATCTGTGGCTTCCGCTTGACGAAAAACTCATCCTGAAACTCGAGGGCGCGACGCCGGACGTCGATCGAGAGGCTGGCATTGCCGAGCAGGGCCTCGATGATGGCTGGCGTGCGCAGCAACCGTTCCTGGTTGACGATGAGGATTTCCTGCAGGTTCGCACCTGCCGCACCGGCCAGCCTGAGCAATGTTTCATCAGGAGTTGCGCGGTTTCTGGCAATGGCCTCGAGGACCGAGGAGTCCTCGATGACGAATGCCAGCGCGTCGAGGCTCTCCGGATTTTCACCGGTATTTCGGGCGCAGCTGATCAGGACCGATGGCGGAATCTCGCGAAGCGTGGCGAGCGCTGTCGCTGCAATCTCTTCGTCCGCGTGCCGGGCAAGCTGCGAGACGATGGAAACCATTTCTTCCTGCGCGAAAGGCAGCAGGCCGCGGGCCACGAGCAGAATTGAGTCACGCGGCAGCTCGCCGCTCGTGATTCGCTTCAGAACAATTGCTGCGTTCAGTTCAGAAGCGTCTGCGCTCATCGAGACGTACGATCGGCCGGGGCTGAAGGTGCGAGCGTGGTCCGGTCCACCACCCGATTCTTGACCACTTCACCGCTTGCGCCGAGAGGAGGCAACTTCATGCCGTTCAGCGTCAGGGTCACACCACCGGCGTTGCCGATCGTGCGAAATCTGAAGCTATCGCTGGCGGTGAACGTTCTGGTGTCAGCAGCAGCCAGTTCCTCGTTGAGCACCGACTTCCCATCTGCATCGAGTGAGATCCAGCTGTTCTCGGTGAGGTCGAGGCGCAGTGAGAGTGTCTCTGCAGTAAGGTCCGAACTTCCAGCAGGGGCGGATCCGGCAACAGCTGGCTCCGCTGCAGGGGACAGTGAGGGCGCATCGACAACAGCTGGAGCTGGACGTCTCAGCAGGAAAAACCAGAGGGCGGCAGCAAGACCAGCCACGAGAATGAAGGCGAAGATCACTCCTGGATTGAATCGCGCGTACGACTGGGGGATGTTACTGATGGGCCGGGTCTGAAACACCGGGACCGGACCAGTCTTGAGAGGTGCATTCTCCTCCTCCTCGGCCCGCCGCACGAATTCCGCGTAGCGGTTCAACATGTCGTCGGCTGGAAGCCCGAGATAGCGCGAATACTCCCGAATGAATCCGCGCGTGAAGATCGGCGCAGGAAGCGTCTTGAAGTCATTCTTTTCGATCGCTTCCAGGAAACGTTTGCTGATCTTGGTGGCGTCGGCGATTTCTTTGAGAGTGATTCCGCGGATCTCTCTTTCCTTCCGTAACTCCTCTCCGAAGTTTCCGGAAGTGCCGTGGGGCGGCTCGAGTTGATCCGAC
>JBKJUK010000037.1:0-19549 GCA_046590705.1 Thermoanaerobaculia bacterium
AAACAAATTGTCGGGCCCCACTCGTCGCCCTCGGCGGTGTGGTTGTAGACCACGTCGAGAATGACTTCGAGGCCGGCTTCGTGAAGTGACCGGACCATCTGCTTGAACTCCTGCACCTGCTCGCCGCGCTGGCCTGATGAGCTGTATTCGTTATGCGGGGCGAGGTAGCAGATCGAGTTGTAGCCCCAGTAGTTTCGGAGTCCCCGCTCGAGTAGAAGAGAATCCTGGATGAACTGATGCACGGGCAGAAGTTCGACTGCAGTCACGCCGAGCTTCTTGAAATGCTCGATGGACGCAGGATGCGCAATGCCCGCGTAGGTTCCGCGAATGTTTTCGGGCACCTCGGGATGCTTCGCAGTGAATCCTTTGACATGCACCTCATAAATGATGGTCTGGTGCCACGGGGTCGCGGGCGCGCGGTCGTCTTCCCAGTCGAAGGACGGATCGGTGACCACGGACCTGGACATGAACGGCGCGCTGTCGTCGTAATTGACGGAGGTCTCCGGCTCGTTGAAGCGATATGGGAAGACTGCTTCCTGCCAGTCGATTCCGCCATCGACCGCTTTTCCGTATGGATCGAGCAGCAGTTTCGAAGGATTGCAACGATGCCCCTGCTCCAGATTCCAGGGTCCATGCACACGGAACCCGTAGCGCTGCCCTGGTTTGACGTCTGGCAGGTAGCCGTGCCAGCAGAGTGCATCAACCTCAGGAAGGGTCACTCGGGACTCATTTCCTGCCTCATCGAAAAGGGAAAGTTCCACTTTCTCGGCAGCCTCCGAGAAGATCGAGAAGTTCGTTCCGTTACCATCGAATGTCGCGCCGAGAGGGAAGGCCCGGCCTGGCCAGACCGGGATGCTGTTGGTGATGTTGCCCGGTTCATCCGTGGATCTTCGCTTCACTTCATTGCTCATTCGAGCCGTTGAATCAATGGTCATGCCATGGCCCCATTTCCCTGCGTTCCCACGACCGCGCGACGAGGCCGTGAGAGAAATGCGGGCTTGAACTTCACTGGTTCGACAGGTTCGACCTCCGGAATCTTCCGGAGGCTCCGGGAAGACCTCGATTTCTCTCCTTGCTACTGTGTGAGTCGCGGGTAAGATGCACGTTCATCGATGAAGAATCTTCTTCGTTATCTACTCGCGCTGCCTGCTGTCATCGTTGCGTTGGTGACATCGGTACTCCTGGCACCGGGGAGTTCCGCGGTGGGAGCCCTGGCGGCGGCGGCCGCCGTCGCCCTGACGACTTACAGCGGCGGATTCGGACCCGGTGTCATGGCCGCGGGACTCTGCGCCATCGCGGCGATGCTGCTGGGAAGTACCACTCCGAGGTTTGAGGAAGCCGCCTACACGCTGACTGCCGGCCTGGTAGCAGCCATCATGATCTCGCTGTTCTCACGTCGGCGCAGGAAGCTGACCGTTGCGGCTGGCCAAACCTCGGCAACTGTCGATGCTGCGCGGCACAAGCCAGTCGTCGCAATGGCAGCTGCTGCGAACGCAAAGAGCGCGGATCAGGGATCGGCGAGCACCGGCGGGATCGAGCGCGGCCCGGCAGAAATGCGGCGCGAGATCGATAGCGCTCCGGTCGCTGTTGAGACGCCCTTCTCGATCCAAAGCTCGTCCTCTCGCGCGGGTGCCCTCGAGATTCCGGCAAGCAAGACTTCCGAAGAGAAGACTCTCGAGAAGACTACCCAGGTTTCCGCCGTAGAACGATCACCTGGTCATCAGCAGGGGGCAGAACCGCAACGCTCCGAAGTTCTCCAAGAGGCATCTGCTGGTGAATCTGCCGATTCCAGGAAAACGATCGCTCCGGCGCGCGCGCTTGCCAAAGGCGGTGCGGTCGTAGGTGATCACATCGGGGCTGATGAATCGAACCAGGGTTCCGAGTCGACAGCCGACACTTCTCGAGCGGACTTTACGACAGGCGCCGATTCGCAGTCGGGCGAATCTGCAGCCGGTGGCGTCATTGATGATTCCGAGGCGTCTGCATCCTCGCCCGAAACCATCTCATTACTCGACGTTGTGGCCGACCCTGATCGCTCAGTCGCTGATCGCTTCGCAAGGTATCCGCTCCCTGACACTGCACAGGAGTCGAGCAGCGCCGCTGTTTTCGGGACGAAACTAGCGGAGGAATCGGGTGGGTTGCCCGAGGTCGATGCCGTGGGCAGTACGCCGTCGAGTGGAGAGGTCGACGCGCGACGCGGTGATTCCGACCTTCCGCCGCTGCTCGAGGATCTGAATGCTTCTGGGGAAGCGGTCGATGACTCCTCTGAGTTCGAGAGCGCGCTTCCGCCGCCGCTGGCCGAAGAGCAGGAGGAACCTCATCTCGATCTCTTTTCGTTGACTGCCCATCATCCGGTTGCTCATGACGAGGACGGAGCTGATGAGGCCGAGACTCTCGCGCATGGTTTCCCGCCGGCTGAGGCGCCGGTCGATGAGTCGCTTTATGATTTCTCCGTTGACGCCGAAGAGCTGGAAGTCGTACCGCAGGCCAGCACCGGTGGCGAGCCAGTCGAGATCACACTTCCGCCTGTGCTGGAGGACGAGGCACCCGTCTCACAGACTTCCCGCGCTCAATCTGATCTTCCGCCATGGGAGGAACACGACTTTGACGATCGGGATGCAGCCGACCGGGCACGCCCCGGAATCGAAACTCTGTCGGCACTGACGCTGCTGATCATTGACCGCGACGGAGGGGCCTCGCACCTGCGCGCTGAGCTCGAGCGACAGAACATGACCGTTGAAATTGTCGAAGATCTGGTCGACGCGCTGGTCGAAGTGGAGACGCTGAAGCCGGACGCAGTTCTCGTCGATTGCGATTCCAACGATGTCGAGACCCTCTATCAGGCCATTACTTCCGAGTTTCCGAGACTCCGGATTCTCTTCGCTCTCACTCGTGTCAGCGAGAGGATGCAGGCGCGCCTGGATTCAACGCCTTTGCTCGACTTCATTCAGAAACCCTACGGCGCTGCCGAGGTCATCGCTTGTCTACGGACAGAGCGCGAGTCGGTGGACGCCACTGACGCGACGGACCTCGGGGGCAGCGCCCGTGAGAAAGAGTGGTTTGCAATGATCGACGCAGCGTCGGTGGAGAGCACAGCCGCACTTCCTGATCGCCCGTCGATAGAAATTGAATCTGACGCGACCCTGGACAAGAAATTGAACCTGGAGGTACCGCCCCATCCGTACAGTGAGGGCGATCGTTCCCAGCCTGGACTCACCAGGAACGACTCACTCCTCGACAAAAATTCAGGGGCGAACAGCATGAAGAGTTCTGTGAAAAAAATCCCGCCCTACACGATCAGTTGTCCCAACTGCAGGAAGCGCTTCGACGTTTCCAAAGCCGAGTGGTGCAACTGTGTATCGAGGGAGCACTCCCTCCAGTGTCCCAGCTGTCTGAACTGTTTCTGCCGCGTGGATACGGCAATCAAGCAGTCCATCTGGATGAGTGCACCGGAAGCGCTTGCGGCGCAGCGTTATCAAAAGCGAGAGGTGAAAAAAGCCGCCAACTCCGAGCCGGGTGAGTTGACGAGACCGCTCGTTCTCGTGGTCGAGGACGAGCGCGACATGCTCGCGCTGGTGAGCCACGTCGTGCGCGCAGCCGGATACGGCTTGATCGTGGCCGACAACGGTCAGGATGGCCTGCAACTCGCCCGTCGGTATGTGCCGGAACTCGTCATCGCCGATGCACTGTTACCGAAGCTCGATGGGCGTGAGATGTGCCGGCTGATCAAGGAAGAGCCGGCCACCGCGGCTTCGCGCACCATCATCATGACCGGCGTCTATACCTACAACAAATACAAGAACGAAGCGCTCCGGGCCTTCAAGGTGGATGAGTATCTTTTCAAGCCGTTCAAAATCGAGCAGCTGGACGAGCTGTTGAAAAAATACTTGTCGCAGTGAATGCGGGCCGGAGGCCGGAGTCGGGGGGCCGGGGCTGATGAACGCAGAGCGCAGAAATTCGAAGTAAGAAAAGAGTGAACGCCTCGCGCTTTTCTTCCTTACTTCATCCGGCCTCCAACCCCCCGCCCCCGGCCCAATCCTGTATCTTTCATCGGTGAGCAGCAGCGAGCGAGCAGCAGAGTTCTGGAACCAGGAAGTGGTCGAGCCTTCGCATACCGGCTGGCTCGAGCATCCCCTGATTCGTGAAGCGATCAACCGGAGGGTCTCGGGCAGCAGTGGCGGATGGCCACTGGACTGGTTCGAGTGCATCCTGAACGGACGCCGCTTCGCGCGGGCTCTTAGCATCGGCTGCGGTACCGGGGCGCTCGAGCGAGATCTGGTCCGACGCGGAATCTGCGGTCGTGTCGAGGCCTTCGACGGTTCGATTCAAAGTCTGCTGCTCGCCGTCGACGCGTCACGGAAGAATGGGATGGATTCGTCCATACGGTACTTCGCTGCGGACTTCAACCGCATCGAGCTTCCGACTGCTCGATACGAGGCGGTGTTCTTTCATCAGTCGTTGCATCACGTCGAGCGACTCGAGCATCTTCTCGGTCAGGTCGCCGCTGCGCTGGTTCCAGGAGGGATGGTTTACCTCGATGAATTCATCGGTCCTTCTCGATTTGCGTGGACAGAGCATTCCATTTCATCGCACCGCACTTTCTTCGACTCACTCCCGCGCGTAGCCAGGAATTGTGTCGAGCTCCCACTTCCGATTCAAAAACACGACCCATCTGAGGCAGTGCGTTCCGACGAGATCGTCAAGCAGCTGGAACGGGGATTCGAGATTCAGTTTCGTCGCGACTACGGCGGTAACCTGCTGTCCGTGTTGTATCCGTTCCTGGTCGGACCTGTCGACGCAGAGCTCGTGCGATCGATGCTCGCGGCTGAAGAGGAAGAGATGGGCAGGGGAGTTTCGTACCACAGCGTGATCGTCGCCCAGCCCGTCAATCCATTGAGTGCAACGCTAGAGCGCTACGGCGACAGAAGCCACTACCGTCGCTGGCGCAGGATGAAGTTCTATCGGGAGACGGTGGCCCCACTGGCCTTCCGTGTGAAACGCAAGCTCGGGAAAATCGTGCGGCTGCAGTTCTGACCATCCTCGATGTGACATTTTGCGGCGTCGACATTGCGACCTTCGCTCACCGCCGCGCAGGTTCAACTTTGTTGCGGCCGCTGTATTTTTCTCATAGTCAGCATGACTCAACGGTGTTCCCCGAAAAGAGACCGCCGATGACCGAGACCGCCACATCAGCCAGCTTCGACCGTTCATGGTCAGTACCCTTGAGCGCCCCATCCCGGTCCCTGCCGGGAAACAATGCGGACGTGATCCTGCCGCTGATGTCAGAAACGGTTCCCTTCACCGATACACTGATCGCAGTCGGTGCTTCTGTGGGCGGAACCGAGGCGATTCGCTCGTTGATCTCGCAGCTTCCCGGTGACGCTCCTCCCATGGTCATCGTGCAGCACATGCCCGAGAGCTTCACGCATGCATTCGCCGGGCGAATGAATGCTGGCGCGGCTGTCTCTGTGCGGGAGGCCGTGAATGGTGAGGTGGTCTCGCGGGGAACGGTGCTGATCGCGCCCGGTGGCCACCATTTGCTCGTTCACCGGCGCGGCACCGAATACGTCGTTGAGGTGAGAGGTGGACGTCTCGTTTCGATGCATCGCCCGAGTGTCGACGTGTTGCTGCGTTCGATGGCAAATGCGGCCGGGCAGAATGGTGTAGGCGTGATTCTCACAGGAATGGGGGACGACGGAAGTCGCGGACTGCGTGAGATGCGGAATGCCGGGGCCATGACCATCGCCCAGGACGAAGTGACCTCAGCGGTCTTCGGAATGCCGCGCGCAGCGATCGCCGCAGGCTCCGTCCGGGTCGTCGCTCCGCTCCAGGCGATTGCAGGGATGCTTCTCACGCACGCGCGCTATCGCGCCTCCTGAATCATCGTTCCTGAATCATCGCTCCCGAAATGGCGCAGACGGGTCGAGCCGTCAAGCTCCTCCCCGCGTCGCACTCTCTCACCACGACTATAATCACGGCGTTGTTCAGATCGGCGTATTGGAGTCGCAATGATTCTTGGAATTGTTCGTGCGTTTGCCGTCGTATTGTTCGCAGTTTCCACCGTTGCTGCGCAGTCGATCCCGAAGCCTTCAGAATCGATCGGCGTGAAGATCGGGGCTGACCGGACCCTCGCGGATTACAGGCAGATTCGGACGTACATGAAGGCGCTCGACACAGCGTCTCCTCGCGTCAAAGTCGAGACGCTTGGTACAACAACGCTGGGCGAAGAAATGATCATGGTCGTGATTTCTTCGGCCGAGAACATTCGCAATCTCGATCGCATCAAGGAGATTTCGAAAAAGCTGGCAGATCCGCGCGGCCTTTCCTCCGAGCAGATCGATGGCCTGGTCGCAGACGGCAAAGTCGTCGCGCTCGTGACCTGCAATATCCATTCGACCGAGATTGCCTCGAGTCAGATGGCTGTGGAGTGGGCCCACGCTCTGGCCACGGCTACCGATCCCGAAACGAAGAAGCGGCTCGACGATGTGGTCCTGCTTCTTGTTCCTTCGCTCAATCCTGACGGTCAGATCATGGAGACCGAGTGGTATCGGAAGAACGTCGGGACTCCCAACGAAGGCGGTCGGCTGCCGAAGCTGTATCACCACTACGTTGGTCACGACAATAATCGCGACTGGTTCATGCTCACACAAAAAGAGACCCGCAACATGAGTCGCGCTCTGTATCACGAGTGGTATCCGCAGGTCTTCGTCGACGAACATCAGATGGGTCAGGAGGGGCCGCGAATGTTCATTCCACCTTTCGCCGATCCTGTTGATGTGGACGTCCATCCCCTGATCTGGCGCGAGATCAACATGATCGGTACGAACATGGCCTTCCGCCTGGAGCAGAACGAGAAGGCAGGTGTGATCTACGGGTTCCAATACGACGCCTACTGGATTGGAGGGACACGCAACACCGGCTGGTGGAAAAACATCACCGGTCTGTTGCTGGAAGTCGCTTCTGCCCGAATGGCCACTCCGGTCTACATCGATCCCAGCGAACTGCAGGGCGGGGGCAAAGGTCTGATCGAGTACAAGGCCCAGATCAATCATCCCAACCCATGGAAGGGTGGATGGTGGCGAATGCGCGACATCATGGATTACGAGCGCATCGCCTCGGACGCCATGCTCGAGACCTGCTCCGAACGGCGGGCAGACTTTCTTCGCGATGTATCTGTGCGGGCCAGAGCCGCCGTAGCCGGATTTCCGGCCGGTTCGGCGTATCGCATCCCCGCCCAGCAGCGCGACCCTGCCACTGCGCGGCAGCTTGCGTTGCTGATGGCCGACCATGGTGTCGAAGTCATGGAAGCTCCCGACGGCGATTTCTGGATCCCCCTGACACAACCCTACAGCCGATTTGTCGCCGAGATGTTCGAGCCGCAGCGCTATCCGGAGATACGTCTGACCGACAGTCCTGAAATCCTCCGGCCCTACGATGTTGCAGCGTGGAGTCTGCCGCTGCTGATGGGCGTATCCGTCGAGCGCGCAGCCTTTCCGCGCGACCCGAAAATGATTGCCGTCGTCGCGCCGATCACCCTGGCGTCGGCGCCGACCGCGAAACCGGCATCGCGCATCACCGCCGGCCACGTCGCTGTCGACGCAGGTTCGGCACAAAGTGCCCGGGTCATCAACGCCGCCCTTCGCGAAGGCGGCACAGTCACCGCGACAGCCCTTCCGAAGAATGACGAGAATGCCGCGGCAGAATCGAAGGCAGGCACTTACGTCATCGATGGAGTTTCGGCGCAGAAAGTTGCGCAACTGGCGAAGGAACTTCGTGTACGACTCGAGCCCACGCAGGAACCGCGTGGAACGGCCATCAAAGCGCCGCGAGTTGGTATTTACAAACCATTCGAAGCGTCGATGGATGAAGGCTGGACCCGCTGGCTGCTCGAGCAGTACGGGTTCGATGTGAAATCGATCGAAAACCCGGCCATGAAGGCGGGTGGGCTGAGCAAGTCCTTCGACGCCATCATCCTTCCCAGCATGGACCGCGAGGCCATCGTGAAGGGCCGTCGCAAAACAGAGGACGGAGCGATGAAGTATCACGAAGAATTCCCGGCGGAATTCCGCGGCGGAATCGGTGAGACAGGTGTGGCTGCGCTTCTTTCTTTCGTCGAGAATGGGGGCACCTTGATCGCCTTCGGTCAGAGCACCGAGTACGTCACCGAGAACTTCAACGTTCCCGTTCGAAATGCGATCTCAAAATTGAAAGCCGACGAGTTCGCTCTTCCTGGATCGCTTCTTCGTGCCGAGGTGAGCGGTTGGCATCCCGTAACGCGCGGAATGCCGCCGGAGGTCGCAATTTTCGCGGACCGAAACCTCGCCTTCGAGACTTCCCTGCCGGGTCCGGAGATGCAGCGCTGGGTACTCATGTCGTATCCCGAAGACTCGAAGCGCATCCTCATGTCCGGATGGATCAGGGGAGAAGCAAAACTGGCACGACAGGGAGCTGCCGTGGCCATGACTTACGGAAAAGGAAAGCTGGTACTGTTCGGTTTCCGCCCGCAACATCGTGCGCAGACCCACGCCACGTTCCCGCTCCTGTTCAACGCGCTTTACTGGAGTAGCCAGTAGCTAGTAGCCAGTAGCCAGTAGCCAGTAACCAGTAGGTAAGGCTGCAGTAGCTAGTAACCAGTAGGTGAGGGGATTTCGCGATCGTTCACGCGCTGCGCTGTTGCTTCAACTACTGGTTACTGGCTACTCAACTACTCACCTACTCAACTACTCGACTGCCGGCTACCGTTCCTCAAGGGGTTTCGAATGCGAAGAATTGCCGCGACCGTTTTGCTGTGCACGTTCATTTCTGGTTCTTTCCCGCTGTTCGCCGCTTCATCGATTCCGGTGCGCGCGCCGCAGGCCATGGTTGCCTCGACCAGCGAAATCGCCTCGCAGATTGGTGTGGATGTGATGCAGCAGGGCGGGAACGCCGTGGATGCCGCGGTGGCCGTTGCACTCGCGCTCACGGTGACCTGGCCCGAGGCGGGCAACCTTGGAGGTGGCGGCTTCATGATGATCCGCACTGCAGCCGGTGAAGTGGACATCATCGATTACCGTGAGCGCGCACCACTGGGCGCGACGCGCGACATGTATCTCGATGCGAATGGGAAAGTAGTCGAGAATCTTTCCACGCGGGGATACAAAGCCGTGGGTGTGCCAGGGACTGTGGCCGGGCTGGCCATGGCGCGGGAGAAGCACGGCCGCCTGCCGTGGGCCAGGCTCGTGGAGCCGGCGCGAAAGCTGGCTGCGGATGGATTCACGGTAAATTACCACCTCGCACGGAGTCTGAAGGCGGGGGAAAAGAATCTGGCAATGTTTCCGGACAGCAATCGCATCTTTCTGCGAGACGGAAAGTTCTATCAGGAGGGGGAACGGCTCGTTCAGCCGGAGCTCGCTGCAACGTTGAAGCGACTGCGCAACAAGGGGCCGCGAGAGTTCTACGAAGGTGAAACCGCAAAGATGATCGTTCGCGACATGCAGGCCAACGGCGGGATCATCACGGCTGCGGATCTGAAGGGATACGAGCCGACTCTCCGTAAACCGTTACGCGGCACCTATCGCGGACACGAGATCATTACCATGCCGCCACCCTCATCCGGCGGAACCGCGCTTCTTTCCATGCTGAACATGCTCGAGAAGCACGACGTGACTGCCGGAGGACACAACTCGGCTGCATCCATTCATCTCCTCGCCGAAGTGATGCGTCGCGCCTTCGCGGACCGAGCTTCATTTCTCGGAGATCGAGACTTTGTGAAAGTTCCGGTCGATGGCCTGATCTCGAAAAAGTACGCTGAGCAACTCGGCTCTTCCTTCGGCATGCTGCGCGCGTCGAAGAGTACCGATATTCGAGCGGGAAACCCGGCCGCTTACGAATCACCCGACACCACGCACTTCACGATCATCGATCGGGAAGGCAACGTGGTGACTAACACCTACACGCTCAACCGCAGCTTCGGTTCGTTGGTGACAGCGAAGGGAACCGGCCTGCTCCTGAATAACGAGATGGACGACTTCACTTCCAAACCGGGGGTGCCGAATGCGTACAATCTGATTCAGGGCGAGTCGAACTCGATTGAGCCGAAAAAACGGCCGCTTTCCTCCATGACCCCGACCATCGTTTTGACGGACGGCCGCTTTCACTTCGCCATCGGTTCACCCGGCGGACCAACCATCATCAACACTGTGCTGCAGGTAATCGTGAATGTGATCGATCACAAGATGTCGCTTCAGGGAGCGATTGACGCGCCACGCGTGCATCATCAATGGCTTCCTGATCAGATTTACTGGGAACCGCTCGGCATCAACGCCGACACGCGGGCGATTCTCGAAAAAATGGGGCATTCGTTCCGTGAGAAAGCCGAGTTTATGGGCGACGCCCAAGGTGTAATGGTCGATCTCGAAACTGGAATGCGACTCGGAGCCGCTGATCCGCGACTTGGCGGAGTAGCTGTTGGATATTAGTAGCCAGTAGTGAGGAACCAGTAACCAGTAGCTGGCAAAATGCCATCATCATTGCGAAGTTACACGGGAATCGTGGCACCGTCATTCCGATGAGCACGCGCGGATCACGTCAGCTTGCGCGCTTTGACTGCGAAGAGGAATCTCCGTTCCGCGCCGCGTTGGTCGTGCCGTTCCACCCCAGCCGCGCGGACCGGAGATTCCTCCTCGCAGTCACAACTGCGTATCATCACGAGTCACGTGGCTCGTCGGAATGACGTGGCGTATTTGCTTGCGGGTGCTTCTTGTTTTCGACATTTCGATCTGGAGCGATGAATGGACCTCGGACTGAAAAACAAAGTAGCGATGGTTGCCGCGGGCAGCAAGGGCATCGGTCGTGCCGCGGCCGCGTCACTGGCCTCCGAGGGATGCCGGGTGTCGATCTGCGCCAGGAGTGAAGAGACTGTGCGGAACACTGCAGCGGAACTCTCTGCTGCCAGTGGCTCCGAAGTGGTCTGGTCGATCTGTGACGTTTCCAACGCTGACGACATCGCGCGCTGGCATCGTGAAGCCAATTCGCAGCTGGGAGTCCCGGACATTCTGGTGACGAACACCGGAGGCCCACCGGCCGCTCGCTTCATGCAGCTCACAGAAGAACAGTGGCACTCGGGGATCGACTCGACGCTGATGAACATCATAAGAATGTCCCGGTTGGTGATCCCTGCGATGCAGGCACGAAAGTGGGGACGAATCGTTCACATCACTTCACTGGTCGCCAAGCAGCCCGTCGATCTCCTGACCATCAGCAGCACACTGCGCGCGGGCATTTCGGGATTGACCAAGACCATGGCCACGCAGCTCGCGCCTGACAATGTGCTGGTGAATGCAGTGCTTCCGGGCCACGTTCTCACCGATCGACAGGTTCATCTCGGGGAGATCCGCTCGCGCGAGGAAGGGATCTCAATCGACGATTACCTGGCGCGCGCGCAGCAGTTGATCCCGATCAGGCGCTTCGGAACTCCGCAGGAACTGGGTGACGTGATCGCTTTCCTCTGCAGCGAACGAGCGAGCTTCGTGACCGGTACTTCGCTGCAGGTGGATGGCGGACAGATTCAGAGTACTTTCTGATCCTGTACAGAGAAGGAACTGAGAAGCATGGTCAGCTCCTCGACTTCGGTCGACAGGACCAGGAAGGCGGCCTTCGCTCCATCGAGATTCTTGCTCTTTCCCATCTGCTCGAGACTTGCTGCTACGCGCACCGCGTTGGTTGCCGGAAAGTTAGCGATGGCACCCTTGAATGTATGCGCAGCACGGTGGAGAGCGGCGCCGTCCTTGTTGGTGAGTGCGTCGGTGATTTCCTGCAACATACCCGGCGCGGTGCTGACGAAAACTTTCGCTACCTGATCCGCGAGCAGGACATCGTTGTCGAAATGAGCGAGCAGCTCCACATGTGACAATCCGCGGCTGTTGCTGGTAAGACGCTCGAGTGAATCGAAAAGCATTCGTTCCTGGATTGGTTTCACGATCACCTCGTCCATGCCCGCTTCCAGGCAGCGGGCCTTGTCTTCGGTTGCACTGAAAGCGGTCAGTCCGACGATCGGAATGTGAGTATTGGTCTCACGCTCCCTGATGGCTCGAGTCACTTCGATCCCGTCGAGCTCCGGCATCTGTACATCCATCAGAATCACGTCGAAGTTGTTGTCGTCGTAGGCCTCGAGCGCGATTTGTCCGTCTGCCGCCACGACCACGGTATGACCCCAGCTGTGCAGGTAGTGGGTAACCACAGTCTGGTTGATCAGGTTGTCTTCCGCGACGAGAATGCGTAAAGGTCTCGCCGCGAGCCCGATTCTTCCGGCGGCCTGCTTTGGTTCTGGTGGGTCGGACGGGCGATCGCTGGCGAGATCGCGAACCAGGCGAATCAGCTCGCGGGCGTTAAGGGGCTTGGACAGAAGTCTGGTTACCCCGGCTTCGTTGCAGCCGGCCTCCTGCATGACCGCGCCTGCGTAGGGAAGCAACATGATCGTGCGTCGAGCGATGGCCGGATTCTGTGACAGCCACGAGCAGAGGTCGATCGATGAATCCAACATCTCCGCATCGAGCAGAAGAATCGCTTGATCGCCGGCTGCTTCCATCTGCATCTGCACGGTGGCAGCGACGTTGGAGAGGCGCAGATCGGGAGAGAAAGGCTCGAGCTGTCTGCTGGTCCATTCCCGGATGACATCGTTCTTTTCAGCGAGAATGATTCGCCGTCCGGGTTCGGCCTTCTGCATGGAGACCTCTCTCGTCCAGCTGCTGTCGCCCTGGACCTGCAGGTCGATACTGAATGAGAATGTACTCCCGCATGCCGGGATGCTTTCGACTTTGATGGTTCCACCCATGGCTTCGACGATGCGGGAGGAGATCGCCAATCCCAGCCCTGTTCCTCCGTACTTACGGCTGCTGGATCCATCAGCCTGCATGAAGGCATCGAAAATCATGCGTTGTTTTTCATCAGCGATTCCGATTCCTGTATCGCTGATGCTGAATGAAATTCGTGCGGTCTTCCTCGCCTTCTTTTCGAGCGTGACCGAGAGCCGTACCAGTCCGGAGTGCGTGAATTTGATTCCGTTGCCCACCAGATTGACGATGACCTGCCGCAATCTCATGCTGTCGCCGATGAGCTGGTCAGGAATCCCGTTGTCGACGTCGACCAGCAGTGGAAGTTCTTTCCGATAGGCCTCGTAGCCCAGTGGTCGGATCGAGGAGAAAATCGTTTCGCGGAGATAGAACGGCGCTTTGTCAATTTCGAGTTTGCGAGCTTCGATTTTCGAGAGATCGAGTACGTCGTTGATGAGTTCGAGCAACGTCTCAGCTGACATCTGTACCGTTTCGAGCGAATGGCGCTGTCCGGGTGTGAGGTCTGATTCGAGGGTGATTTTCGTCAGGCCGATCACCGCACTCAGTGGAGTGCGCATCTCGTGTGACATGTTCGCCAGAAATTCGCTCTTGGCCTGGTTGGCATCCTCGGCTTTCATCTTCAACGCCCGCATGTGAGTGGACTTGTCGGCGAGTTGGCGAATCAGTTCGCGTGCAACCCGAATGGCCGTCGAACTTTTCTCTCTTCTCTTGGAGGATGCGCGTGCACTGAGTGAAATGTACATTCCACCCCCGTAGATAAAGATGAATTTCGCGAACACCAGAGTCCAGAGGACGTAACGGTCCTCAAAGAGTGCCAGATAGGCGATGAGCCCCAGGTAGCAGACGGCGGTGAGATGGACGAAGAAGAGAGTTCTGCGGAATGAGGTGTTGACTTGATCGGCCACCCTCATCAGAAGAATGAAGAAGAGCCAGCTGTTCTCTCCGCCGCTCCAGTAGATGGCCGCCGTCCATAGGGGAACGTCGAGAATGAGGAAGGCCAGACCGAGATTGACCTTGGCATTCGCGTCGTACAGAAAGCGGAGGGTCACCCACGAGACCAACGAGAACGACAACAGAAGCATGACCACGTTGAGCAGCTGCGGAGTCGTCATGGCCTGAAAGACGAAGCGGTTGTGCAGTCCCAGACCGATCGATAGAAGCAGGCAGCCGATGACGCGCAGCATCGGGATTTCGAAGGTATTGAGGTGGTAATCCTTTTCCCTTCGCTTCCTCTCGATCTCCAGAGGATCCAGGTCGATTGCAGAAACCAATGCCGGAGGGATCGAGAGCAGCTGCTGATCGTAGGCAGACTGGGCCAGCCTGCGAATCTCAGCTTCGCGTGCTGATGGTTCGCGTGGTGATGCTCCGAATGATCCGGGCAAGAAGGTCAGGTTCGCGCCGGACTGCGAAGCACGTTGCGGACGCGCTGCAGAAATGCGTCTCGCCGGATCGGTTTACGAACGTAGTCCGCAGCACCGATCTTCAGTCCCTTCACTTCGGTCTCTTCGTCCTCGACGCCTGTGAGCAGCATGACCGGCGTGCTGATTCCGGCGCTGTTCATCGATTCGAGGAGATTGAGCCCCGACAGATTGGGCATGTTGATATCGGTGAGGATCAGATCGAAGCGGTCTCCGCCGAGTCGGCGAAGAGCATCTTCCCCATCTTCGGCCAGCACCACCGTGTACCCGCAATTCTTCAGCAAACCCTCCAGATATGTCCGCGTCACCTGATCGTCTTCGACGACCAGGATTCTACTTCCCTCAGCCTCGGGTGCACGTACGCTTTCGGCGTGAATCACTTTCTCGAACAGTTGCTGCGTTTCCTGCTCCGGTTGAATCCCGAGATCCCGCCTGAGGATGCTCACGCAGGTGTGATACTGACGGACGGCCGCTTCGCGTCTCCCGGACTGATGGTAGAGCAGCATCAGGGATCGGTGAACGGCCTCCTGCAGCGGGTCGAGCGCGAGCAGTCGATGTGCAGTCTTGATCGCTTCGCTGTTCAGGTGGCTTCTCAACTGAACGTGCAGCAAACGTGCGAGCACTTCGACAGCGAGATCCCACAGTCGTTCGCGCTGCGAGAGCTGCCACTCGTCGAAGGACTCTTCCCTGGTAGAGAGACCTTCGAGGAATTCGCCCTTGTATAGTTCAGCCGCCCGCTGCAATGAGTCTTCATCGGAACTCTCGGCCAGTGACATCAACTCGAGTACGTCGACGCTCACGGCCTGATAGTTCAGCCAGAGATCGTCTGCTTCGGTGAGGATCAGAGGTGTGTCGTCCCCTACCGCCTTTCGAATTGAGACGAGTGTTTGCCGGAGACTGTGGCGGGCCTGCTCCTCGCTTGCCTGCGACCAGAGCAGCGCCGCCATTTTGTCGCGGGGCTGTGCCTGTCCTTTCGACAGGGCCAGGTAAGCGATGAGGGCCTGCGACTTTTTCGGCAGCGCGACGAAGGCTCCCGTGCCCAGACGCATCTGAAAGCCGCCTAGCAGCACCAGATCAATGCCTTTCATCTGACGTTCCATTGAGAGAGCAACTCGAGTCGACAGTGTACAGGCAGCATGAGAAGTTGGCGTGCGCCAGGTCCAAAGCGGCGAAGAGCCCCGCTGATGGTCAGGCGAATGACATCCGCTGGGTGACGAGTGGCATCGTCGATGCGCCAGCTCGTGCGTCGGTTGCTGAGTCTTTATTCTCTGACAGTTCAGCGGCGGCGAGCGCGAGGAGCTGCGTGAGGTGAATCACAAACTCTTCAGCGGGCTCACCTGCCATGAGGAGCTTGATGCGACTCTGCGTCTGCACGATCTGCTCGCGCAGATTTGTGACATCGGTGGTGTTCATGGTCTGAGCGAGGAACTCGATCCAGATATCCGCAATCTTCGCCAGCCGCGGATGAAGCGCGCGCCTCGACGCCATGGACAATTCCGCTCGAACTTTTTCGAGATCGATCGATTTCTTGCCGGCCAGCTGCATGAATAGGTGAAGTGGGTAGTCGAGAGTCAGAGTCGGTCTCGTTGATGCCGATCGAATCAGTTCCCTGTGCACCTTGCTGCGCATATGCCCGAGCACGGCGGCCGCACATACCCTGAACGAAATCAGGACTTCCGGAGACAGGTCTCCGAAAAGTCTCTTGTCGGCAAGTTCGCCCATGAGCGCCTCGGGGGGCTGGGCGGCTCCCGGAGTGGAGCCGAGTTTCGACGACATCGTGTAGGCCTGCATGAAGTTGAGCTCGGCCTGTCCCAGATATTCAACCTCGTCGGCCGGCGAATTGCTGCTGAGCAGGCGAATCCCTTCCTGCTCGTAAAGAAGCACGAGCGAGATCAGGTGTTCCGTCGTCGGTTCCATTGTGTTCATTTTGTGTGTGACTCGATCCAGGTAGACGGCGATTCTCCCAGCAGTCCGTCAGCGGATCGTCAAAGAAGCGGCGTCGATCTGAAAAAGCATGGAAGGACCCGAGAAATCCTCACGTGCGGCCGCCGTACAATGGTCATCCATGGTTGAGTCAGCAGAGAAGCACCCGATGTCGGTGTTCTGGAGAAGATTTCTTCAGGTCGCAGGCACGTTTGTCGCCTTCGCGCTGATGAGTCGTCTCGGATCGCTCTTCCAGGTGGAGAACGGCGTAAGCGTTTTCTATCCCGCCACTGCAGTCGACATCATCAGCTGCATGTACTTCGGCGGTTGGGGTGCGCTCGGTATCCTTCTGGGGTCACTGGTCACACCGTGGGAGGCCAAGGACAGCCTTTTCAAACTGCTCGTCAGTGCGTTGCTGAATATTACCGAAGGAATGTTGCCGTATCTCGTTTTCCGTTTCCGTCGTGAGTTGATGCGCGACCTTCGCGATCTCAAATCCTTTTTGGCGTTCCTGATCTTCGGCACCGTGATCAACAGTGCCATCAGCGCCTTGATCGGAAATCTGCTGCTGATTCCGCACCCTCCCGGTGAACTGATCAATGGCCGGCAATTTTTCATCTGGTGGATTTCCGATTTCTCCGCAGCTCTACTGCTGGCAGCTCCGTTGCTGGCCTTCGCCGGGAACCTTTTCCGACGCATGACCGGGGATCGAACCGTCGAGCCGCCACGACGTCTCTCCAACGTCCTCGAAGTCACCCTGGTCATCATTCTTCTCGGCTGGATGGCCTCGGCAGGCGTTCGCACAGTTCTACAGGAGAGCTTCGAAGATGAGCGATCCATGCGTGCGCGTACTTCTCTCTCCGCCTCGCAACTCGTAACGGCTGCTGACAGAAACGTCGTGATCACCGCAGAGTCGATTCGCAGCTGGGACAAAACCGAACCGGAAATGATGCGCCGCAGAGTTTTGCTCGCTTCGGAGACGAACCGCTTGCTGCTCGACGATCTTGCCAAAGTGCTGGTTCGTGCAGATGCTGAGACGCGACAGGCCTGCGCTACCTTTCGTCAGGCCAGCGAGAAGTGGTTCAAGTCTGCTCGGGATTCGCTTTCTGACGACGTGCGCGGAACACGTTCTCTGCGGATGCTGATGATTTCGTTGAACACCAGGCTGGAAGAGTCTGATTCCGTAGTCATTGCCGCACTGGACGAGAGACGAAGCAAAGTTCGGACGGTGGCTCTGGTGATGGACGTGCTGGTGCTGATGATCCTCATGATGGCCGGGGCCAGCCTCATTCTCACCATTACCAGACCGCTGAAGCAGCTGCATCTCGGCGTAGCTGCATTGAAAAGCGGCGCAAACTTCGATCCGCGAACGGTGGAATCGAACTTCGTCGAGATCAGGACGCTGGCCGACACTCTCAGTGAAACCTCGGTCGAACTCAAGGCGCGTGAATATGACCTGCGGCTGCAGACCGCGAGGGCCCTGGCAGCCTCGCGTTCGAAGACAGAGTTCTTCGCGAAAATGTCCCACGAGTTACGGACCCCTCTGAACTCGATTGTCGGCTTCTCCGAACTGCTGCTCGATCGCGCCGATATCGATGAGGGCAAGCGTGTCGGATTTCTGCAGAACATTCTCCGGAGCGGGAATCACCTGCTCAAACTGATCAATGATCTTCTTGATATCGCGCGGATGGAGTCAGGAAGGATTCGACTGACACACGAAGTATTCGATATGCGTCAGGTGGTGGCCAGTGCTGTAGCCTCGACAGAGGCGCTGTTCGAAAAAAAGCTCCAGAAGATCGAGCTCGAACTGGGCGATGAACCGCTCTTGTTGCGAGGTGATCCGATGCGCGTCGAACAGATGATCCTCAATCTGCTTTCCAACGCCAACAAGTTCGGTCCGGAAAACGAGCCGATCGTCGTGATCGCATCACGTGAAGGTGAGCAGGCCCGACTCGAAGTGACCGATCGAGGCATAGGGATCGACCGCGACGATCAGCAGCGGATCTTCGAGGAGTTCGAGCAGGTGGGCAGTGGAGCACACGCAGTTGCGGGGACCGGACTCGGACTGGCACTGGTCAGGCAATTCGTCGAGGCCTGCCACGGAACGGTGGACGTAAAAAGCGAGCCGGGACGGGGGGCCACGTTCTACCTGAGAATTCCACTCGACGGCTCCGACGCTGCGACCGAACATCCGGTCTATTCCGCCTGAGTGCGGATCACCTGAACCGTTTCAGGAGCGGCCTCACCAGCGGTGCCAGGAGGCTGCCATGAGGCTGGCCCCTGAGCGCGGCGAAGAGACGGATGGCCTGTTCGACGAAGAGATAGATCGCGAAGGTGATGGCCAGCAGATTCGATAGCCGGCTTCCGTTCAAGCGAAACGACGAGAGCGATGAGAATATACCGATCGTCGACGTGACCAGCAGGGCCGACGCAGTGCGGCGCGTCCATCGGCGTCCGTCGAATCCGAACCGCTCGCTGAGCGCATTCTGCTCGTTCGCCGGAAGGAGGGAGAACAGCGGTTCTTTCAGGTGGAACTCGTCCATCAGCAGTTCGTCGTCCGACGGAAGCTCTCTCTGCAGCAATGGGACGGCGCTCTCTCCACGTCTCAAGCGTACTGAGAAGAGAAGAAACGGAACGGAAAGCAGCAGTGAACCGCAGGGCTTGCCCGACATCGAGATGAAAATTCTGACGAGCGACTCGAAGAACAGGTAGACCCCGAAAACGATCATCCAGGTTGGCAGGAGGGTGGGCGTCTTGAAAATGAGACCGGAGGCGGCACGAATGCTATACAGGCCGAAAAGCAATGTTGGAATCGCCGACAGGAGCGTCAGACGAGCGGCCGGGATGCCGTAGTCCTCATCGATACGTCGTTGAATCGCCGCCGGTGCATGACCGAAGACGAAGGCCATCAGGCTGATGGCCAGGCCGGCGCGCTCCCGTTTCTTCGTGGCAGCCGCCACTGTTGAGTAGTTTTCGGCTGCGAGTTGGTCATAGACGACGTGATGACGAATCGCCTCGTTCTCCTCCCAGTGCGCGAGCCCGAAACGCATCCCGCCTGACTCGAGAAGGTCAGCAGAAATGACCTCAAAGAGTTCTCCCTCACACTCGACTGCAGTACCGGGATGACTCGATCGTATCGAGGTAGACTCCGTACGCGGCTTCCAGTCCCGACGGTCGCGGGTGAGGAGCTGCAGCGCGCCGCTCTTGGAGGGGATCAGTCGATCGGTACCGAACGCGCGGAATGTCACGCACTGATAGTAGCGCGGGAAAGAGCGGCCCGGGGCCGGGGGCCGGAGTCAGAGGGGTCGGATCTAGAGATCGGCTGGGGTTGTGTGGCACAGGCAATCCTGCCTGTGGCGCGACGCACTGACTTCGAAG
>JBKJUK010000203.1:0-6129 GCA_046590705.1 Thermoanaerobaculia bacterium
CTCCAAGGTGGCTGGTGGCTCCTCCACGGACACCATCCCATACACCATCGAGGCCATCGCTAACCAGCGCACTTCAGCCGAAGGTCAGGCAGGAATGGCGGCATTTCTCACGAAGGAAAAAGCACCATGGACGGTCTGATTCAAAAAGTTCTGGTACCAAATCGGGGCGAGATCGCCATCCGGATCGCCCGCACCTGCCGTGAAATGCGAATCGCTACAGTCCTCGGGGCTGCAGAGGACGAGAAGGATTCACCCGCAGCGCGGTACTTCGACGCAGTCGAGCTTCTCGGAAGCGGCGACAGCCGTCAGACTTATCTGAACGTAGCCGCGGTCATCGACGCCGCGCGACGCTCCGGAGCCGACGCCATCCACCCGGGTTACGGTTTCCTTTCTGAACGCGCAGAGCTCTCACAAGCCTGCGTCGACGCCGGGATCCGTTTCATCGGACCATACGCCGAATCCATTGATTCCATGGGCTCGAAAGCCGAGTCTCGAAAGTTGATGCAGCGTCTGGGAGTACCCACCGTGCCCGGCTACGACGGTGAGGATCAAGCGCTCGAGACACTTCTGCACGAGGCCGCGCAAATCGGCTATCCGCTGCTGGTAAAAGCCTCAGCCGGCGGCGGTGGCAAGGGAATGAAGATCGTTCGCAACGACGCCGAACTTGCTCCGGCCATTGATTCAGCGAAGCGCGAAGCGACCAAGAGTTTCGGCAATGACCGGCTTCTGCTCGAACGCTACATCGAGAATCCCAGGCACGTCGAATTCCAGATCTTCGGAGATACGCAGGGCGGGCTGGTACATCTGTACGAACGCGACTGCTCCATTCAGCGACGACATCAGAAAGTCATCGAGGAAACGCCGGCCCCTCACTACAGCGAGGACCTGCGCCAGCGAATGGCCGCTGCAGCAGTGGCAGCAGCACGCGGTGTGAAGTACGTCAATGCCGGGACCGTCGAATTCATCGTCACGCCTACGAATGAGTTTTATTTTCTTGAGATGAACACGCGTCTGCAGGTGGAACATCCAGTCACTGAACTGGTCTGTGGCGTCGATCTGGTGCGGGCGCAATTACTGGTGGCTTCAGGTCAACCTTTACCCTGGAAGCAGGAGCAGCTGACGCAACGGGGCCACGCTCTGCAGTGCCGCATCTATGCTGAAGACCCTGACAACGGTTTCCTGCCGCAGATTGGAACGATCGCCCGATACGTCGAACCTCGAGGACCGGGTATCCGGGTCGACAGCGGTGTTGAGCAGGGATCGGAAGTGACGGTGAAATACGACCCGATGCTGGCGAAGCTGATCTGCTTCGGCGAAGACCGCAACGCCTCCATCGACCGTATGGAACTTGCTCTTCGCCAGTTCATCATCCTTGGAACCCGCACCAACACCAGTTTCCTCCGCAGAGTGATCGATCACCCCGCATTTCGAAAGGGAGAAGTGAGCACGTCCTTCCTGACGCAGCACGCGGAAAGTCTGCGCAAGCCCGACGACGACGTTGCTCCGATGGTTGCCGCAGCGATCGACATGGTCGGCGCGTCCGCGAAGCCAGCAGCGGGCAACACAACATCCAACACCGACGACGTCTGGACCTCGCTCGGCACGTGGGGGAGGGGGGTGTGAATGGAGAATGTTGAATGCAGAATGGAGAATGTCTGCGCCGCGATCTCCGCCGCGACGTCATTTCGATGAACCGCGCGGTCGCGGCATATCGCAGCCGGAACTGCGAGCAGGAATCTGCGTGGGTGCGAAGCCTCCCATGCTCATCGAAATGACGTTCACACGCCCCGCGGCACTCTGCCACCCCAACTCCGGCCCCCGGCCCCCGGCCCGCCTTCCCCCCCTGTATTTTTCCGGCTTTCAATCCGACTGACAGGTATGAAAGTGGATCAGATGCCCCATTCCTCGCCGCTCGCTGCCCAGGGTTCCATCGTGGCTGCCTCAGTCGTGATCGCCGTCGCTGTGGGCGTTCTGGCCGGCTGGTTCTTCGGTATCGAGCCCCTCATGACCATTCTTCCGGGCTACATCCGGATGAAGCCCAACACGGCCATTGCCTTCATCGCCGCAGCGCTGGCCGTCATTCTCCATGCGCTCGACCGCGCACCGCGCATCCGAAACGTCGCCGCAGCAATCACCGCGAGCATCGGCGCGGCGACGCTCTTTCAGTACTTCACCGGTGTGCAACTCCACATCGACCAGATGCTCTTCAACGATTCGGTTCAGAAGATTCACCCCGGCCGTATGGCGCACGTTACCGCCTTCAACTTCGTATTCATCGGCTCCGCGCTGCTACTCGGTGCAAACACGGTCCGCCGCTCCACGGCCTCGGGGATTCTTGCCTGCATGGTCATGCTCGGCTCGCTTTTCGCGATTGTCGGATACGCATACGGCGTCCCCGTACTCTACGGTTCGATGCGGCACAGCTCGATGGCCTTTCACACTGGTGTCAGCTTCCTGCTGCTCTCGATTGCAGTCGTCTTCCACAAGCCCCAGGGTGTGATGGCGTCGCTCTTCTTCTCAGGAAACAGCGGAGGAATCGTGGCCCGTCGCCTGATCCCGACCGCGGTCATCGTTCCCATCGTTCTGGGCGCTCTTTTTGTTCGTCCCGAGTTCAGCTTCGGTCACATGCGACTTGGGCTCGCCCTCAGCGTAATGTCAGGGGTCGTACTGCACGTGTTGATGATCGGTTCACTCTCACGCTCACTGAGCAAATCGTATGAGAGTCGTATTGCAGCCGAGCGCGCCTCAACGATCGATGGCCTCACTGGCATCTTCAACCGCCGGGCCTTCGATCAGCGTATGGAAGAAGAGATTGCCCGGAGTCGGCGCTACGGCAATGCCTTCTCGGTTCTGCTGCTCGATGTCGACCACTTCAAGAAGGTCAACGATCAGCATGGACATCTGGCCGGTGACGAAGTGCTTCGCGAACTCGCCGCTGTGGCGAAGAAAGCGATGCGACCCTCAGACATCTTCTGCAGGTACGGCGGCGAAGAATTCGCCATCATTGCTACCGGCACCACGATGGATGAGACGTGTGAGCTGGCCGAGCGGGTAGGGGAGGCAGTCAGGTCGCATACCGTCGACGCCATCGGTCGTCCGGTAACCATCAGCATGGGCCTGACCGAGTGGAGACGTGGCGACCTCGATGCCAGCGCGCTCATCTCCCGCGCTGACGCAGCTCTTTACGAAGCTAAAGCGGCTGGTCGCGACTGCCTTCGAGCAGCCACATCAGGCCTCCGCGCGGTTCCACGCGAGATCCCGCAGCTTGCACCCGTGCGTATGACCGCATAGACGGCCCCGGGGTTGCTGACGCGCTGCTGCGCGCCCCTACAGCTCTACGGTATGGACGTTGGACTACCGTGATTGGACGCTCCGCATCCGCAATTCGACATGGCAGGCAGGTGCCGGGTAGGGACGCGCAGCAGCGCGTCCGACACTCCGGGCAATCGTCGCCTTCACGCGTTGACCCCCGTTCACCAGATCTGCGCTATCCTTCGAGGACACCAGACAATCGAACATCCGGGAGAAAGGCGAAATGACAGCCGTTGCGACTCCAATCAATCCACTCGAGCGCGAACTCGAATATCGCAAGCGCCTCACGCACATCACCAATCAGATCAATGCGGCAGAATCCATTCCGCAGATCCTGATGTCGCTCAAGGATCGTATCCTGGAGCTGCTCGATGCCGACCGCCTCACCATCTATGCGGTCGACACCAAGAATCAGGAACTCTACTCGATCCAGAAAGTCGGCGACGCACCGAAGGAAATCCGTGTTCCGAAATCCTTCACCTCCGTGGCCGGATTCACTGCGCTGAGTCGTAAGACCATCAACGTCCGTGACGTCTACGACTCCTCGCAACTCACCGCCCTGCACCCGAATCTCCGTTTCGATCAAAGGTGGGACAAGCAGACTGGTTTCCGCACCATCAGCATGCTGGCCGTGCCGATCCTTTTCGAAAAATATCTGCTTGGCGTGGTCCAGCTGATCAACAAGCAGCATGGCCCGGTCTTCACCCAGCAGGATGAAGATGCTGCTGAAGAACTGGCCCGCATCCTCGGAATTGCCTTCTACAACCAGCATAAAGTCACTCGTCAGAACAAGCCTTCGCGCTTCGGTGGCCTCGTCGACAGGGGCATCATCTCCGAGAAAGACATCGAGACGGCCGTCACCAGCGCCCGCGTGAACAACCTGGATGTGGGCACGGTGCTGGTGGAGGAAATGGGTGTCTCGAAGGAAGAGCTCGGACGTTCACTGGCTACGTTCTACTCGACCGAATTTTTTTCATGGGATGGAGAGCAGGTCATTCCGCTCGACCTGAAAGAACGTGTCCCTTCAGAGATGTGGAAGAAGTACGTCTGCGCCCCGGTCGAACGCAAGCTCGGCGTGCTGATCATCGCCATCGATGATCCGCATGACCTCACTCGGCTGGACGCCATCAAGGCCATGTCACTTTCGGCACGGTACGACTTCCATGTCGCATTGAAAGACGACCTCCTTGGCTACATAGGCAAGACCTACGGCGAATCGACGGAAAAGAAAGTCGAGAACTTCGATCTGGCGCGCATCATCACCGAACTCGGCGACGGCGAGGCCGAGGTCGAGGAAGAGCGGCCGACCGACGCCCCAGAAATTGATGAGACCGATTCCGGCATCGTCAAGCTCGCCAACCAGATCATCATCGACGCTTTCAACAAGGGCGCTTCCGATATCCACATTGAACCGGACGGCTCGAAGAATCCCTGCACCATAAGACTGCGTACGGACGGCGACTGCGCGAAGTATCTCGAAGTGCCGGGACCGCATCGCAACGCGCTGGTTCAGCGGATCAAGATCATGGCCAAGCTCGACATCTCCGAGCGTCGTCGTCCGCAGGACGGAAAGATCCGCTTCAAATACTCGAAAGGCACGATCGAGTTGCGTGTCGCAACCATTCCTACTTCCAACGGGAATGAAGATGTCGTCATGCGAATTCTGGCGGGCTCGAAGCCTCTGCCGCTCGAGAAGATGGGTTTCAGCGAATGGAACCTGAAGAACTTCCAGACCATCGTGCAGAAGCCGTACGGAATCTGTCTGGTGGTCGGTCCGACCGGCTCGGGGAAGACCACCACGCTTCATTCAGCGCTCGGTTTCATCAACACCGAGGATACGAAGATATGGACTGCAGAAGACCCGGTTGAAATCACTCAGAAGGGACTGCGGCAGGTGCAGGTCCAGCCGAAGATCGACTTCACTTTCGCTGCGGCCATGCGCTCGTTCCTTCGCGCTGATCCAGACGTGATCATGGTCGGAGAAATGCGTGATCACGAGACTGCAGCAATTGGGATCGAGGCGTCACTGACAGGACATCTGGTGTTTTCCACATTGCACACCAACTCGGCCCCTGAAACGATTTCGCGACTGCTGGACATGAAGATCGATCCCTTTAACTTCGCAGACGCCCTGCTCGGAATTCTCGCCCAGCGACTCGTACGCACGCTCTGTCAGAAATGCAAAGAGCCGCACGCTGTGACGAAGGAAGAGTACGAAGCCACAGCCGACGTTTACGGTCGCGAATGGTGGCCGAGAGCAAACATTGCCTGGACTCCCGAGCTGCAGCTGTGGGAGCCGAAAGGCTGTCGTGACTGCAACAACACCGGCTACAAGGGACGCATGGGCGTGCATGAACTTCTGGTGGGAACGGATGAGGTCAAACGCGCAGTACAACGCAAAGCCCCCATCGACGAACTGCGCCGCGTATGCCTGGATCAGGGAATGACTACACTGCTGCAGGACGCCATTCTAAAAGCCTTCCGCGGAGTGACAGACATGACCCAGGCGCGGGCTGTGGCGGTAAAGTAGGCCCTGTTTTTGATGAACGCAGAACGCAGAACGCAGAACGATGAAGTAAAGTAACAGTGCATCAGCACCAATCAGGCCTGTGTGGAGCACAGGCAATCCTGCCACTCTTGTCCAAATTAGACTTTTGGAGACGGAGACGCCGGGGTCTCTTCTAAACTCTTTTTGGCGATTCAAGCTAAGAGGAGGGTCCCCGGCGATGCAGGCATATTGCAGTCTTTTGGTTCAGATACTCAACGTTATTCCACGGGGTCAGTTTCAGCAGTTAGTGCAGAAACATGGGAGCGAGC
>JBKJUK010000298.1:0-2707 GCA_046590705.1 Thermoanaerobaculia bacterium
ACGCGCGGATCTGATCTGCGCTTCGATCTCGAACTCACGTTCGAGGAAGCGGCCTTCGGCAAGGAAGCGACCATCGAAGTTCCGCGGGCCAAGACCTGCGATACCTGCAGCGGCTCGGGCGCAAAGAAGGGGACTACACCCGTTACTTGTTCCGGATGTCAGGGCAAGGGTCAGGTGCGTTATTCACAGGGCTTCTTCGCCATGGCCAGAACCTGCCCTCAGTGCGGTGGTGCAGGAAAGGTGATCAAAGATCCCTGCTCGACCTGCTCCGGAGCGGGTCGTGTTCGAGAAGAGAAGACCCTGCAGGTCAAGATCCCGGGCGGTGTGGATGAAGGATCACGGCTACGTGTGAGCGGAGAAGGGGAAGCTGGGACACTCGGCGGTCCCTCCGGCGATCTCTACGTGTTTCTGACGGTCGAGGACCATCCGAAGTTTACGCGAAAGGACTACGACATCCACGTCTATCATCCGATCTCGATCACACAGGCCGCTCTAGGCGCCGAACTGAAGGTCGAAACGATCCATGGAATGGATGAACTTCGCATCTCGCCAGGTACACAGCCGAACCAGCAATTCAGGTTGCGAGGTAAGGGTGTGCCGTTCGTCGACGGCAGTGGTAAAGGCGATCACTACGTGCACATTGAAGTTCGCATCCCGCAATCGCTCTCAGCCGAGCAGCGTGAGCTGCTCGAGAACTTTGCCAAGATCGAAGGCGAGATCCCTCCGGAACCGAGAGGGGTATTCGACAAAGTGAAAGATTTCTTCGGCGGCTGAGTGGGTCGTCCGAGTCTTTTCTACGCGGTGAGCCGTCATCCCGAGCATGCGTGGGCGTGCGGGCGGGGCGAGGGACCTCATGCGCTACGCACGATTGAACAATCGCGAGCCGAGACGTCTTCGCGAAGAACTGACATCGTGCGACACGCGCGGGATCACTCGCCCCTCCCGCACGCCCACGCATGCTCGCGATGACAGATCCGTCATTCCGAGCGGCGGGAGGGTGGGTGCGAGGAATCTACGCACAGGGACCGCGCTGTGAATGGTGAGCGCGAACCTTGTACGTAGATTCCTCAGTCGCAGTCATCTCTGCGCTCGCCATCGAGCATGGCGTGCTCCATCGGAATGACGTTCCTAGTTCCGTCGCGGCGGGATGGTCCGACTCGAAACTCTTCCTCAACTCTTCACAAGCCTGCCGCACCACCATTCACCAGCGATCTCTGACGACGCCAGGCGAAGACCTGACTCTGCGGCGTTCTCGACAACCCAGTCCGCGCGTTCGCTGAGGATTCCACTGACGATGAGAGATCCGTCGTCTGCCAGAATCTCAGCAACCTGCGGCAGAAGGGGAACGATGACTTCGGGGACGATGTTCATGGTGATCAGGTAGAAGCGAGCGGTCCCTCTCATTGATTCGACCCCACCGAAAAACTGCAGCAAAGCGTCAGGCTGGAAAGCATTACGAAGCAGATTCCTGGTCACGAGTCCAATGGTGTCGAAGTCATTGTCGAACGCCACGACCGCACGGGCTCCCAGTTTGAGCATGGCCAGAGCGAGAATTCCGCTGCCTGTCCCGATGTCCGCGGTGAATCCCCCTTCGATGCTCAGCGATTCGAGAGCATGGAGACAGAGTGCTGTGGTCTCATGAGAGCCGGTGCCGAAACCATGTTCCTGCGGAACGATGATGGGCAGACGTCCCTGGTGTTCACTTTCAAGGAGTCGCTCATCCGGGACTACGACGAAGCGGTTCCCGATGAGGAGGGGATGAAGTGATTGCTGATAGCGGGAGAGCCAGTCGACGCGATCACGCGCGTCAGTGGAGATGCTGACGCCATCCAGCCGGCGAAGCTCGCTCTCGACCGGCTGGCGGTCTTCAGGAGTGTCAAAGTACGCCGAGATGATTTGCTCGCCCGCAGTGTCGGCCACTGTGCTGCCGGTGGATTGCGAGAGAAAGAGAATGGTCTCGATCTGTTCGGCGAGGTCAGTCCGATCTGCATCGAAAGCGATGTCCAGGATGTAATCAGTGCTGGTAGGCATGAATGCGTTCGAGCTTAAGCCACGTGTAGGGGCGCGTTGCGCGCGCCCGCTCTCTCGGCCGTCCGTTCGTGAAGTGATGCACGGAGAGCGGGCGCGCGCAACGCGCCCCTACACACGAGAACCGGAAAACGATCATCACGACCGAATTGCGCCGCTCGACCCCGGCCCCCGGCCCCCGGCCAGCATTCCAGCCCTACTTCCGTTGATCCATGGCCACATACTCGCGGGTTCGTGCGCCGGTATAAATCTGTCGTGGACGCGCGATCTTCTGATCTTCATCGGTGAGCATTTCCTGCCACTGTGAAAGCCAGCCGGACACCCGTGGGATGGCGAAGAGAACCGTGAACATGTCCATGGGGAACTTCATGGCCTGGTAGATCAGCCCTGAGTAAAAGTCTACGTTCGGATAGAGTTTGCGCTTCACGAAGTAGTCGTCTTCCAGTGCGATGCGTTCCAGTTCGAGGGCAATGTCCAGTAGCGGATTCTTGCCGGTACTCTCGAAAACTTCGTAGGCAATCTTTTTGATGATCTTCGCACGCGGATCGTAGTTCTTGTAGACCCGGTGGCCGAATCCCATCAGTCGTCCCTCTCCTTCTTTCACGCGTTTGATGAAGGAAGGTACGTTACTGATGCTGCCGATCTCGGCAAGCATGTGAAGCACTGCTTCGTTGGCGCC
>JBKJUK010000314.1:0-4127 GCA_046590705.1 Thermoanaerobaculia bacterium
AGTCTCCCCTGCTACCCCTCCGGCGCCCGAAAGTTTCATCACTTGTCTGCTTGCGGAAATGGCCTCTTCCAGCCGGCCGGCCTTCTCGTAGGTGAGAGCGAGGTTCGACCACGCGTCAGTGAATCGCGGGTTTCCCTTGATCACACTCTCGAATTTCGCAATCGCTTCGTCATAACGCCGCTCCCCTGAGAGTCGCACAGCGTCTCGCATGATCGAAATTTCACCGATGCGATCCTTGGGATCGGGCAGCGCGCCTGACTCAGGAGTACTCGTGGAACCAAGATAACCAAGTGCTGCCAGTTTTGCGGCTTCTTCAGGATCAATCGCGGCTGGGGCCGTCACTTCCGCAGCCAGGGGAGTGATCAACGCCCGCATCGCTGCGTAAACGCGCCGGTTCTCGTTCAGCACGTTCGACTTCTCACCTCGATCCTGCTGAAGGTCGTACAGTTCCGGGCGCGGCGCGTCGATGAGATGGAAACGCTCGTCGACCAGGGATCGCAATTCGCTCCAGCCGAGGTGAATGCGGGGGTAGATGGTCTCGCTGAATACCGCGCGCGGTTTCGCCTTGGCGATCGCAAGTAAGTTTCCTCCCTTCAGATTTGCAGGCGTTCGAGCTCCGGTGAGGGCGGCAATGGTGGGGAGCAAATCAATCAGCTGCGCGGGCTGCGAAACGGTGGTCCCTCTTCCCTTCTGCTTCGGCAGTTTCACCAGCAGCGGCACCTGGATGGCCTCGCGGTAGAGGAAGATCCCATGCTCCTCTTCGCCGTGATCCGATAGCCCCTCGCCATGATCGCTGGTGACGATGATGAGTGCACGATCGTAGATCCCGGCGGTCTTCAAACGTTGCATGAAGTCCGAGAGGATCGAGTCGGCCCTGGCGATCTCGCCGTCGTAGGCCACTCCGCTCGATGCAGGGAACGAGGCACCCGCGTCGTAAGGACTGTGTGGCTCGAAGAGATGAAGCATAAAAAAGAACTTCCTCTCTTTTCTCGCCTCGATCCACTTCAGCCCGACCTCAGCGGTGAGTTCGCCCCCACGCTGGAGACTTCCGGCGGCGACTCCGGGACGCACATCGACGGCATCGTCATAAAAATCGAATGACTTCGCCAGCCCCGTTCCACCGCGGAGCACGTACGCCGAGATGGCTGCCCCTGATTCGTAGCCACGTTCCTTCAGGAGCGACGGGATGGTTGGATATTTCGCGGGATCGAAACTGTATCCGAGGTTATTGCGCACGCCGTGTTCGGCAGGCAGCAGGCCTGTGAGCATACTGACATGAGAAGGAAGCGTGAGCGGGACGTGCGAGTAGGCATTCTCGAAAAGGATCGCATCGTTTCTGAAGCGATCAAGAGCAGGTGTGGCCACACCTTTGTAACCATAGGCTGGAAGATGATCGGCTCGAAGCGTATCGATCGAGATCAGAATGACCGGTGCGTCTGCCGCACGTGTCGAAGCGTCGACTTCCTCAACGGTTTCGCCACGACAGGAAAGGAGCAGCATGGTGACCAGAGGCAGAACGGCCACCACCATCAGCAGCGGAGTTGCTCTGGTGCTCTGAGTTCCTCCGACTGCGGACCTCTTCTCAAGTTCCATTCAACATCCTCCGGCCTTCTGTATCACCCATGACTTCGAAAGATTCAAGCACCAGCTTGCGCATGACGGGGTCATCGTTGGCCTCGAGTGCTCTCCTCAAAATCTGCCGCGACTCGTCCTGTCGACCTTGCGCTCCCACAACCAAGGCCAGGCTCGACCAAGCTTCACGATTTCGCGGGAATCGTAAGGTCTCATTTCGAAACGCGGCTTCAGCTTCAGCAATTCGCCGCAGAGCAAGCAGCGCCTCTCCTCGACGGAATTCAACGCGCTCGCGCGCCGGAGCCCCCGCCAGACGCGCGTTGGCGATGGCATCCAGGAAACGCAGCTCTTCGGCAGGGTTCGATTGTTTACGTGAAAGATCGGCCATCAGCAGCAGCGTCTCGGTTCGATTCGGCGCGAGCGCAAGCGCCCTGGTGAGATGATCTCGAGCAGCGTCGATGTCAGTCTCGCGAAGAGCAAGGCGCGCCAGGAACTCCAAAGTGAGAACGGGATCGTGACGCATTGCCAGCTCGGCATGTGCGCGAGCCTCGGCGCTTCTGCCCAGCAGCGCCAGGGTGTCAGCGGCCAGCAGCGCCAGATCGCTGTGTGCAGGATGCAGCCGCAGACCCTCCTGAAGCGTAGCCAGTGCCTCCTGGTTTCGGCCGAGCGCCTTCTGACTTCGGCCTAATAGCACCCATCCATCAACAATCGAAAGCTCTTGCCTGACGAACAACTGAAGTATCACTTTCGCCTCGACGAACCTCTGCTTCTCCACCAGAATGAACGCTTTCCGCAGGGTGCGAAGCTGCGCGGTTTTGGTCTTCGGATCGGCACGCGCTCCTTCCGGAGTACTTGCTGACCCGAGGTAGCCGAGAGCGGCCAGCTTTCGCTGGTCTTCCGGATCGACCGCCGAAGGTCCTTCGAATCTTGGAGCGATCTTCGCGAGCGCGGCCGAGAGCGCGAACGTTCCCCTTCGCTCGCTCCGAGCGAGATTCGTCAACTCACCGGGGTCAGTGCGCCAGGCGTACAACTCCCGCTCGGGTGCTTCGATCAACTGGAAAGTCGGATCGATCAGCGTGCGCAACTCGCTCCACCCGAAGTGAAGACGCGCAAAGTAGCTTTCCGCGTACACCTGCGACGGAGTTTCCCTGCCGTTGGCACTGAAGATGTCGTTCCTGCGCGATGCGGGCGCTCCACTTCCCGTTCGAGCAAGCACCGCAGGCATCACCTCGGACAGACCGACCGTCCTGGAGATGACTTCACCGGCGCGCTCCGAAGCGGGAAGTTTGATGATGAGCGGTACCTGCAGCGATTCGCGGTAGACGAAGATTCCATGTTCGTCTTCACCATGGTCCCCGAGACCTTCGCCGTGATCGGAGAGCAGGACGATTAGAGCGTCGTCATATTCTCCGCGGGCCTTGAGTGTCGACACGAATTTGCCAAAGACTGAATCGGCTGCGCTGACCTCGCCGTCGTAGGCGTCCCGGCCGCTCCCGGCGAATTCGGACGGCGGTTCATATGGTGCGTGCGGTTCGTAGAGATGAAGAAACGCGAAGCGCTTCTTTCCGGCTCGCGCCATCCAGGAGTCGAGCGCGGCCAACGTCGAGTTGCCATGTCGCTCGGCCCGTGCGGCCGGAGCATTCCCGACTGGTTCGAGAGCATCATCGAAGAAGTCGAAGCCTTGCGAGACTCCACTGGCCCGCCGCAGAACGTAACTCGATACCGCGGCACCGGTGACATACCCTTGCGCCTTCAATGACTCAGGCAGCGTCGCAAGTCGCGGCTCCATCACATATCCGACGTTATCGCGCACGCCATGCTCCGGCGGGATCAGGCCGGTAAAGATGCTGGCGTGCGACGGTAAGGTCTGTGGGCAGTGGCTGAAGGCGTACTGAAAAAGTACGGCGTCGCGTCTGAAGGCATCGATGGCTGGAGTGCGCCCCTGCGAGTAGCCGTAGGCCGGGAGTCTGTCGGACCGCAGGGTATCGATGGAGATGAGGTAAACAGGAACGTCGCGCAACGGCGGCTTCCCTGACACGCGACTGCAGCTGACCGAAATGATGGCGACCGCCAGGACGGCGGCGAAGTATCGGAACGAGCGACCAGGAAGCGAGCGATTCATCAGCTCGTGCATTCTAGCGGGGATGTCTCGTCGACGCGCTCAGTCTGGCGCGAACGAAACGCGTCTCTATTCGCCCGCGCGACACTGCACCCTTCAATCCCAGGTGAACCCGGCGATGGTAGGGACGCGCAGCAGCGCGTCCGATACCGGGAAGGTTGGTCGCGCTGATTGTCGCCGGAAAGCGCGGTTACACCTGGATGGTGTCGACGAAATTCAGGGTTGCGGACGCGCTGCTGCGCGTCCCTACCTGGGTCGAATTCGGAAGAACTGGCCTGGAAAAGAAAAAGCCCCGACTTGCGTCGGGGCTTTTCTTTGAAGCATTGAAACGAACAGCTTAAAAGCGGAGACCTGCCGAGAAACGGTAGGTGCGCGGCTGCTGATAGTGACCAACTGCGGTCGGCTGACCGAAAGTGGCCGATTTGCGAAAATGCAC
>JBKJUK010000164.1:0-11188 GCA_046590705.1 Thermoanaerobaculia bacterium
CAGGATTCTTTTCGAGAAGTGCACCGATTGCATCAACCGCGGGGAGCGGCTCTATCGCCGATAGGTTGCCGGCCACTCTGTCGAAGCGTGGTGTCGTGCTTCCCCACAGTGCCGCCAGCCGGGAGCGAGCCGCCGCGAGTTCAGCAGTGACGCGCTCGCGCTCGATCGTTTCGCTTGCCAGAGCGACTTCGGCGCGGGTCTCCTCGATCGGCGAAACCTTTCCTGCTTCGACACGAGCCTGAACGGTCGCCCTCAACTCTTCAGTGAGTCGCAGGTTTGCGTCTGCGAGTTCCAGCTTGCGCTGCTCAGAGAGAACTTCGAAGAATGTGCGACGGACGCGCACGGCCAGCAGGTTCTGAGTCGCGGCAAGATCCCAACGAGCGAAATCTCTCGAGGATGACGCGGCCTCAATTCGTGCGGCACGATCTCCGCCGAGTTCCAACTTTTGCCCGAGAAGCAGAGTAGTTTCCGCACCACCCGACTTCGCGACATCGCCGCCGAGATTCTCGACGGTCCCCGAGAGCTCAGGATTCAGTCGCGTTCCTGCTTGCAGAAGCCGCCCTTCCCGCGCCCGAATTTCACTCGCTGCGGCTGCGATGGAAGGATGGCGGGTGGAGGCGAGTGACAGCACTTCGTCGAGGGTCAACTCGCCCGTCGGTTCCTGCGCGGCTGGAGATCGCGAAAAGTCCAGATGGACTCCCTGACCTACCGCTGAAGCGGCCGCAAGTAGAAAATAGCTGAACAGAAAATATCGTATATACAAGGTTCACTCCTGTCGCGTGGGACGCCGGAAAGAAAGCGCAGAGCGATGGAGGGAACTAGATCAGGAAGGTTGAGAGTGCGGACTGCTGGCCGGTGTGATCACCAGGCGCGTGGCTCTGCGAATCGCGCAGCTCCACGATTGGCCGTGAGGCTGCTTCACGGAAGGCCATCTCAACGACCACCGGAACCCCAACCCTGTCAGAAGGCGCGGGCTGAGGAGGGCGAGCTGAGGAAACGAGCGGGTGCTCATGATCGCCGTGATGCGGATGCGCGTCGAGCAGCTCTGCGTGCTCATCCTGATGATCGAGGTGAAGGTCATGTGTGACCACATGCATCATCAACGGCGCTCCGAGGAGTGCGAGTATCAGAAAGGCAAGGATGCGTGTAGTGGCCGGGGGCATGACGTCAGAGTCGAACAAGGGAATGCCACCACCAGAAAATTCCCACGGCTTGATCGCCGCGGATGAAGTCTCTGCTAGTGACGATCGACAAGGGCGAACCTGGACGCCGGGCGCTGCGAGAACAGCGGGGTGCATTCTACCGGAGGCGATGTGCTCACCTGAGACAGCGTGATGGTCGCTGGTCGGATCTACACAATCTGATATACAGCGATCCACCATGAAACCAGCGCTCTTATCACTGCTCCTGTTTCTTTCGATCACCCCCATGGCTCAGGCTCACCGCGAAGACTACAGTGGCAGTACTCTCGTTTTCCTCACACTCCACCGCGGAGAAGTGGAGCCTGAATATCAGCTCGATTTTGTTTCGCCGAGAAAAGGAAAATCGTATTTCAGGCAGACGCTCGCGCTCGAATACGGAATCACAGAACGGCTGATGATCGATGCGCGTGTCGCCACCGGCGACAATGCCGCCTTGGCCTCGTCGTTCGGTTCAGCGCATATCGAAAGCCGCTATCGATTCGGCGAGGAGGGTTCGCTTCCCATCGATGTCGCCATCTCGGCTGAGGTGGGCTGGGAGCGCGACGAAGATGGGGAAGGAGAGTTCGAATTCGAACCGCGTCTGATCCTGTCGAAAGACCTCGGGAAGTTCAATGTCACGCTGAATGTAGTGGGACAGTTTCTCGCTGACGGTAAAGGAACTCTGCTCGCGAACGGCGGGATGCGCTACAACGCGTCGGAAATAGTGCAGCTCGGTTCCGAGCTGACCTTCAACCAGAGAAACGGTAACAGCAGCGTGCTGCCCCAGATCTGGTTCGCCCTGCCGGGCGGAACGACGATCAAGCTCGGCGCCTCATCCCCCTTACGTCACGACGACGACAGGTTTCTGCGTCTGGTGCTGGAAAGGGAGTTCTGAGAACACTGCAGCCGCTAGTCAGGCCATCCAGGTCGACCCCAGTCTTAGCGGCTCTGAAGCGAGTCGACGAAAGAATCGTCACTGCTACGATGCTCCGGTACGATTTTTAGCGCCACATAGCGATCGAGCTCCCGCTCGCGGGCCTTGTAGACGCTTCCCATTCCGCCGCGCCCGAGAAGTGACTCCACGACGTAACGCTCGGTGAAGGCTTTGCGAATGGCGTCGAGTTCCGGATCGATTCCGGTCTTCGGGATCGTAGCGTCTAACGTTCCGCCACAGCCGTCGCAGAATCTTGCACTCTCCCGGTTATCTCGCTGACAAAGACTGCAGAGCATGATGTTCTCCTGGTGCTTCGTATGATGCCGGGACTGCTAGGTACTGCGCTTGAACTCAGGCGCCCGGGTCGAGTGGAAGTAGAAGAATGATAGAAACCCGAGATAGAGAGTCGCCAGCGATACGGCCAGAAGCGCCGGACTTCTCACCTCGGCAGCGATATCGAAAAAGTTCTGTGCCGAGGGATTCCAGATCATCGAGGTGAAGGCATTGAGGAAAGGGGCATTCCGATGAGCACGCCATCCACAGCCATTCCAGGCAGCTTGTCGTGCGAAGAGGAATCTCGGGTCCGCGCCGCGCTGTGGTAGCGATCAAGCCCGTCTGCGCGGACCGGAGATTCCTCTTCGCACTCCAGGCTGCGAAACGACGTTAGTCGCGCGGCTCATCGGAATGACGTAGCGAAAGTTTGACCTGCGAAGCATCGAGTGGAATTGCGTCATTTGCGGCGGAGAAGGGACTGCTGCACGTCGTCATCGATGGACGCGGGAGCCAGCGGCGCCGAGACGACGCGATTTCGACCTGACGACTTCGCGTCGTAGAGAGCTCGATCAGCAGCGGCGACGAGCTCCGCGGATGTAGCCTTCGGACTTGCGACCATCGAAGCTAGGCCGAGGCTGATCGTGACGTGGTCGGCTGTGGATGACGCGGCGTGTGGGATGAGCAGGGCGCTCACCGCCGAGCGCACGCGCTCAGCGTGTGCGCTCGCTGCGTCCGCGCCAACTGCGGAAAGCAGCAGCGCGAACTCTTCTCCTCCGTACCGCGCCACGAGGCAGGCGGTCTCCGCGGAGGAATCCACCATGGCACCGGCCAAACGACGCAGGCAATCGTCGCCGAGCTGGTGGCCGTAGTGATCGTTGTAATTCTTGAAGTGGTCGACGTCCACGATGATCAGTGACAGTGGAGTGCGAGCTCGAAGCGATCGATGCCACTCGGTTTCGAGCACCTGGTCGAAACGCCGCCGATTGGAGATCCCTGTCAGTCCGTCGGTTGCTGAGAGCTCGGCCAGTCGTTCATTGGCCTCGGCGAGATCCTGTGTCGTTCGGGTGAGCTGCGTGTTCATCTCCTGCAGCGCTAGCGTACGTTTGTCCACGCGCCTTTCGAGCAGGTCGTTCTTGCTTCGCATCGAACGCAGGCGGAGCCGCGTCGCAAAACTAAGGAGCGTTGCGGCGGCGAGGAGGTAGAGGACGTACGCCCACCACCGCCGCCACGGCGGCGCGATGAGATCGAAGGAATAGAGCGCAGTGCTCCGACTCCACTCGCCACGATGGGCGCGTGCCTGCACCCGAAACGTGTGCGGCCCCGGCGGGAGCGAGTTGTAGAACGCTACGCGTCGCGTTCCGGCGTCGATCCACTCCTTGTCGTAGCCATCCAATCGATAGCGGTAACGAACGAGCTCCGGCTGAAGCAGGCTCACTCCCTCGTACCGGAATTCGAAGCGTTCGCTCTCCCATGGCAGCGGCGGACCTGCCGGCTGGACGGATCGCCCGTCGATCAGCGCGGTCTGTAGCATTACGACGGGAGGTCTGATCGGCCTGTGCCCGCGCGCCGGGTCGATGATGGCGAGGCCGGAAGTCGGTATGGCCAGGCGACCGTCGCGCAAGCGCAATCCTGCCGGCTGTGATGCTCCGTTGCATTGATTGCTCGGCATCCCGTCGTACGTCGTGTAGCGGTCGAATGTGAGCGCAGGTGCCGAGTGCGCGATGAAACGAAGCGCATCTCTGCGACTGACGCGCAGCACGCCATTGTTCGTCGTCAGCCAGAGAAAACCTCGCGCGTCGTCGATGATCTGAAAGATCGTCTCGACCGGGAGCCCGCCCCTCTGCTGCAGCGACTCGATCCGACCGTTGTGCAGCACAGCCAGGCCGTTGCGCGTTCCGATCCACAACTCCCCGTCCGTTCCAGGTGTGAGCCCGAATACCGCGTTACTCGGCAGGCCAGCTGCGGTAGACCACCGACCTACGACGCGCTTGCCGCGGAGTCGCAGAAGACCTTCTGCTTCAGTGCCGATCCAGAGATCTCCATCCGCCCCTTCAAGGAGCACGCGTGCGCCGGCGAGTGCCCTGGCTGCCGATGGATCGACGAGGTCCAGTGGCTTGAACTTTCGTGAGGTCCGGACCTGCAGTGGCTGGCCTTCCACGGCGACCAGCAGCGAGCCGTCGCGGCGGACGAGAAGCGCATTCACCTTATGACCGCGCAGTCCCCACGACGCGTCGGCGGCAGTGAGGTTTCGCGTGCGTGGGTCGAGCAGATGCAGCCCGCTTCCTGTTCCCACCCACAACGCACCATCGAGATCTTCGGCCAGCGTGCGAATGAAGGGATCAAGGAGCTGCGTACTCGTGTAATGCGTCACTACGCCGCCGTCGATGTAATCGAGGCCCGCTCCGTACGTTCCGATCCACAAACCGCCGCGACGCGACTCGTGAACGACTCGTACGTAGTCCACGCCGACACCGCTGCGCGAGGTGTAGCCGAAGACGGCGAGATCCTTGATTCTTGCCAGCCCCTGGTTCGTGCCGATCCAGAGGCTGCCGTCGCGGTCGACGAGAAGGTTCTTCGCTGAATCGTTAGGGAGGCCGCCGGCCCGCGTGAGTCGTTCGACCGATGTCTCGTTCCACCGCGCGACACCACCGGGCCCGAACGCAATCCATACGTTACCCTCTCCGTCCTCAGCGAATGCTGCGATGCGGCTGTTTGCACTGAACCCGTCGAGCGGCACTTCGCTACGCGTTCCGTCAACGGAAAAACGGACCACGTTGTGCTCACGCGTCGCGACCCAGAGCTCACCGTTCTGCCGCGGCAGGATCGAGGAGACGTACGGCTCGGTTCGTCCGTCCCCGAGGAGAACCGACTCGACCCGCCCTGCCCGAACCCTGGTGAGACCCTCGGGCCCTCCGGCGTAGACGGTACCGTCGCTCGCGATCGCCAGCGAGTCGTAGTAACGAGCCCGTCCCACATGAACGAAGCGGTCGCCTTCCATGCGTGCAAGGCCTGCGGTCGTAGCTGCCCACACCTGCCCGTTCGTACCGAGGGCGACGATGGTGGCCATGTTGCCGGGAAGACCTTGGCCGACCTGGTACTGACGGAACTGGCCATTCCGGTATCGAAGGACGCCGCCGCCGAACGTCGCCGCCCAAAGTGTGCCGTCTCGCGCCACGGCGATACTGCGGATGCGCCAGTCCGCGACGTGGGGATGGCTGCGCCGATCGAAGACCTGAAGCTCGACGCCGTTGAAGCGCGCGAGGCCTTCATAAGTCGCGATCCAGAGTGCGCCGTCCGGACCCTGGGCGACACTCTGCACGATCTGGTGCGGGAGACCCTCCTGCCACACTTCTACCGCGTAGGTGGAGAGAGGACGGCGTGGATCCAACGCCACGACCGTAGTGGCTGACGTCAGAAGAACAGCAGCAAAGAAGGCGGCGCGGCCGCTCCACCGAGGCATGGGGCTCACTTGACGAGGCAAGGATACATGAATGGCGCCGCGACGCGGTGACCACCAGACCGACAGCCTGGGCGCATGGGATTCAGGCGCACACAGGCGCATGTCCCTACCCTGATCCATCAGTGCTGCGTCCGTCAGTGACGCGATGTACTGCCCGACTCCGGCCCCCGGCTCCCGGTTCGCCTTTCGCACGCTAACGCAGTTTGCGAAAAAGCTTCGGCGAGAGGAGCCACTCCAGACGTGCGGTGTCACCTTCGAATCGAATCACGTAAGCGCCGGCCTTATTGAGTTCGAAGCTACCGACGACCTTGATCAGAGCCATCATCGAGTCGGAAAGGTTAGGCTCATGTCCGACGATCACGAGGTGTCGGTCGTCGGTGGCGTGAAAGAACTTCAGAAAATCGTGGGTCGTGCTCTCCGGTTTCAGCTCGTCGACAGCCTTCACTTTCGGATCACCGTCGTATGTCTTCTTCAACCGCTCCGCGGTCTGGCGACAGCGGATGAGCGGACTGGTGTAGATCGTGTCTATTTGCGAGATGAGGCGTCGCAGACCTTTTCCAACCTGGTCGACTTCTTTCTCACCATCCGACGTGAGCTCACGCTTCGCATCACCTTTCCGGTCGTCTCGTTCGGCCTTGCCATGCCTCAGCAATATGACCAGCCGGCTTTCTCCATCGTCCTCGTTCGACAGATTCGCAAGTGGGATCATGACGCGCGCACCTCGCCGACGCCCGCCGCTCCGGCCTGGACCAGGATTTCCACTTCACGCTCGAGAGCTTTCGAGAGAATTTTTGCTTGCTTCTCGGCTTGCGCCAGTTCGATGTCGATTGTCGCGCGCGGTCTGAGGTAGATACGAACCTTCTCGTTCGTGACGTCGACCCCGACGTCACGAACGGCGCGATGCCGGCTGCGATCGAGCGCGTCAGCGAAACGAAGGATGGCTGCGAGTTTGTCGACCGTCCTGCGCTGCCGCGCATCGAGGTCAGCGTAGTTGTCATGCTCCTCGGCCGGAACGGACTTGCGGTGGTAGCGGGCGACATTGGCAAGCACCGCCAACTGGTCGTCTGTAAATCCGCGCAACCCCGCGTGACGAATCAGGTAATAGGCATGTTTGTGATGCCGCTCGAACGAGACATGCAGTCCGATCTCGTGGAGCAGTGCGCCGTACTCGAGCAGCTCTCTGTCGAGTAATGAGAGTTCCGTCACACTCTGGGTCTGGTCGAAAATTCTCGCGGAGAGTGATGCCACATGTTCTGCATGCAGACGGTCGTAGTGACAGCGTTCAGCGAGCTCGATCACCGCAGCGTGGCGCACACTGCGCGGTTTACTGTCCAGGTCACCGCTGTCTTCCAGAGCCTTCTCCACAATTCCTTCACGCAGCGCAGCGGGACAGGCAATCAGCTTCTTCACGCCGCCGAGACGCAAGATCTCGTGAAGCACGATGGCACCAGCGACGATCGATTCGGATCGACGCTTATCGATCGAGAAGGTCTCAGCGCGATCGTCGGCACTGCGTGCAGCGAGCCTCTCAATGAGATCGGGAAGCTCCGCCGTTCGCAGCATTCTGAGCGATGCTGAGGATTCCTCGGAGACCACATTCCCCGGCTTGCCGGCGAGTTCCGCGAGGGTTTGTATCGTGCCTGAGGTACCAATGACGAAATCGAACCCGAGCTCTCTCACCCTGGCCATCGATTTCCGAAGAGCCTCGCCTACCTCACGCGCGCACTTTGCAAGCGAAGACGCTGACGGCGGATCCTCCGACAAGTACTGCTGGCTCACACGAAGCGCGCCCAGCGGAATACTGCGTGTGAAATAGACTTCGCTATCCGTTCCGACGATCAGCTCGACGCTGCCTCCGCCGATGTCGACGCACAGTGCGGTACCGCCCTGGAAGTCGACCGCTCCCCGAACGGCGCGGTAGATGAGATCAGCTTCTTCCTCGCCGGAAATCAGTCGGACTTTGAGTCCGGATTGGCGTGCAATTCTGCGCAGAAACTGGCGGCCGTTCGGCGCTTCACGAACTGCACTGGTAGCAACAGCCAGCGTTTCAGCCACGTCCCACTTGCCTGCGATCTCGGCCATGCGTGTAAGCGCTGCGATTCCGCGCAACATCGCTTCTTCTGTGAGCGGTTGACCTCCCAGACTGCCTCGGCCGAGCTGCACCATCTCTTTCTCTCGATCGATCACTCTGTAACCGCGACGCTGAGCCTGCACCACGATCATGTGGATCGAGTTCGTCCCAACGTCGATGGCCGCGATGCGGTGAGGTTTACGAGGCATGTCTTTACTTCATACCATGAAGTGCGGGCCGGGGGCCGGGGTCTGGGAGCCGGAGCGAAAAACATTCCGAATCACGGCACGTCATTCCGATGAGCACGCGATGCGCCCGTCAGGTTTCGCGCTGTGACGCGCGAAGAGGAATCTCCGTTCCGCGCCGCGATAGTCGAATTGCAACACCGCGTCCGCGCGGAACGGAGATTCCTCTTCGCAGTCAGGGTACGGGACTGATGACGATCACGCGGCTCATCGGAATGACGTCGCGGGTGATGGGGTCAAGGGCGGGCCGGAGGCCGGGGTCGGGGGCCGGAGCAAGAGGCAGCGCAATCGTGGCACGTCATACCGATGCGCCCTCTGACCCCGGCCCCCGGCCTCCGGCCCGCCTCCCTCACTTCACAGGAAAATAGCCCACCTTCGTGATCAATTGCTGCGCTTCTGGAGTCAGCGCCCAGTCGATGAACTTCTTGCTGTCGCCCTTCGGCGCGGTACGCATGTAGAGGTACAGGAAACGAGTGATGGGATACTCGCCTGAACGCACTGTCTGCAGCGAAGGCGAGAAGCCGGGAGTCGTGGCGTCACGTTTCACCTTCGCGAACTTGATTCCTTTCGCGTAGGCCGCTCCGCCGTAACCGATTCCGTTCGGATCTTTCGAGACTGCGTTCACGACTGCGGAAGTTCCCTGCAGCGTCTGAGCCCGCGAAGAGAAATCCTTGCCTTTCAGGACGTTGTCCCGGAAGTAGGTATAGGTACCGGACGAATTCTCGCGTGAGTACAGAATGATCTGGGCGTCTTTTCCGCCGACCTGTTTCCAGTTTGTGATCTTGCCGGTGTAGATGTCCATGATCTGCTGCATGGTCAGTTCTGCCAGAGGGTTGCTGCTGTGAAGGTAAACCGCGAGACCGTCACGAGCGATTGGTACTGCGAATCCGCGAGTCGCGAAGCGGGCCTTGAGCTTGTCGATTTCGGAAGTCTTGATCGGGCGGGACGCGGCGGCCATCTCGGTGGTTCCATTGATCAATGCGGCGAGTCCCACTCCTGACCCGCCGCCGGTCACCTGAATCTGCGTGCCCGGATACTTCGACATGAAGGCCTCGGCGAGACGCGCGTTCATGATGACCATCGTGTCGGAACCTTTGATGGTGATCGCTTTCTGAGCGTTGGCGGTTGCAGCGGTGAGCAGCAGGGCTGCGATGAGAAGTGAATTCTTCATGATGTTCTCCGTGTGGAAAGGGAATTACAGCTTGTACTGCAAGCGAAGCGTGAACACGTTGTCCTTTGGATCGACGAGACCGTCGAGTTCAGGCTTTTCATACGTGAACATGAACTTGCTGTGTGCGTCCCAGTGGAAAATGTACGAGCCGCCGATGGTGCGAACGGACTGTGTGGCCGGAGTGGAATCGAGATCGGAGATAGGATCGTATTCATCGATCCTCACTGCAATCTGGTTACGCGTCCCGAGGTTTTGAATGGCGTAGAAATACCAGCCATCGACATCGGCTCCACGCTCTTTGCCGCTGATGTACTCACCACGAAGTCCAAGGCCCGGGATCGGTGTGATCAGCTGAAAATCGAAACCCTCACGTTCCTTGTCGAACTCGATGCCCTTTGGGCGAAGCGTGGTGGCTACGAGGTCGCGACCGCGATAGATCGACAACCCGAGATCCAGCGCCCCGAGGTTCATACCGACCCGCCCGACTGTGTCTTTTCGCTTGTTGGAATCGAATGACTGTGTAGTTCCGGATCCGTTGACGATGGCTACAGCGTAGGTGAAGCGTTCCGCAAAGCCTCGACCGGACACCATGACGCCGCGGTCACGCTCGCCTGGAAACAACGCACGGATCACACGGGAACGCTCAGGCAGCTCACGGTCACTGGAGGAGAAGCCCACTTCGAAGCCAAAGGGCCAGTTGAACTGCCCGGCGGTGAGTGTGTTTTTCCAGGGCGTGTACGGCTCTGTGTATTCGACCCAGGCATCCTTGATTGAAGTACCTGAGGTCGTGATCTCGGGCTGGAAGACGAACCTGGAGTTCGGAGTTGCCTGATAGGTGAACTTGATCCGTGCACGACGGATCGAAAACTGATCACGATTCCGCGTTGCATTCGGGCTGGTCAGCTCATTCAACGTCGACTCATCATTGACGTACTGTGCCTGGAGGTATCCGGAGAACTTCATCCGGTTGAGAACGTCGACGGTATTCTTGAGCTCCGTGAAGGCCTCGCCCATCGAGTCGACTTTGCCGGCAACTTCCGCGACGCTGGTCTCGCCCACTTCCGCCTCGACTGTTTCCACGGGAGCTTCCTGCGGCTCGGTCATCGCTTCGGCACCCTCAGTGGCTTCGCCGGCGTTCGTGCCTTCGACGACTGGCGCCTCAATCGGCGCAGCAGTGGCCTCGGTCGCTTTACCTTTCTTCTTTTTCGTCTCGTCTACCCCAGCCGAAGCGGTAGCGTCAGCGCGCATGTCCGGTGCCGCAGCCTGAAGGGTCAGGCACCAGAGGGGTGCGACGAGAAGGGCCGTAAACATCAGTCTCTTCATTTGCTCTCCTGAAATTGATTGCGAGCGAAGTGTAGAAGCTGCCCGTAAACAGCAAAGAGGAGAGACGTGAAGAACGTGTGAAGGAAGAGGAAACAGCCGGCGCGGGATGACGGCTCATTGTCCACCCGGCCGTCATTCCGAAGAAGCACGCAGTACTTGCACGCAAGACAGCGGTCCGGTTGCGAGTGAGGAATGTGCGCGAAAGTGTCGCGCTCTTCACTCCGAGCTCGGAATCGGCGAATGACGCCGGTTTTACAGACATGAACGGGTTGCTCCTCCCAGCGAGTAGTCGCCGACAATCGTAAGTATCGCTCCTGCAACCAACACACACGGAGCCCCGAAGGGGCGGCATCTCTTTAGCCACGGCCGTGAGGCCGTGGACCGCGCATCGCGACGAATTCAAGAGCCCCGAGGGGGCGGCATCGCGACTTCCGTTCAACTGCCGTATCACTGTCATCCGACCATCAGGTTCGCGAATCGTTCTCGACGAATTGGCTTCAGCATGTTTCTAGAAACAGCGACTCACCGTA
>JBKJUK010000173.1:0-3681 GCA_046590705.1 Thermoanaerobaculia bacterium
CTGCGTTCTGCGTTCTGCGTTCATCAAAAACCTACCACCCGCACTCCCTGCCGCTGTTTTCCTTGTCCAGCCAGCTCTTGAGCGGTGCGTAGTAATCGATGATGGCGGTCGCATCCATCTGCCGCTGTCCCGTTCCCGCTTCGAGAGCGTCCTGCCACGGCTTGCTGATCCCGAGGGCCAGCATGTTGTTCAAACGCTCGCCGACTTCCTTGTTGCCATAGATCGAGCAGCGATTCAGCGGTCCGTTGTCTCCCGCCAGTTTGCAGAATTCGCGATGAAACTGGTACTGCAGAATGCGCGCGAGGAAGTAGCGCGAGTAGGGAACGTTGGCCGGCACATGGTACTTCGCACCTGCGTCGAAATCTGACTCTGAGCGCGTCACAGCAGGCCGGATTCCCTGATACTTTTCGCGGAGTTCCCACCAGACTTTGTTGTAGTCACCCGGCGCGGCTTCACCGGAGAAAACTTTCCAGCGCCACTGATCGACCAGAAGTCCGAAAGGAAGGAAGGCTACGCCGTCCATGGCGTCACGCAGCAACAGCGCGATGTCCTTCGACGCCGGCGGCTCGGTCTCGATCAGTCCGACCTGTTTCAAATACTTCGGTGTGACTGATAGCGCAATGACATCTCCGATCGCTTCATGAAAACCATCGTTAGCGCTGTTCCGATAAAGGTAGGACTGCTTGTTGTAGGCTCGCTGATAAAAATTGTGCCCCAGCTCGTGATGGATGACCTGAAAATCCTCGGCCTCGACGTCGATGCACATCTTGATGCGGAGGTCGTCAACCTCGTCGACATCCCAGGCGCTGGCATGGCAAACCACTTCGCGATCCCTCGGTTTCACGAACAGCGAACGCTCCCAGAACGTTGCCGGAAGCGGTTCGAATCCGAGTGAGGTGAAGAACCGCTCGCCGTACTTCACCATCTCGACGGGCGTTGTTTTCTTCTTCTGCAGCTGTTTGGTGAGGTCGTAACCTGCATCGGAGTTCTTCGGTGCAACCAGGTCGTAGATATTGCCCCACTCCTGCGCCCAGATGTTGCCGAGCAGATGCGCAGGAATCGGCTGGTTCAAGGCCACCACCGAGGTGCCGTACTTTTCGGCGAGGCGGGCCCTGACATAACAATGCAGTGACGTGTAGAGCGGCTTCACCTGCTCCCAGAGTCGATCGAGCTCTTTCGCAAAGTCGTCGGGAGCCATGTCGTACTTGGCTCGCCACATCGCACCGGTATCTTTGTATCCGAGTTCGCGGGCACCCTCGTTCGAGAGTTCCACGAAGCGCTGATAGTCGGGCCGAATCTTCGGTGAGATGGTCTGCCAGCCGGTCCAGGCCTCCAGCAAGCGCTTCGGGTCACGACTCTTCGCGAGAATCTTCCCGATCGCTTCCACATCGAGACACACGCCCTTGGGATCGCACCACTTCCCTTCGCCGTAGGTCGCTTCCATCTTTGCGGCGAGTCTTGCGAGTTCGGCGGTTTTGGCCGGATCGCTCGGGGCTGGCGCGGTCAGCGCCAGCTTCAGCAGGCCGAGCTTGCGACGCACGTCGGCAGGTAAGTCGACATCATCGAAGCGCGCCGCTTCTTTGGCCAGCACTACTCCTTTCGTGATCAACGCTTCGCTGGCTGCTGCCGAAATCTGCTGCGTGTCCTCGGTGATGAAGTTGGATTGCACCCAGGAGGCGCGATTCGAGGCAATCCCCAGTGCCAGCATCTGCTTTTCGGACTCCTCGACAAAGCGTCGGGCGTCATCGGCAGTCGTCGCACTCAAGGTCTCGGTAGGCGCGGGAGGCATGACCGCCTCCGCTGACACAGCTGGTGTCGCGGGTTGGCCAGCCATCGCCGGCGAATTCGAGCCGCTGTTCATGGTCGTGCAGGACACAAGCGGCAATGTGGACACAAACGCTACGAGCAGTAGAGATTTTCTCATCCGTCAATCCTCGTCGACTTAGTTTGTCCGATCATCCCTGCACCTCGAGGGGCTGGGGAACGAACAGCAGGGAAAGTATAGCGTCTGCATCCTGAATCTCCTGTAGTCCGCCTCCTCTCCGAACCCCGGACGGTGCTGCGCGGCGAATGAGAGGAGAAACAGGATAGCTGTGCATCAGCAATCAGGCCGTCATTCCGAGCGGCGGGATGGGTGGGTGCGAGGAATCTACGCACAGGGACTGCGCTGTGAAATGTCGAGCGCGAACCTTTCGCGTAGATTCCTCAGTCGCATTCCTATCAGCGCTCGCCATCAAGCACGGCGTACTCCATCGGAATGACATTGCTGGTCCACTCCGCAATCAACTGCTCATCAAAATCCACCAGCTGAAGACTACAACTCCCCTTCTCTACAATGTAGACCGTGACAATCCGGATCCTGGAAGCACCTGTCGCGGTCAAGGGACGTGGAGCACTCTCCAACCCTGCCAGTCGCTTCGAGAAGTTTCAGTACGAGCGCGATCCCGATTTCCTCGAAGACGAACCAGCACCAGCCACGGTGTTCTACAAAGACCCGACGCGGCAAATCATCACCCGAAACGACAGTCCGGATGTGCTGTTCGAGACGAGTGTGAATCCATACCGCGGCTGCGAGCATGGCTGCATCTACTGTTTCGCCCGACCTACGCATGAGTATCTCGGTTTCTCCGCCGGTCTCGATTTCGAGACGAAGATTCTGGTCAAAGAAGACGCACCTTCACTTCTTCGGGAAGAGCTCAACAGTCCGCGTTGGACGCCAAAAGTGATCGCCATGAGTGGTGTCACTGACTGCTATCAGCCGATCGAACGAAAGCTTCAGCTGACACGCGGATGCCTCGAAGTCCTCGCCGAGTTCCGGAATCCGGTCGCCATCATCACCAAGAATCAGCTGGTAGCTCGCGATGCAGACTTTCTCGGAGAACTTGCTCGCTTCGATGCTGCGACGGTTTGTATCTCCATCACCACTCTCGATCCGGAGCTGGCACGAATCCTCGAGCCGCGCACCTCCACACCCGAGAACCGACTCGCTGCGATCAGAACACTTGCCGCAGCCGGAGTGCCGGTCTCAGTTTTGACAGCGCCCATCATTCCCGCCATAAATGACCACGAGATTCCTTCGATCATCGCCGCCGCCGTCACCGCAGGCGCAACGTCCGCGGGCTATACGCTATTACGACTTCCCTACGGTCTCGGTCCGCTCTTCGAAGAGTGGCTGCAGGCACACTTTCCGGACCGTGTGGAGAAAGTGATGAACCGCGTGAAGTCCATCCGGGACGGAAAAATCAACGATTCACGCTGGGGATCCCGCATGCACGGAGAAGGTCAGTTCGCAGAACAGATCAAACAGCTGTTCGACATCTCCTGCAGAAAGGCCGGGATTGCCGCGCGAACCTTCAATCTCTCCGCAGCGTCCTTTCGCAGACCAGCGGCGCCGCAGCTGACGTTGTTCTAGACAGGGAAAACTGTGGTGCAGGGATAGCGGACCAGTGATCCCCGACCGGCGGACCGCGCTGCGCGGCGCCTGAGAGAAAGAAACAGGCTTACTGAGTATCAGCGAGAGGCGGGCTGGGTGGGTGCGAGGGATCTACGCACAGGACCGCGCTGTAAATATTGAGCGCGATCCTTTTGCGTAGATTCCTCAGTCGCAGATCTCTTTCCGCTCGCTACTGAGCACGGCGTGCTCCTTCGGAATGACGGCTGCGGTTTCACTCACTGCTTAGC
>JBKJUK010000235.1:0-9239 GCA_046590705.1 Thermoanaerobaculia bacterium
TGGCCGCACTGACGCAGACCAATGTGAAACGTCTGCTTGCTTACTCGTCTGTCGGTCAGGCTGGATATCTGTTGCTGGCCATCGTGGCTTCGTCTCCTGCCGGACTTCGCGGCCTGCTGATCTACTCAGTCGTTTATGTGGCGAGTCTTCTCGGGGCCTGGTCTGTGGTGCTCATGCTTGGCAGCGGGGAGTATGGGTCGGAGTCGGTCGACGATTTTCGAGGACTGCACAGGCGAGCGCCATTCCAGGCGTTCGGAATGCTGTTGTTTCTGCTCTCACTCGGCGGCATCCCTCCGACGGGAGGTTTCACCGGCAAGTATTTTCTCTTCGCCTCTGCTGTGCAGAGCGGCTTTGGATGGCTCGCGGTAGCGGCCGTGCTGACCTCAGCGTTGTCGATGTTCTACTATCTCAGAATCGTGGTGGCCATGTACTTCAAAGAAGGAAGTGCGGTAGCAGCTGCACCAGCGCTGTCTCTCTCCGCCGTGGCGTTGCTCTGTCTTCTGATTACCGTTACGGTTGGCGTCTACCCGCAGCCGTTGATTCAACTCGTCGACGGCGCATCTTCTCTGCTGGTTCCGGGAATGAAGTGAGCGGGAAACGTTCGAGTCATCAGCAGGCGCTGGAAGCTTCGTCGCTCGGGCTGATGTTCCCGCTGGCGATCGGAATCGGATTTCTCTGGGGCTACGGGATGGACCGGCTTTTCGGGACCAGTCCATGGCTGACAGCCATCTTCAGCGGATTCGGGATGATCGCTGCGTTCGTGAATCTCTTCAGAGTATCCAGCGCGGCGGCTCGCGATGATCAGCCAGGCCATGACTCAGAACCTCGGAGCTGAGTCCGGGCAGGATGGTGAGTCCCGTGCTCTTATCCGAAGGGTGAATCTGATCGCGTTCGGAGCCTGGATCCTTTTCATCCCATGGAGTCTGCATATCGATGGCTGGCGCGGTCTCCTTGGATTGACTTGCAGTGCCGTGGTCGTTATGATCAACTTCCTTTGGCTGGAGCACGTCGTTGTCGGGACGCTTCAGCCTTCGCCACACGTCGATCCCCGAAGTCTCGTACGGCGAACGCTGCTACGATTCGTTCTCTTCGGTCTGGCGCTCGCGATTTCGCTCTTGGTTGTTCGTTTCAACGCTTTAAGTGTGCTACTGGGGTTCTCTACCCTGGTGGCAGGCATCATGGGCGAGGCGGTACGCTCGCTTTACCTCTCGCTTAAAAACTCGTCGGTCGGATAGGTTCGATGGAACACGAATATTCATTTCTCTACGGGCCGGTCAACGCACTCTGGCGCCGCTTCCACTTCGGGTTCGACATTCCGGATCATGTGATCATGGCCTTTCTGGTGCTGTTGATCAGCTGCGCATTTTTTCCGCTGCTCTCGAAGAAACTCAGGAAAGAAGAGCCCGGGAACGTCCAGCAGTTTTTCGAATACATCGTGGGCGGCATCAAAGGGCTTCTGGAAGATATCGTCGGTCACGGCGGTGCGAGTCGCTATCTCTACATCATCGGCGGATTCGCCTTCTTTATCTTCGTCTCGAACATCATGGGTCTGTTCTTTTTTCTGCAGCCTCCGACCTCGAACATCAACACCACGTTCGCTCTGGCAATCACCGCCTTCGTTTACTACAACTATCAGGGCATCAAGACCCAGGGAATCGGAAATTACCTGAAGCACTTCATGGGACCGTTGCCGATTCTGGCGCCGCTGATGATTCCCATCGAGGTCATCGGACACCTCGCGCGTATCCTCTCGCTGGGGATGCGTCTGTTCGGTAACATCGTTGGAGAACACACCGCCACGGCCATCTTCATGGGTATGCTTCCATTTATTCTTCCCTGGCCCATGATGGGACTCGGAATCTTTGGTTCGTTTCTACAGACGTTCGTTTTCATCATGTTGCTCATGGTCTATATCGGCGGTGCTGTTACCGCCGAGGAACACTAAAATCTCGTATCCGCAATTGCATAGGAGGAAGTTGTAGTGAAAACACTAAAGACTGTATTGATGCCGGCCGCCCTCATGATGGTGGCGACTTCCGCGTTCGCGCAGGAAGCCGTAACCACGACCACTACGGCTGTAAACAATGGAATCGGAGGCTGGGGTCTGCTCTCCGCCGCGATCGTTCTGGGCCTTGCCGCCGCCGCTGGCGCCATTGGTCAGGGACGCGCTGTCGCTGCAGCCTGTGAAGGTATTGCACGTAACCCGAGCGCTGCTGGGCCGATTCGTCTGGCCATGATCATCGGTCTGGCCCTGATCGAGTCGCTGGTCATCTACGCGCTCATCATCGCCTTCATCGCCGTCAACAAGTAAACCGTTCCTCGAGTCAGCAAAAAGCCCGGGCACGCTTGATAAGCGGGTCCGGGCTTTTTTGTAGCAGTAGTCAGTAGGAATTAGTAACCAGTAACCAGTAACCAGTAACCAGTAACCAGTAGCCAGTAGTAGTAGCCAGTTGTGGTGAGTAACGGATTGATATTAGTTGCGTGAGCTGATCGACTGCTATGGATGGACAGGGGGCACCGCACCGCGTCCATTTCTGCGGCGCGGCGAAGGTCTTCGATTTGCGCTTCTACTCCGGCCCTCCGACCCCGGCCCCCGGCCGACTTCTACTGGATACTGGCTCCTCACCTACTGACTCCTGCATCCCATGTTATCCTCGCTGCTGAAAACACACTCCGGAGGTACATACCGTGAACTGGTTTAATCTTTCGTTTATTGGCTGGGTGATTCTGATCATCGCGGTCGCTATTGGGGCCCATCTTGCTGGTGCTCCGCCCGTGTACATTGCCGTCGGTGCTCTCGCACTCCTCGGCATTGGCATGATCATCTCGGTGAAGAATTCACGACCGCGGATGTGACGCAAGCGTTCAGGCAGTAGAAAGCCGGCCCTCAGGCCGGCTTTTTTTGTTGAGGAAGTTGTGGTGGGCTACTCGGAGACGAGCAGTTTTCTCATGGCGTTCACCGCGCCGTCGTAAGACACCGAACCGCTCAGCGCGACGTTGATGGCTTCGCTCCACTGACCCGCCTTGTAGTGCATGTATGTGATTCCGCGGTCGGTAGGGTAGTGGATGATCACGTTAGGCGATCCTGGTGCGGTAATGAGAGAGATGCGTGCGCCGGCGCTGCTGGCTTGGCGTACGAATTTGCCGGGCGGAGGAATCTCACCACGCCAGCGCCCGATCGGGAGGTTCAACACACCGTTACCTGTCACCGGGCGCACTTCGATCCGGTGCGTGCGGTTCGTGCTCCAGTCCCCGAAGACGATTTCTACTGCTTCGTTACCGGGAAGCTCGGAGATCGAAGGATGCCGGAGAAAATCTCGATCGAACTCCGGAGAGACCGGGATCATGGACTGCCATGCTGGCTTTCCAGCGAGCTCGAGAAGGCTGCGCCGATGAATCGCGGAGACCTTGCCGTCATTGATCGTAAGCATCGCGTAACGGGCGGAAGATCCGTGAATTGAATCTTCCCACCAGATCGCGTGAATGGCCAGCTGTCGCGCCAGCACCGTTTCGCCGCCTGCTGCGGACTGTTGGATCCAGCGGGTAATCCCTACGCGAAGGTTCCAACGGAGGTGAAAGGCGTCATTGTCAATTGAAGTCACCGCTCCCCATCCGCGTACTTCGGAGAACGAGGTCACCAGAAGCTCACTGGACATCAGACTCGGATTCTTCTGCCAGAAAATGTAAAGCGTTTCGTCGGTTGGATCCCAGGCCAGCGATGGTGCCGTGTGGCTGCCGCCCGCGAGCGATGCGGGCACGAAGCTCGAGATGACGACGTCGCCCTTCTGTACGGTGAGTTTCAACACCCGCAGGGAGGTCGTTTGAATATTCGTGTTCGGAGTGAAGATGCTTTCGACGGTGTGAAGGACACCGTTGGAAGTGAGCAGCATGTCCACATCGCCGGTAGCTCCCGACATCGATGCCGGAAGGACGAGCAACAGCAGAAGAAGGAGTTTTCTCATCAGAGTTTCAAATTGACCATCCCGCGCAAGTCGATCGCGAGCAGGAAATCCTTGAGGTGCGGAAAGTCAGGGTAGTAGGAAGCCAGATGGCTGAAGTGACGCTCGGCGGTTGCCTGATCGCCGGACTTGTAGGCGACCTCTCCGAGCAGGTAGTGAGCGTTGCGGATCTGCCGATCCTCAGTTGCCATCGAGAGTCCGATCTCACCATAGTGTCCGGCGAAATCGAGCTGCTCTTTGTCGAGGTATCCAAGACAGAGATCAATGTAGGATTCTGCCAGGAAGCCTTCGGCCCCGGCCTGTTCCATCAGCGAGATTGCGTCGTGGATGAGACGCAGCCCTTCGTCGGTCCGATTCTCCACCAGCAGGCAATAGCCAAGGTTCTGGTAGGCGAAGGCGCGACTGAGGCGGTGCTGAGGAACTTCTCCCAGCAGAGCCAGGACGTCTTCGTAAAACTTGACAGCTTCGGCGTTATGCGAATCGAGCAGGCAGATGTTGCCCAGCTCCAGCAGGACCGGATGTTTCCAGTCCAACTCTCCCGCTTCGTCAGCGGCTTCGAGCGCGATCCGCCCGTACATGCGTGCACGCGTGAGTTCGTTCTCGAGACGAAACTTGTACTGAAGGTTGTAGGCCGCTAGGTATACGTGCCGGAGATTTCCGCGGCGCATGATGATCTGCGGCAGAAGCTGCACCTCAGGTCCGGACATGGTCATCGCGATCAGGGCGCGTGACTTGTTGATCTTCAGAAGCTCGATGGTTTCCGGATCGGTCGCCTCATTCAGCGCCTGGTTGAAATGCGAGAGAGCTTCCTCGACCGCGTTGGCACGCAGACAGGACAATCCCTTCTGACGCAACTCTTCGACAGCTGACTCTATGTGTCTCATTCGCCCTCGCCCCCATCCCCATGTGACACCGGCCCGACCTCACCGTGCTCCAGATTTCTCTTGAACTCGATGAAGCTTGCTACTTCGCGCTGCGCATCCACGCTCAGCGAATTGAATTTGTCGAGAATGATGGACTCGCGCGCCCTTTCTTCGAAGAACTCGCCAATGCTCAGATTGAAGGTCTGCAGAATCTTGAGCAATGTGTCGAGTCCGACTTTGTACTCGCCCTGCTCCATGCGCGACAGATCTGACTGGTGGATACCGATTTTCTCGGCGAGTTCCACCTGAGTCAGCTTGCGCTGGCGACGGAGTTGCCGGATTTTGCGTCCGACTAGTTCGAGTTGTTCTGGCTTGTGCGCTGGCATTTCGTTGACATTTATGCTGATGGCAAATATTTTGAGCAGTGTGCCCAATCTAAGCGGTAGCCATGCCGCTGTCAAGCGCCAGTGGATCTCGATCCCCCGGAACCTCCATCTTCTTCGCGAGCTCGTCAAGCGCGATCTTTCAGCCCGATTCGCCGGCTCGGCTCTCGGGCTGGTCTGGGCTGTGCTGCAGCCGCTCACCCTGGTGGCGCTCTACTGGTTCGTCTTTACTGTCATGATGCCCAGGGGAGGACCCGCTGGGGATTCCGACTACGCGCTCTATCTGATTTCCGGCCTGCTCCCGTGGCTGGGGCTGAATGAAGGTCTGACCCGCTCGGCCACTGCCATCGTGGACAACGCCTCAATGGTACGGCGGCTGACCTTTCGAAGTGAGCTCCTGGTCATCGTTCCCAACCTGACCGCCCTGCTCTTCGAGTTTGTAGGACTCGGTCTGTTTCTTGGCTTCCTTGTTCTTACAGGAAGGGGGATCACCGGAATCTGGCTGCTCCCTTTCGCGATCATCCTGCAGCTCATGCTTCAGATCGGGATCGGCTGCGTTCTCGCCACGGTCTACGTCTTCTTCAGAGACGTTTCTCAGATCCTCGGCTTTCTCCTTTCGGTTGTTTTCTATCTCAGTCCTATTCTTTACGCAGTGGCCGGCCGGTTCGAGCGCATCTTTTTCTGGAATCCCATGACCCCGCTCCTCGGTTTGTTCCGAAGTAGCCTGCTCTCATCGCCGTTACCTTCGATCGGGTCAGTCGTATTCATACTGTCCGTCGCTGTCGCGGCATTCGCTGGAGGTCTGTTCGTTTTCCGGCGTGCACAGCCTGCCTTCGTCGACCAGATCTGATCTGATACATAAGGAGAAGTTTTTGATGGCTCGTTCTCTCACGGTTGTACGACTCGCACTTGGTGCGCTCATTCTCACAATGCTGCCGGTCGCGGCTGACGCGCAGACCGCGCAGCAGAAGGCGGCCATGAAGCGTGCCCTCGAAGAGAGGCCTGCGCCGATCAAGGTTCCTGCGAACGAAACCGCAAAGCAGCGTCTCGAGCGGCTCGGGTTGAACGAGGATCCCGGTCCTGATCCTGATCCGGCCAAGGTGTGGATTCGATTCGGGAAGGCCTACACGATTCAGAAGTATCCCAAACAATATGCCGCTTTCGACAGGATCGAAGGCTGGGCCCGTCCGCTCAAGCATGTGAACATTGCCAAAGAGGTCTACGCAGTCGACGCGGAGAGTGTCTGGGTATGGATCGATGTTCGGCAGGATGAAGAGAACTTCACGACCGAAATCCCCACTGAAGCTGGAACGCGGCAGAGATGGACGGTCGATCAGCTCAAGTATCTTCGTGAAGTGAAGTCAGAGTTCGAGGAAATCACTCTGCCTATCGGCGAAGAAGTGGTCTTCGAGGAAAGCTCGAAGGGTCTCCCGAGCGGCGGCTCTTACCGCAATTCGCTCGACGTTGGCGATATGAACGGAGATGGATTTCTCGACATCGTCTCGCCTCCGCAGCGTGGCCTGCCAGGACTTCCGGAGATTTATCTCGGAGACGGTAAAGGCAACTGGACGTTCTGGCAGGCAGCAAAGTTTCCGCGAACCTTCGATTACGGGAGCGCGGCTCTGGCTGATCTGAATCGCGACGGTAACCTGGACATTGCTTTCGGAGTTCATCTCACCGGCGTCATGGTTTTTCTCGGAGACGGGAAAGGTGGATTCAGAGAATCCAGCAAGGGGCTGCCGGACAACTTCGCGACGCGGCGTGTGAATATCGTCGATTTCGATCGCGACGGTGATCTCGATCTGGTAGCGCTTTCCGAGGGGCCGGCCATGCGTGCGACGGCCGAGACCTCGTATGAGAAAAGTCTTCTTCGCGCCTACCTCAATGATGGGAAGGCCGGCCGCTGGACTGAAGTGGAAATTGCAGAACCTTTGCGCACGGTAGGGGGCGACTGGCTGGTGTCACTCGATGCCAACAAAGATCGTCTGCCTGATTTTGTCGGATCGGGGATTTACTTCAACAATCCGGATCTCATTTATCTGAGTGCTGGCGCCAAGAAGAAGTACACACCGCTCGGCCGTGGATGGTTACCTTTCCTTTCGGGATATTTCGCGCTGACGAAAGGAAAGTTCAGCGGCAATGGAGAGGAAGTGGTGTTGTCATTCGTCAGGTCATTTCCTGACGCGGTCGGGCCTAACGATGTACCGCCGCCGGATGTGAAGCAGGTCGCGGGACTCGAGAGGGTCTACTGGAAGAATGGAAAGGCTGAACGCAAGCCGATTGTCCGGTGGGCTGCTGATCGAGGATTGCTGGCCGTGGCCAGTGGCGACTTCAATGCCGATGGCCATGACGATGTTGTTTACTCGCAGGTCAATCCGCGACAATTCGTGTTGATTACGGGTGACGGCAAAGGCAACTTCAGGAAGGCGAAACTGAAGGGCTTCGAGGCACCGAGGAATCTCACATACGAGATCAAGGTCGCCGATGTGAATAACGACAAGAGACCCGACTTGTTGATGTTGTTCGAGGCGGAAGAAACGGTGAAGGATGGTTCGATCCGGGTGTTCCTGAACAAGAGTGCGAGTGAGAACAATGTGAATAAGTCCAAATAGCAATTGCATTCTGGACCGGGAGGGCTATAATCCCGGATCAATCGTATCCGTTCTATGGTGTCACGGCATAAAAAGACGAGTCAGGTATTGACTTTTGGAATATTGCACCCTAGTGTGGCTGCAGACAGTTTTCACAAATCGTGCGGGAGGTGATTGTATCGTCGTCAGTGGTTGACACTTACGCAGTAACAATCGTTAGATCAATATGAAAAGTAGCGTAGGAGAATTTCAAATGAAAAGATTCATGATCGCAGCCAGCCTCACCCTGCTCGTCGCAGGAACGGCAATGGCACAGAGTGCATCCACTCTGAATGCGGGCCGGCTGTTTGTTCAGCCAAATGCAACGTTTGCCACTGGTTCACCGACCACCACGAACAATGATGATTCGTGCGACATCGCCGTGATGCCAGCCGCAACGCTGCTCCTCCCGTACTTCGAAGTGGACTTCCGTTCGCCCGCCGCAAGCGCGCAGACAACCCTCTTCACTGTAGTCAACACCTCGAACCTGCCGCAGATCGCGCACATCACGGTCTGGACTGACTGGTCATTCCCGGTTCTCGACTTCAACGTCTTCCTCACTGGATACGATGTGCAGTCGATCAACCTTTATGACCTTCTTTCGCGTGGTACGTTCCCAGCCACCGGTTACACCATCTCGCCGCGCGGATCACGCTCGACGCTCAGCGGTGGAACAGGAGCTGGTCCGTTCGCCGGTCCTGGCAGCGCGCCAGTCCTCGGCAGCACCGCCGTCCCAGCCGGAACCCTTGGTAACCCGAACTTTGCTCCGGGCGCAGGCACAGCTTGCGACACCACCTTCGGTTCGATTGGTTCACTTCTGGCTGACGTTCAGTCGGCTCTGACCACCGGTCGTTACAGCCTCTGCGGTCCTCTCCAGGTTGGTTCCAATAACCATGGTCCGAACGCAGTTGGTTACATCACCATCGACGTTGCCAACACTTGCTCACAGACACTGCCGACGACCTCGTCCTACTACCAGAACGAGATCCTCTTCGACAACACTCTGACTGGTGATTACCAGCGTGTGAACCCGACTGCAACCACCGGCAACTACGCTGGCGGCGAGTCGCTCGTCCACATCCGCGCAATCCCAGAGGGCGGCCTGGCCACCTCGAACCCCGGCACCAACCTGCCTTACACGTTCTATGACCGTTACACACCGACGCTCCAGCCAGCTCTCGATCGTCGTCAGCCGCTTCCGGGTCTCTTCGCAGCGCGTTACATCGCTGGCGGAGCCGGAAACTTCAACACCCGTCTCGCCATCTGGCGTGAGGGTTATCTCAACGGCGCCGAGACAGAATCATGTGTCGGACTCGACGAGAACAACGACATCATCGTAGGCCCGCTGTCCGGCGTAACCGCTGGTGAGATCGTTCGCTTCGACGAGCGTGAGAACCCGACCAC
>JBKJUK010000269.1:0-3389 GCA_046590705.1 Thermoanaerobaculia bacterium
TGGAGGACAGTACGTTTCTCCGTGAGGGTGACTACTGGTCGCTTTCGTTCGACGGTCAGACGATACGCATTCGCGACCTCAGAGGACTGCAATACCTCGCCCGCCTTCTCTCCCAGCCCGGCCGAGACTTTCACGTGCTCGACCTTATCGCGGGTGAGGGAGCCGGCTCTGTTGGCGCGGGTCGTAGCCGGGAAGGTGGCCTCACCATTTCGTCCGACCTCGATGCCGGTCCGCTGCTCGATCCGCAAGCGAAAGAAGCCTACCGGCGGCGCCTCGCGGAAATCGACGAGGACATAGATGAAGCACGGAAGATGGCCGACGACGGGAGAACCGCGCAGGCTCAGGCAGAACGTGACTTCCTCGTGAGAGAACTGGCCCGTGCCTTTGGTCTCGACGGGCGCGATCGCCGTGCCGGCTCCGCCTCCGAACGCGCCAGAGCGAGCGTAACACGCGCGGTCAAGCATGCGATGGCGCGCGTCCGCAAACACCACCCGGCGCTCGGCGCGCATCTGGATCGGGCCACTCGTACAGGCACGTACTGCGTATACCTTCCCGATCCTCGCATCCCGGTCGGATGGAGGCTGTGAGATAACAAGCGAGCCCGAGTCTCCTCGATCGTAACTTGCCGAAAACGGTGCAGCGTTGGGTTCCGGAGCACCCGCGCAGCCCTCTCCTCGCTGAAGTCTCGATAAATCGCTCTAAACTTCTCAGAATCGTGGTCGGGCGCGAGCCACTCCGTCGCGAGCCATTCCGGCGCCCGCTCGAGTCCGGCCAGCGCCCGGTAACCGCTCCATTTGAGTCGGCTGGGTGAGGACCATCTTCGCCCACACAGGGTTGAGCAGAACGTAGCGAAGCACTCGTTGAGGTGCACACCTTCCTCGGTCAAGCCCCCTTCACAGTGAATGGGGTCGCAGCTTCAGTCCAACGAACCACCGCAAGCAACGACGGGCCGTTCAGGTCCGGCGCTAGTAAGCGACAGACCCTGGGGTCCACTAGCTGCGACCCCTCTCCGGATTAGAGACGGTGCTGAACGCGTGCAGCGCGTCACAGGCAGGATTGCCTGTGCTCCACCTGATGACTAATGTCGTCGATCCGCTGGGGAGGTGACCTCACAAAGTCTTCGCTTCAGACAACACACGCTCGCGAATACGATGCCGCAGCCCGTCGACAGCGAGACCGCCTCAGTGCTCTGACCCGTCTGACCCACGCTGACCTCACCGTTCACTGCAGGCTGCGACTCCTCTCCTGATCCATGACTACTGTCTCTCCACCTGCGCGACCTGCAGCGTCACCATCCGTCCGAGCAGTGACTCGCTGTCGAGCGTGTCGGGATCGGAGACCGCGAGCTCGCCACGAACATCGAAGATGAACGTCCCATACGTCGCACCGAGCGAAGCCAGGTCGAAGAATGCGCTGGCTGTACCCGCTCCGCGGAACGCCTCGGTCGTCACGCCCAGCACCTTGCCGGCTGCGTCTTTGACGGTGACGGTGTATTTCATTTCGTTTCGGCCGACCACGGCCAGCGAGGGATGCGAGAGTGTCACCTTCACGTGCGTCGTTCCTGCCGTAACGTCGGACCGGTAGGTTCTCGCGTCGGGCACACCGCCGGCAGTGAGCCGCGGCGCGTCGTATGTCCAGAAGTCAGAGCGACGTACCTTGAACCCGTCGGCAATCAGTACACGCTTGTCAGCCTGCGCCTGCTCGGTGGTGATGTGTTGTGAGAAGTTGCTACGCCGCACCAGATCTGCTGCAGCCGGCAGATCGACATGGCCGTAGCCGATCTGCCAGAAGGGAGAGAGGTCTTCCTTCGTCGTGTCATCGTTCTTCAAGGGAGTCGCCGTCGCCTGGAGCGCACTGCGAAGCTGATCGGGCGTCAGTTGCGGATTCGCCTGCAGGAGCACTGCGGCTGCTCCCGCTACATGCGGCGAGGCCATGCTCGTTCCTGACGCGGTGGCGTTGCCGTACATCGGCGGCGGGCAGGGGCCGATCGCGACGCCGAGAGTCGCGCACGTCGAAGAGATGGAACTCCCGGGAGCGGCGACATCGGGGTGGTACAGGCCAACACGGTCGCCAAGAAAGAACGTGTGTGCTCCGCCGAATCGCGGTTCGGAGTTGTCGAAAATCAAGCCACTCGAGCTGAAGTCGGAGCGACGCCTGGTCAGGGTTGCGGAAGCCACCGACGTCACCCAGGGATACTGGCTGAATGGGTTGAGACTCATCTCGGCATCGGTTCGTCCACTGTTTCCGGCAGCGAATATGATTGAAACACCCTGGTCTGCAACCGCTTTCGTCACCACGCCGACCGGATCGCGGGGGTCGTACTGACGGAACGAGTTTCCCCAGGAATTGTTCACGACATCAATCCCCCAGAGTCCCGGCTGATCGAGCATGTGGTCGTACGCCGTCACCACAGCGGTCGTGAAGAGCACTTCACCAATCGAGTAGCAGACGAGCCGGGCCTCAGGTGCGACGCCGAGGCGTGCCGGCGAAGTCGTGCCGTCGGCTGCGATGATTCCGGCGACATGTGTGCCATGTCCCCCGCCAATATCGGAGTTCTGATACAGACCCATGTCGAACGGGATGACGATCGTGTTGGAACCGTCAGGGCGAACGTTGACGTACTCACCGCTGTAGAGCTTAACGTTGCGCACGACGCGATTGGCGAGGTCGGGATGTGTTGCGTCGCAGCCGGAGTCGACTACGGCCACCGTCACACCACGGCCAGTCAGTCCGGCCAGGCGTGTCGCCGCGGAGCCCATCGCATCCGAAGATGCGGTGTCGTAAAGTTCGACCACCTCGTCCGGATAGATGTCATTGACCGACCCGCTGGCAACTGCCTGCTGCATCGTCCCGACCAGTCCGAATACGAGGGCGAGTGGCACATGCTTCATCGGCTGCACGGCCAGTCCTGCTGCCTGCAGCGCCTTCACCCGCACTTCCGTGGGCGGAGCGTCGAACGTCGCGATCCCGCGGACGGATGCCGACGCCTCGTACCGGTTCAACATTGCGGACAGGCCATTCGGCGCGTCGCCTGCGAGAAGAGGAACGCAAAGGACCGAAAAGAAGATCATCACGAAAGTGATGGCGATACCGGACCGCGAGCTGAGTTTCATCGATCGACTCCTGTCATTGAAAGCAATAGCGCCACCGGAGCGGCGAGTTCTGAACTGACGTTCCACGATGCGCCACCTGGCGCCTTCCAACACTCTGCGTCCGCGAGGTTGAAGAAAGCTTGAAGATCAGGTAGGGGTCGTGTTTAGGTGCGTCTGATCACGACATTCCATCGATGAATAGAGATCTACGCATAAGGTTCGCGCCGAACATTTACAGCGCGGTGCCCTGTGCGTAGATTCCTCGCACCCACCCATCCCGCCGCTCGGAATGACGGC
>JBKJUK010000110.1:0-21391 GCA_046590705.1 Thermoanaerobaculia bacterium
GGCCCCCGGCCCCCGGCCCCGACCTCGCGCAGCGCGGCCACCACTTCATCATCATCGGATGGGTCGATGGTTCGAAGATCCAGTGTGAAACGATCTTCTGCAATGCGGCCAATGATCGGAAGATGACGCGCCAGCAGCCGTCCTTGTATTTCAGAAGCGCGACCAGGCACTGACAATCCCACCGATGGAATTGACTGGCCTGGTGTGGTTCCTCCGCCAAGGGCGCTGGCCACATCGATCACGCTGGATCCAGTGGCTTCGGCCAGCCCGCGCGCTCTCTGCCGCAACTGATCAGTCTTCGCTGCGAGCATCCTGTAGAGAGGTACCTGCTCCTCGTACCTGCCGGCCAGAAATGTTCGCAGCGTGTCGCCAACAAGTGCGTAGGTTTCCTTGCCTGCCCGAAGGGCCCGCATGAGTGGATGTCGCTCGCACCTGCGAATCAATTCACGCTTCCCGAGGATCAGTCCTCCCTGACTCGAACCCAGCAGCTTGTCCGTCGAGCAGGTCACCACGTCGGCTCCGGCCGCGAATAGCTCGCTGATGGTCGTTTCGCGTTCGAAGCCGTAGCGGGAGATGTCTACAGCTCGACCACTACCCTCGTCGATGAGAAGAGGGATCTTTTTCGCGCGAGCCACCGCTGTCAGAGATTCGACAGACGGCGTCTCGGTAAATCCGACGATCTTGAAGTTCGACTGATGCACCCGCAACATCGCCGCAGTGCGCCGCGTGACTGCGTCAGCGTAATCCTCGGCCCTGGTGCGATTGGTCGTTCCCACTTCCTTCAGACGTGCTCCGCCCTGCTGAATCACGTCGGGAACACGAAACGAGCCGCCGATTTCAACCAGTTCTCCGCGAGAGACCAGAACGTCGCGGCCGGAAGCAATGGCCGCGAGAACGAGGAGCACCGCCGCGGCATTGTTGTTCACCAGAATCGCTTCTTCGCAGCCGAACAGCCTCGCCGATACGCGGCTTACCAGCAAATTCCGGGAGCCGCGCTCGCCCGTGTCAAGATCGAACTCGAGGTTCGAGTAGCTGGTCACCACCTGCGCTGCAGATTGCCAGTTCTGCGCATCAACGGGAGCTCTCCCCAGATTTGTGTGAATCAGAATCCCGGTCCCGTTGATCACACGGCGAAGAGCCGAATCGCCTGTCGTACTGAGCAATACCGCCAGGCGTGCGGCGAACTCGGGAAGTTCGAATATCGACGATGAACGACGAAGTTCGTCGAGTTCCTCGCGCGCCGCGATCTTGGTCTGTTCCCGGCCGAATCTGACTATGAGCGTAGCTAGTTCTGTGGACTGGAGGATCGAGTCCATGGATGGTATCGAGCTTCGTTCAGTCACTCGGGCATCCTGCATACGGCGCGAATCGTGTATTTTGTCCTTCACACCGAATGTCCTCAGATGAAGCCATCTCTCAGCTGGAAGAATCACTACGAAAGATCAAGATTCAATACGATCTCTTCTTCAACGGCGCGCGTAAGCTACCTCCCAACGAGGACCGACGCCGGCTCGACATAGCCGTTCGAGAGCTGATGAAACAGAGGATACGCGACAACGGCCTCCGTTTCCGACTCACCACACTCATCGGCCGGTACAACCAGTTCCAGGAACTCTGGGGACGGCAGCTGCGGGAACGGGAAGAAGGCCCGACCGATTACAAGCGCAGGGCCGCTGCGCTGGAGGCCGCCGCCACCGATGTGGCCCCAGAGGCGGCAGCACCTCAGACTCGGCCGCCTGTAACGTCACGGCCCTCCGAATCGTATGTAAGAGTGGATGCCGGAGCCGGAGCAGCGGATCTGGACAAGCTTTATCAGCAGGTCGTGGCAGCACAGAAAGAACTGGGGAAGCCTCCCGGGATGACCCTCGAGCAACTGGCAGGCACCGTGACCAGGCAGGCCGCGACACTTCGAGAGAAATATCAGGCAGGCAGCATCGGCTTTCGAGTCGAGACCATTGACGGAAAGGTCAAACTGAAAGCGAAACCGATCCAGGAAGAACTATGACAAAACAGACACTCGCAGTCCTCGCACTACTCGCAACGTCAGGTTGCACCTCGTTCAGTACGATCTCCGACCGCGTTCGCTACGACGGTAACCCGTACACCGAGGCGCCGTTCTACAGTCGTTACCTGAATCCATCGAACGCGCTCGATCGCCAGATCCAGGCGAAAGTCGAAGGTCTTCGTGCGACGCCCGACTCGGCTCCGCTGCACAACGACCTCGGCGTCCTCCTGCAGTCGAAAGGTTTTCCGAAGGATGCCCGTCGTGAATTCGAGCGTGCAGTAGCGAGTGACGATGACTACTACCCGGCCTGGTACAACCTCGGACTCATGCGGGATGCGGCCGGTGACCTTTCCGGCGCTGCGCGCGCATTTCGCGCTACTCTCGACGCCCGTCCTGGCCACGCCATCGCGCACTTCCAGCTAGGCCTCAATTACGAGCGACGCGGAATGAATGAAAAAGCGATGGAGCACTATGCGCGGGCGGTGGCGATCAATCGCTCGCTGCTCGATGTCAGAGTGAATCCTCGCATTCTCGACGCACAACTGATCGATCGCATGCTGCTGGTCGAGTACGAACGCGAACATACTGCACGCAGCATTCAGTTCCAGGGCGCGCCCTTCGGCGGCCTGGATGGGGCAGCACAACCTCGCGCCTCGACACCCGCAGAAGGAACGGCTCCCTCGAATCAGCCGACCGCAAGTGAGATCATTACACCGTCCGCGCCAGTGACCGCTCCTTCACAGCAGAGCGCTCCCGAGAGTCTGCCAGCCGCCGAAGTGCCGGCGACTCCTCCGCCCCCGGCTGCTGATGTCGCCCAGCCGATTGCCTCCAATGAACTCAGTGTGACTAAGGCACCGGAGACCGCGCCCAAGGAATCCCCTCTACAGAAGAAACGACGCGAGGCCTACGAGAAGATGCGGCCGGCCGTCACACCGCCACCACCGCCTCCGAGCTGAAAGTTCTGAATGTGGCCGAAGTTTTCGACTTCGCGCTTCGTCTGGTCGCGCTCAGCGGGCATCGGGAACGTACCGCGCGTCATTCCGACGAGCCCACGTTAACGTCAGTCTGAGGCGGCACATGCTGCGAGGAGGAATCTCCGGTCCGCGCGGATGCGGAGCCTCAGTACGACCCGAGCGACGCGGACCGGAGATTCCTCTTCGCAGTCAAGCCTCGCAAGCTCATTAGACCTCCCGTGCTCATCGGAATGACGTTTCGGTAAGCTCACGTACTGCGGCGTCACCCCTGCTTGGGCTTTCCACACACAGCTAGCCGAGAAGTTCATCTGCGAGCTTCTGTTTCTTACTTCAACCTTCTGCGTTCTTCGTTCTGCGTTCATCAGGCGATAAACAAGCGCTCCTGTACAATGCGCACGCTTTCATCCGCGTATGCACCCGAGGTAGCTGATGCTGAATCCGCCCCCGCCACTTCGTCCCGCTTTGCGAACCGATGCTCTCGGATTTTCCGACATCGTGAAAATTCGTAATCGAGTTGCCGCACTGCGGCAGTCGGGAACGCATGTCCTGCAGCTTGAAGGCGGGGAACCCTTTCCCGACACGCCGGCCTTCGTGAAAGACGCCATCAAACTAGCCCTCGACGAGAATCAGACCAGATACGCCGCGTCGTCGGGCATCGCTCCCCTCATCGAAGCAATCAGAATCAAACTCCTCGAGAAGAATGCCGTAGAGGCGCGCACCGAGCAGATCATCGTCACTTCAGGTGGAATGCATGGCCTCTTCTGCGCTTTTCAGGCGGTCCTGAATCCGGGTGACGAAGTGCTCTTCTTCTCTCCCTACTGGACGCCGATTCGGGACCTGGTCACCTACGGTGGTGCAACGCCGGTGCTCGTTCCCTGGGCCGAAGTGCGCGCGGGCGATGTCACCTCGGCCATCGAGTCTCGTCTCACTCTCTCGAGTCGCGTAATCTACGTAAACACTCCGTCGAATCCTACCGGAGACGTTCTGAGTGCCGTGCAACTGGAAGCGATCGCAGCCATCGCCCGGGAACACAATCTGATCGTCATCTCAGATGAAGCATACGAAGATCTGGTCTACGACACGACGCATGTGTCGATCGCGTCGCTGCCCGGAATGTTCGAGCGCACGCTGACAGTCTTCACGCTGAGCAAGAGTTTCTCGATGACCGGGCTGCGAGTCGGCTACGTCGTCGCCGCGGATGTCTGGATGGAGGTGCTGAGAAAGCTCGTCCTCAACTCCGTCAATGGCATTTCTACGCCCACTCAATATGGCGCGGCTGCTGCCATCGCCGACAGAAGCGGACATTTCGGGGCATTGCGCTCCGAGTACAGAAAGCGACGTGACATCCTGGTCGAAGGTGCCCTGGCCGCTGGCTTTCGATGCAGTGCTCCTCGAGGTGCATTCTATTTATTCGCGGACGTGCGCGACAGGCTGGGCGATGACTCCTGGAAAGCGATGAACGATCTTCTGGAGAGAACGTCGATCGCCACAGTTCCCGGCGCCGTGTTTGGCGCTGAAGGCGAAGGACATCTTCGCATGTCGTACTCGACGTCGCTGCATGTCCTGGAACAGGTTTCTGCAGCACTGAAAAAACTCTGACGTCAGCCAGTGTAGTGTTTCATTAGTTCCTTGTCTTTTGCTGGTGGTGCTTGTGGTCGAGATGCGAGGAGCGAGGAGGAGGCGATGCGGGGCATCGTTGACGACGAGTAACGAAGCAGGTCGGCCGCAACCGCCACCAGCCCTTCGGGTTAGCCGTTCGAGCGGCCATCTGCCGCGTTGGCGCTCCTCGATGATGGCACCGCATCACCTGCGTCGCGCCGCCTTGCATCTGACCACTCGAACGGCTAACAAAAGATAAGGAACTAATGAAACACTACACTAGCAATCCGGAGCATCACCAAGTGAAAAACGAAATCGAAGAAGTGGTCGAGGTCTCTGAGAGCGAACTCGTTCGGATCCGTCGTGAGAAGCTCGCGCGGATCGTTGCAGCCGGATTCGAGGCCTACCCATCGAAGGCCGAAGTCGATGCCAGCATCGAGGAAATCGGCAAGACCCATCGCGAGCAGTCGAATGACGAGCTCGAACAACTCGGCCGCCGCGTGCACGTGGCCGGACGACTGATGACGGTGCGCGATCACGGCAAGACGGCCTTCCTCGATCTCGCAGAGAAAACCGCGCGCATGCAGGTCTACTGCAGACGCGACGCGCTGACCGAGCCGGAGTGGGTGCTCTACCAGAATCTCGATGCAGGTGACTGGGTAAGCGTCACCGGGACCGTCTTCCGTACAAAGAAAGGCGAACTGTCGATCAAGGCCGAGCAGCTTGGATTCCTGGCGAAAGGTTTGCGGCCTCTTCCAGAAAAATGGCACGGTCTGACGGACGTCGAGCAGCGGTATCGGCAGCGCTACGTCGACCTCATCGTCAACGACGAGGTGAAACAGGTCTTCGCGAAACGCGCCAGCATCGTCCGATTCATCCGGAACTTCTTCGATGCGCGCGGATACATCGAAGTCGAAACGCCCATGATGCAGGCCATCGCTGGAGGAGCGGCAGCAAGACCGTTCGTGACGCATCACAACGCGCTCGACATGCAGCTCTTCCTGCGCATCGCACCTGAACTTTATCTCAAGCGCCTCATCGTTGGCGGACTCCCTCGTGTGTACGAAATCAATCGAAACTTCCGGAACGAAGGAATCTCCACGCAGCACAATCCTGAATTCACGATGCTCGAATTCTACGAAGCCTACGCCGATTACAACGCGCTCATGGATCTGACCGAAGATCTGCTCGGAAGCCTGGTGCAGGAGGTCAGCGGCGGGACGACCATTCCCTTTCGGGGGCACCAGATCGACTTCACCTCTCCCTGGAAGCGCTTCACCATGAAGGAAGCGATCGTGCATTTCGCGGCGCAGAAGAATCTCTCCATCACCAGTGCATCGCTGGACGAACAGGCTTCGCTGGTCGATCTGCTTCGACTTCATGGAGGCCGGCAGAGTGCGGAATCTGCAGACGACGCTTCGAAGAAGAGTGATGGCCTCTCCGCCATGAACAGCGGCCGGCTTCTCGCCGAACTCTTCGAGCTGATAGCAGAAGACCAATTGATCGATCCAACCTTCATCACCGACTTCCCCGTGGAAGTCTCTCCGTTGTCCAAGCAGAAGAAAGATGATCCCTCCTGCGTCGAGCGTTTCGAGCTCTACATAGGGGGGATGGAAGTAGCGAACGCATTCTCCGAGTTGAATGACCCCGACGAGCAGGCCCGACGCTTCGAGCAACAACTCCACGAGCGCGAGCGCGGCGATGACGAAGCTCATCAGCCGGACTACGACTACGTGAACGCACTCGAGTACGGAATGCCTCCCACAGGCGGTGAGGGGATCGGAATCGACCGGCTGGTCATGATCCTCACGGACTCGGCTTCGATTCGCGACGTGATTCTTTTCCCGCTGATGCGTCCGCGCCAGACAACCTCGACCCGGGAACATCCTTGAGCACTGACGCTGCGATCAGATTTGCGCCACGCGACTGTCCGCGAGTCATGTGCAACAAGTCCCGGACCCCATCGATTTAGATGAGATACGAATTCGCAATCGCAGTCCGGTATCTCAGGATGGCGCGCAAGCGCCGGCATACTGCGTTCCTCTCCCTGATCAGCACCCTCGGACTCGGCGTAGGTGTAGCGACGCTTTTGATTTCACTTGCGCTCCTCTCGGGCCTGCAGGGAAAGATCAAGTCGCGTCTGATTGCCTCCACACCACAACTACTGATCGAACCGGCCGGAGAAGCGGGCATTACCGATTCCGAGAAAATCGTGAGCAGAGCGCGAGCACTCGGCGCACGATCCGTAGAACCGCTGGTAAGCGGAATCGCCTGGGCCGCATCCGAAGAAGGTGCCAGAGGCAGGCCGGTGCGCGTACGATCGTTCTCGCCCGATCGACCTCCGGCGGCAGAGAAAACCTTCGGCCGGACCTGGCAGCTCGGATCGGATGAAAGTCATCAGATTTACATCTCTCGAGATTTCGCGTCCTCTATGGGACTGAGACTCGGATCAAAAGTCGTGATCGTCGCGCCGAGAATGCGCATGACTCCCTTCGGTCCAGCACCTGTGTGGCGTCAGATGACCGTCACCCGATTCACCGCGCCAACCAGTGATGAAAAGTCCGCAGAGGCCTACCTTCCCTTCGACTCCGCCGCCAGACTCTTTGCCACCGGACAGCGCCCGACCTCTATCGAGATCTACGCCGACCTCGAAAAGAGCGATCTGCTCGACCAGACCCTTCGCGCCGAGAATCCACGTCTGATCATCAGGAACTGGAAGGACCTCAACAAGCCGCTCTTTCTCGCGCTGCGACTCGAGAAGATCGTAATGTTCGCGACCATCTCACTGATCATTCTGGTGGCAGCACTGAACCTGATCTCCTCGCTGAGCATGCTCATCGTGGAAAAACGGCCGCAGGTCGGCATTCTGAGAACGCTGGGTGCCACTGAACGCTCGATTCACACCGTTTTCCTGGGCCTGGGCCTGCTCATCGGACTCGTCGGAACTCTCATCGGAAACATCCTGGGACTTGGTATCTCCTGGGCCGCGAACCGCTACCAACTGGTTCCGCTTCCGGGCGACGTTTACTACGTTGACTTCATACCGTTTTCCATCGACGCAGCGGATGTGATCGGAGTGAACATCATCGCCATCCTGCTTTCGGTCGCAGCCACCTGGTACCCGGCCAGACTGGCCTCGCGCCTCGACCCGATTACGGCAATCCGTTCCGAGTGACGCGGATTTCTCACAAGGTTTCCTCGCGAGGACGTGATGTTCGGCGCCCGCATGCAAAGCGCACGGGCACCACGACGAAGAAATAACGACATTTCGTTGTGGACCGAAGAGGTCGCGCCAGGAATCGGATGGGGCCGCTATCTACGCATTCAACTGGTCCCGTCACAGGCAGGATTGCCTGTGCTCCACACTTCCTGTCTGCTTCTACTCCGGCCCCCTGACCCCGGCCCCCGGCCGCCTCATCGTTCAGCCGATCTGCCGAACCATCACCGTGGCGGCTTCGCCGTCGGGATAGTAGTTCGCGCGTAGATACACAGATTCGAAGGCGAGTTTCTCATAGAAGGCCTGGGCGCCTTTGTTGGTTTCTCTTACCTCGAGCGAAATCGAGCGGATTCCCTGCTCACCGGCAAACCGAAAGCAATCGGCCATCAGCGCCGCAGCGACACCTCCTCTCCTCGACTCCGCATTGACGGCAATCTTGTTCACATGCATCTCGTCGAGAAAGTGCATGGCGAACATGTAACCGAGAAACGCGCCCTGACTCGAACGTGCTGTCGTGTTGTAGCGACCGCTCATTTCCAGCTCACTCGCGAAGAACTCTCGCTTCCACGGTGCTGGAAACGCTTCAGCCTCCAGCTTCGCGATCTCACTGAGATCGCTCACACGCGCGGCCGAGATCAACAGCTCAGTCATTGACCTGGCGCATCTGCAATTGCACCTCGGCCTCCGCCAGACGCACATACAGCGGCGTTGCGTCCCGGTGAAGTGAACCCTGACCCTCGCTTTCGAGTCGCAGTGCCCTCTGAGCGCAGAGGAGCGCCAGGTTGAGACGACTACAAAGCGCTTCCATGACCAGCGCTTCATCTGCTTCCAGGGCCAGAGGCTCCAGTTGAGTGCGCGCAAGAAGTTGCGGACCGCTCACGAGAACTCGTCGCTCGAAGCATGAGACGTACAGTTCGTCCCGCCCTGCCTCACCTGAGACCACCACGCTTACGGCCGCGGAAGATTCCGCTGCCGCCTCATGAGTTCCCATCGTCAGCAACGGTACGCCGAGGGCCAGAGAGAGCCCCTGCGCTGTGGCCAGACCGACACGAGTTCCGGTGAAGGAACCTGGCCCTCGCGTCACGGCAATGCACGACAACTGCGACCGCGCCACCTTCGCTTCTGTGAGCAACCAGTCAATTGCCGGGAGCAGCTTTTCGTTCCTCGAACCTTCTCCAGCCGCTGCGACACACCCGAGCAACCGCTCGTCGTCAACGAGAGCGACCGACATGACCGGCATGGTTGCGTCAATTCCCAGGACAATCACGATGCGTCTGGACCTGACATTTTCAGATCGATGAGCTCGATTCCGATGCCCGGCGCAACATCTCTCGACCGCTCGTCGCGGTAGAACTCACCGTAATAGATTCTTCGGATTCCGGAGTTCGCGATCAATTTGAAACAACCCCAGCAAGGAGAGGCTGTGGTGTAGAGTTCGCCACCTTCCACGGAAACCCCATTCTTTGCCGCCTGAATGATGGCGTTGGCCTCGGCGTGCACTGTGGCAACGCAGTGTCCGTCCTCCATCATGCAGCCGACGTCGTCACAGTGAGGAAGTCCTCGAACTGACCCGTTGTAACCAGTGGAAAGGACGGTCCGATCGCGAACAATGACCGCGCCGACATGTTTTCTCACACAAGTCGAACGCGTCGCCGCCTGACTCGCGATATTCATAAAATACTCGTTCCAATCCGCTCTCATCAGTAAGACCTCACCAGTCATTCTAACTTCTCGGCGGCTGTCTTTCCCGAGCGGCGGCGCGGGCGGGCGCGAGGGATCTACGCACGGGCACCGCGATGTGAATTTCGATCGCGACCCTTTCGTGTAGATTCCTCAGTCGCACTCGTACTCTTCTGCACGTGCGAGTTTGGCGTGCTCCTTCGGAATGACGTTGCTATACGTGGCTGCGGCTGCAGAGGGTTCGCGAACCGCATCTGACCCTGTGCATGGAAACTGCAGCTTTAGCTCTCGATGTCGAAAAAAAAGATCCTGGTTGTCGAAGACAACTCCGATGTGCGCCGGTTGTACGCGATTGCGCTCAATCAGCACGGCTACGAAGTGAAGCTCGCTGCCAACGGCGCTGAGGCTTTGACGCGGATCGAGGACGAACGTCCGGACCTGATGGTGCTGGATGTCTTCATGCCGATCATGAACGGCTTCGAGGTCATCGACAAGATCACTCTCTCGTCGGGGGCTCCGATTCCTGTCATCGTGATCAGCGGCCAGGCCACAGAGTCTGAAAGCTTGACCCGTGACTCAATTCTGGCGTGGCTTTCCAAACCCGTGGCGCTGACGGAACTTCTCGCGAAAATCGACGAAGCGTTCAAGCCGTCCGCCAAACGTCCGCACCCGCCTGCCGAGCGAACCGTCACGCCTGGCTGACGTTTCCCCTGCCAATAGTCGTCATGCTTCCGCCCGACACCTGTCGCTGTCCTGTAGAATCTGAACTGGACGATGGCGAAAATTTCATTTCAGCAGGCCGATGGAAGTGAAAAATCGTGGCACCTCTCGACTCAGCGCACGCTGAGGATCGGCCGCGAACCTGGAAACGACATCGTCCTCCGGGACTCCAAAGTCTCGCGCCGGCATGCTGAGGTCGTCTTCGAGAAGGGCTTCTTCGTTCTGCGCGATCTCGAAAGCGCAAACGGTTGTTTCGTCAACGGACGCCGAATTCGGGTGGCACCGCTGATCGAAGGGGCAGAGATCAAGATCGGAAATACGTTGGGCCGGTTCACCGAGGGCTTGAATCCAGAGAGTAGTCAGACTGCGACGCACGATCTACTGGATGGGCGTCCTCCTGCCGAAGCAGTCGATGCAGCACCTGTGCGTGTTGACCCGGATCCCGGCGCCAACACTCCTGTCGTCGAGACGCCCTACCTCGACATACCGACATTCGTACCTGACGAGGACCCGAAGGCGACACGCATTCGACCTCCCGTTGAGCCGCGGACGAAACGGACCGAGGGGGCGTGGGGCAAGGCTGCGATCACCTTCGTCCTCCCGTCCAAACTTCAGGCTATCATTCGACCGGATCAGGGAACCGCGACCCTCTGGTTTCGCCGAAGCCTCAACCTGGTAGGTTTCGTCGCCTCTCTGATTGCCCTGATGATTTCGCTGGTCGGGATGGCCTCGACATTCTTCCTCTTCACTGAGCGGCAGATCGCGCCAGCGGTGGCTTCACTGGTCCTCACTGCGATTTTCGCCTTCATCATCCTGGTGCTGATCCCTCGCCGGGGATTCGCGCTCTATTTCGACGACCTCATGCGTGAGCAGTACCTGACCATCGCGCAGATGTCGCGCTTCCCTTTCCCCTCGCTCGTCTATGAAGTGTCGAATGGAGGCCGGGCCATCGGGAGCTTACGCAAGAACAGCTTCTCCAATCTTCTTCGTCGTAAGTGGAAAATCTTCGACGGCGAGGGAAGGTGGATCGGTCATGCCATCGAACATTCGCTGGCGAAAGCTGTAATCCGCAAGTTCACCGGCCACTTTTTCGCAGCGCTGAAAACCAACTTCGTGTTGTTCGACGGAAGCGGCGTGGCGGGCCTGATCGATCGCAGCAAGCCGTCAGGTTATGACGTCACGCTCGCAATTCCTCATTTTCCCCGGGACCTGGTGCTGGCGCTGGTAGTCGTGCTCGACAGCGTCGAGCGGTAGATGTGTGGCACAGGCAATCCTGCCTGTGGCGCCACATACTGACTTCGAAGGACGATTCTTCTTCCGCGTAACCGATATGCTCGCTCGCGTCGGCAACCGCCCACGAAAAGAACAAAACATCAAGGCCCGGGTGTGGAACTTAGTTCTCCGCGCCACAGGCAGGATTGCCTGTGCCACACAGTCGCTGTGCTCTCCCCGGGGGCTTGTAGTCAGCTTGTCCAGTCACAGGCAGGATTGCCTGTGCTCCACAGTCTCGACTGCGCTTTCCTACATAACAGTCGGCTGAAGTATCAGCGATTGACGCTGGTCATCGGGACGATCTCGACACCGGTGTAGTAATGCTTGAGAATTCGTTCCGCCGACCAGCCACGGAAGGCAGCGACATATGCGCCGACCTGACACATTCCCACTCCATGTCCCCATCCTTTGCCGTAAAAGGTGTAGCGATCTGCGCCGTCACTGTCCCTGGTTTTCGCGTAGACGAACAGATTGTCGGGAACTCCCAGCGACCAGCGAACCGGCAGGCCTTCCAGTACGAAGGTACGACCTCCCTCTGCGGTGACCTGTAGCTTTGCGATTCGGTGCGACGCGTCGATCTCGAGCGGCTTGATGTCGACGAGTTCACGAATTGCGTTTCGCCGATTGATCATGGTCACCAGTTCATCTTCGCGATAGGAACGAGTCCAGTCTGCGTAACTGGAGGTGCGATCGAACGACGCACCGTCGTAGTTCGCATTGAGAATACCCGCCAAAACACCGCCTCCCCGCTTCTGCACCAGGACCATCCGGTCTCCGATCATCACCGGCAGAGAGCGGTACTCCTGCGAAGTTTCAAAGAAGCGCCTGAACATCGGCGTGCCCGCGCCGATCGTGTAGCTGGTGAGTTTGCCCTCTGCCTTCAACGTGACCTGCCGCCCATCGACCTTGTGCACTTTTCCGGTCGTCTCGGCCACCAAATTCATTCTCTCCATCCAGGAGTAAACCAGTGCCATTAACTCTTGCTGCAGCATCGGCGCTGACAGATCGAGCGTATCGATTGCCTGCGGTGGCACGATGCGGTACTTAATGAGAAAGGACGCAGCGAGAAATGCTTCGCCGTCATTCTCGGACTGCGGAAAAAAGTAACGGCGGTCCTCGGGCAAGAGCAAAGTATCGGTCGCGTCCTTCAGCTTCCAGGCTCGCGAGAGATACCGAAGCACCTCCCCGCGTGAACCGGAAGAAGCTGCGGCCACGGCGGGCATCTCGTACCCGGCCAGACGCGCGCCGCTCGCAACGATGCTGGTCACATCCGAGCCGGAAAGCCGGCGGCCTGCAGGCGCCGCGATCCCGGTCAGAGCCGAGAAGACTCGCGCGTCGAGCTCCATGTCACTCAGCAACTCGCTGTCTGCGCGACCAGGAATCGACACCATCTCATGCTCGACACAACGGGCACGTTTCAGATAGGGCTCGCTGCGACCGGGGAACATCGTTCCGACGTCCGAAGTCTCTCCGCCGCAGGTCGAGGTGAAGAGTGCGTCCACGACTTCGGTACCATGAACCATGACCATCCCGGCAGTTTCCCTAACGGCCTGATCGCTCATCGGATCCTCGGTGTTCATCCCTTTGTATACCTGACATGCCGGAGTCGGACAGATGTCGAATCCTTCCGGTCTGTACTCACCCACACGCCTGAAAGCATACGTGCGCGCAGCAATGGTCTGGGCCTTAATGGCCTCGAGTTCATCGTAGATGCGAGGGCCCAGCTCATTCGGAACGACACCGCGTACGTAGTCGTCAAAGTTGATTTCGTTGATGATGTTCAGCAGTCCTCGCGGGTTCACGAGTGCCCGCGCAGCACCTCGGTACATCACTCCGCCGACTTCGATTCCATCCTTCGCTGCAGGAAAAATAAGAATCGAATTGTCGACGAAGCGTTTGCGGCCACCCTCGTCGTCGATTAGTTCGATCACGTTCTGAAATTTCTCGACTGCAGGGCGGCGAGCGACGATGGTTTCCTTCGCGTGGCCCTGCTCGATCAGCCGTCCTCGCAACGGCTCAGCGGCGGCAGCATCCGGAAAGTTCCCGGCGAAGATCTTATACATCCCAGTGGCCGCGTCGAAGATCACATCGACATCGACCGACGCTTCTTTCCGCATCCTCGCGGCCAGCGCTTCTGCACTGCGCGAGTCGGAGATGGCAGCGGCCTGCACCGCGTAAGCGACTGCGGCGCCGGCTAGAGGAGCGCGCAGACTGAAGCCGCGCTGGAGCCCGTGCGCACCGCGGGAGTCGATCACGATGTAGCCACCTTCGATGCGACGGAACTCCGTCATGGATTGGTCACTGAGCAGTCCCACTCGAATGGTCGGCTCGATCAACTTCTTCGGCGAGGAGCCCATCGCCGTCAGGCCATTGGTCTGCGTTGAGACTGATTGCGGCTCCTGCTCCGCAACGGGAGCGGAAGGCGAATTCGCAACTGGAGTGGTGGCGCAGCTTGCGAAGAGAACGAGCGCAGCCAGAGCCGCAGCGGAGCGTGTGAGTGTGAGCGTCATATTCGAATTCCTTTTTTCTGCTAGTGGCGTGAATGTGTGTTTGAGTATGAACCGCATCGAGACGCGGTTGTGTGGCACAGGCAATCCTGCCAGTGGCGCGACGCACTGACTTCGAGGACGATTTCATTCCACGCAACCGACATGTTGCTCCTGGAGGCGACTATCTGACGACAGATGCGGACAGCAGACAATCGAACTCAGTTCTCGGCGCCACAGGCAGGATTGCCTGTGCCACAGATAGCTGCGTCTGACGTTGTTCGTCCGGAGAATTCCAGGTGTCCAGTCACAGGCAGGATTGCCTGTGCTCCACACATCCCAGATGTGAGTGCGAGCGTCGCGCTCGCGTGCCTTCCACGGAACGGCCGAGGGTGCGGGCGCCCGCAGGGCGCCCCTACGAATGGGCGACATCGCTATCCGTGAACAAACCGGCCAGACGGCGTACACCTTCTTTCATTCGATGGTCCGGTTCCTTGGCGAAGGTGAGTCGCATCGTTGCTGCACCCGATCCGTCTACAAAGAATGGGGCGCCTGGAACGTAGGCCACGCCCCGGCGAATCGCTTCAGGAACGAGTAAGGCAGTGTCGACTTTGTCGCGAAGCGTCAGGAAAGTGAAGAGTCCACCACGCGCGTCGGTCCAGCTCGCAATACCGGTCATCTCGTCGGAGAGAGCCGAGAGCATTACGTCGCGACGTTGCTTGTAAAACTCACGAACAGTGGCAATCTGTGCGGGCAGCAAACCTGCGGCCACGAATTCGTCGACGATTGACTGGTCCAGCATTCCGCCGCACAGATCAGCCGCTTCCTTGGCGATCTCGAACTGTCGATGGAGAACCGGACCTGCAGCGATGTAGCCACATCGCAGCCCCGGTGCGAGAACCTTCGAGAATGACCCGAGGTAGATGACCCGGCCCGATCGGTCCAGCGTTTTGATGGGAGTGATGTCGACGGTTTCGTCGAACAGCAGCTCACCATACGGGTCATCTTCAATGATCAGGATGCCAAGCGACTCGGCAGCCTCGAGTAATTCGACGCGACGCTGCTGCGACATCAGCCGGCCTGATGGGTTCTGAAAATTCGGAATGGTGTAAAGGAACTTGATGCGACGGCCTTCCTTCGTCAGTCGAGAGGCGGTTTCGATCAGCGAATCAATCACGATCCCATCGGCATCTGAAGCGATGCCACTGAGCTCGGCGCGCCGACCGGTGAACGACGCCGTTGCGCCGATGTACGTCGGCAACTCCACCAGAACCACGTCGCCGGGATCGAGCAGTACGTGGGCTATCAAATTCAGCGCTTGTTGCGAACCTGTGGTCACCAGAATCTCATCAGCGGGAACGATGAAACCTCGTTCACCACAGATCCGTGCGATCGATTCGCGCAGTCGCGGAAGCCCTGCCGTCGGTCCGTACTGAAGCGAGATTCCTCGTTTCTCAATGATCACTCGCGAGGCGAATGCAGCCAGCAAATCAGCGGGAAAGGTTTCAGGACTGGGAACTCCGCCCGCAAACGAGATGATCGCGGGATCGTTGATCAACTTCGCGAAGACCCGGATGGCGGACGGACGAAGGTTGCGTCCATCTGCGGAAAAAAGCTCTGCGATGTCAGGCATGCGGCCTCTGGACTACGAGATGATGAGCGGTGCTTCGTGATCGGCGCCGAGTCTCCCATGTACAAAAATATGAGCGATCGCGGCGATGAACCAGCTGCCTGCAATGATCGAAACACAGCTTTGCAGCAGCGAGATGAGGATGCGCAGCGGGAGAAAGGCGATCGCCAGTGAGTCGGCCGATGAGATCGCGCCGAACAGAGCGGAGAGCATTCCGAACATGAACGAGATTGCCACTGAGGCGAAGATCGTCAAAAGGGCCAGCACGATGATCATCCCCGTGTGCTTCCTGTACCGGGTCCGCGCTTCCCTGGCAGCCTCGCCGCTCGGCCGACTCTCAGCCACGCCGATGGTGACGGCCAGCTGAGCCCAGATGAAGGCGACCACCGCGAGCACGATCATCATAGGCAGGACGATCAGAAGGCCGCCACAGGTGATGAGAATGGCAACCGGTCCGGATCGGAAAAGCGCCATCAATACGAGCATGGCCAGCAGAGGCACCAGAAGCACACCTGCGCAGGTTCCCCAGACAATGTTGTAAATCCAGAAGGTCCGCACTCCGTGCTTGCGCGCGTGGGCCATCCAGACTGAAGGATCGAACAGAGGGCGTCGGCCACTGAGCATTGCTTTCTCGCCGTCGAGGTAGGAGCCGACTACTCCCGCCTGAACGAAGGCATGCAGCAGCGCGCAGAGCAACAGCAGAACCAGAAGGCCGCACATCACGAAAATAATGCTCAGGTAGTTGGCTACGAGAAACTTCAGTAAATTGTCAGGCTTTTCGATGAGATCCCGGTAGCCGCCGGCGATGGCCTTGATCATGAACGGAGCGGCGATGGCGAAGAGCCCGCCGATCACGATCGCGGCCATGGCCACAGTCTCGGCGATCCTGACCAGCAGCAGCGGCCAGAGGTCGAGCAGGTTCTGAAACGAGCGTTTGAGTACTTCCGAAAGCGCCATCAGACTCTGCGGCCAGCCACATTCTTTCGATAGTCGTCGGAGTCGAAAGTGATGCGCTCAGTCATTTCGTACAACCTGCTGCGCAGGCGTTCGCCGATCCGGTCCTCGAGTCTCTCATCGGCCTCACGGCGGACGTCATCGAAGTAGTTCGATGTAAACAATGTCGGCTTCTCGTCGTTGTATCGGGTATTGACGATGTAATAAAGAACGTCCTGCACGAAGGTGGTCGGCTTCTGCGATCCGAGTTCGTCGAGGACCAGCAAGTCGGCATCCAGAAGAGGTTTGAGCAGTTCCGATTTCGACGGCACGTCATCCGATCCGAAACTGGCCTGCACTTCCTGAATGAGATCCTGAAAATTGTTGAAGATCAGCTTCCCCGGTTTACCGCTCTGAATGATTTCCTGGAGGATGGCCACCGCCAGATGAGTCTTGCCGACTCCACAGCCTCCCATCATCAGCAGTCCTCGGTCGGCTGTGGGCCAGCAGTCGGCAAATTCGGTGGCCCGCTTCCGAGCGCGAGAGAGCGAGATGTTGCCGCGATCGTGAAAGTTGGCGAGCGTGCAGTGAAGGTAGCGACGAGGAATGCGTCCGGAGACGATGCGCTGCTGCCGTTTGGTTTCTTTCTGACAGCGACAGGCCACAGCCGTGGTCCCGTCTGGAGTGACCCATCCCGAACCTGCGCACAGGTCGCACACCGCATGCTTTTCGCTGGCGTTCATCAGCGGCAGATCTTATCACCCGGTCGCGCCTCGTAACACATGCGTCGCGGGGAGAGCGAGTTCCAGCCTAGGCGCTTGACATCCATAGGCGCTACCTTGCGCAAGGAATGGTGTCGGGAACGCGCTGCTGAGCGCCCGCTCCCCGTGCACTTCGAGAACACGGATGTGTGAGCACGGGCAATCCTGCCTGTGACGCGGAAAAGTGAGTTCCAGCTCCACTGCTTGATGTTTCGCACGAGAAACGAACTCGGGCTTTGAAGTCAGTGCGTCGCGCCACAGGCAGGATTGCCTGTGCCACACATCCGCGTAGGAGTCGAGACCTTGCCTATGCTCTCGCGAATGCGCCGAGTAGCCCCATACCACTCAACATTGTCCTCCCGCTTTTCTATACTCTGCAGACCGGTGGCCTTTATTCAATGAAAGACGCGCTCATTACCTATCTCACCCAGCGCAACGAAAGCGGAAGCTTTCTTCCGGGCAACGATCTCGATCGAGTCGTCGCTGAGGCGTTTCCGCATTCAGACTGGCTGCTCCCTCGTCCCTACAAAATCTTCTTCGCCGAGGAGGCACTGCCGCCGGTGCTCGGTTTCCCGGTCGAGAATTCGGCGGCGCTGCGTGAACTCGAGAACCGCCTGCTCAAGTGGATCGTGGACGAGATTCAGTGGCAGATGGCCAAGGATCAATCACGCGAGAAAGCGCAGGCCAGCTTTCTCAACTACTCCTCTGCGCTCATCAAGACCGTCGAGAACGCCATGCTTTCGAATCTGCTCTCCGACTACCACGCGGTTTTCTGGCTCTCGCACTCCGCCGCGCTGGGGCGTCAATTCGCGCTCATCGGGCGCAGGGTCAGCGCGATCGACGCGCAGATGGGCCGATCGCAAGGCGATCTAATCAAATACAAGATCTATGCGAAGTGGTCAGCCGAGGTCAAAGAACTCATGGTGCGCGTTGCCGCGAAGTTACGACCTACGCTCGAAGGTGAAGAGGAGCGAGGACTGGCCTTCTTCAAGGCCCTTCAGGAGAACGTGCTCATCCTCACGGAAGAGTTCATCGGTCCCGACCTCCGCGAGTTGCGCTCCTTCGTGGTCGGCTATCTGAAGCGCGATTTCAATCAGTTTCGCGATTCCTTCGAGCGTTACAAAAGTGCGGCGAGCGACCTGCTGCGTCGAGACCGAGTCGTTCGCAATGCCACGGTCATGTACGGAGCCGACCCCGACCAACCACCGCCCGTCGGTCTCCTGCTTGATCGCCGGTTCCAGAAGTTTCTCTTCGAGCATCCCGTCATTGACGCCGCGCTCACGCGCGACGAGCGCGAGAACATCACCTCCGTCGCGCGGCGCATGACCGAATTTGCGGTCCTGCATCAACTGCGTCGCGGAATCGCCTACATGACCACCAGCGCCGATGGCGACATGTCGGCCGTCGATCGCGGCGAAGTCGTCTACAACCGCTCGACGCGACCGATCGACTTCGGCCGCAGTGGAGTCGTCGATCCAATGGTGTACCGCTTCGGCCTCATGTACGACATCACCTCCTTCTCCGAGACGCTGGGTGAAATCGCCCGCGGGGGCCGGAAGGGTGAAATGAATTCCTATCGCCAGATGCTGCTGTTCCAGAGGAAGCTGGACACGATCGCCGAGCGTCACCGCCTGCAGTTCGAGAAGTTTCTCGGCGACGGTGCCTTTTACACGACCAGGCGCGCCACCAGACTGATTCGAGCGGCGGTGGAGATTCAGCACTTTTATGCGGACATGAAGTCGAAAGGGTTTGCGTTCAACCGCGGCCTCCGCATTGCGCTCAACTACGGCTACTACCGCCTGCTCCCGATGAAAGGCTCACCCGACTCGACCGACACCGTGATGGAATTCTACGGTCCCGGTGTAGTCGAACTCTCGCGGCTCACGACTGGAAAGGCCACCAAGGAGATCGAAGAGATTCAGGGCTTCCTGATCTCTCACGGTTACGAACCTTCGAAAGTGCAGAGCTTTTTCGCGCCTCTCGCACGCGGCGTAGACACGGTCGATCACAAACAGCATGAGCGGGAGTTCTACGCTTACGTGAACATGAATGGTCACCTGATAAATGAAGGAATCGTAGCCTCACTCGGTCTTCTGCAGGAACTCTCCGAGGAGTTGCAGGAGGAAGGCAGCGACCTGTTCCGTCTCAGTAGTGGCCTCGGCAGTTACATAGGATTTGTACCCGGACTGGAAGGCATCGAGTACGTCGGCGTGCGAGTCATCGGAATGGTCTCTCTCAAGGGTCTACAAAAAGTGGAAGTAGGTGAACTTGTCTCGTTCAGGCGAGGCGAGGTACAGGCTGAGAAGATCGAGTTGAGAGAATCGCTGGTGATGATGCTGCGGCAGGATTTTCACGACGCGGACAGGAAGGGTCTGAGCTCTCGCGAACCGCAAAAAGTCACAACCGAGGCCGCGGTGCAGCATGACCTGCTCATATGCGAGACTGACGGGATGATCGGCGATGAGCGCGCGGTCACGATGGGATCCTGGGATCCGGTCTCCGAGGAGATCAGGGACTGCCTGCGTGTGGAGGGTTTCGAACTCGAGCACGCTGTCGGATTCCGTCCGCCACTCACAGTAGAAGTGCTGCAAAACAATCGCGGCACAATCGAAGAGTACTACCGCCGCCGCTGTGAACAGGACCGAATGCTTTTCGTGGAACGTCTGACCCTTCGACGCGATCCGACGGCCATCGCTTTTCTGCTGGGCGAGATTGTCGAGCAACTGTAGAACCTGGACTGATGAACGCAGAAGCGGGCCGGGGGCCGGAGTTGGAGGTCAGCGGCAGAGTTCGGAGGTTGAAGATACATGGCCGGGCATATGGCACGTTTGAACAGGCCTGGGCTTTTTGCCTCTACATCAGCCCCATGCCCCCGGCCCCCCGGCCCGCTTCAGATTCTTGACAGCGCCCCTTGCCTGCTGCGCTAATGCGCCGCATGGAACGTACTGCGCTCGACGAAAGCAACCTCCCGTTTCCCCTCTTCCGCAGGGGCAAAGTTCGTGATGTCTACGACCTCGGCGAGACCTTGCTTTTCGTGGCGACAGATCGGATTTCGGCGTTCGACGTCGTGCTCCAGCCAGGTGTACCCGGTAAGGGAACGATCCTCACGCAGATCTCTAATTTCTGGTTCAGGAAATTCGAGCAGGTCGAGAATCATCTGGTTGAGACGGAATGGAACCGCCTCCCGCGAGAGGTGACCCGACACTCCGAACTCGAAGGCCGGGCTGTCATCGTGAAGAAGTGCGAGGTGCTTCCAGTGGAGTGTGTCGCGCGGGGTTACCTGGTCGGTTCGGGATGGAAAGAGTACGAGCAGCAGCAGTCGGTTTGCGGAATCCCTCTTCCCGCCGGTTTACGCCTGGGAGAAAAGTTGCCTGAGGTTATTTTCACTCCGGCAACCAAGGCCGAAACGGGACACGACCAGAACATCTCCTTCCAGGAGATGAGTCGAATCGTCGGCGCGCAGCAGGCGGAGACTCTCAGGGAGCGCACGCTGGAGATCTATGGCCATGCGGTGAAGTACGCCGCCGGTAAAGGCATCATCATCGCCGACACCAAATTCGAGTTCGGTCTCTTCGAGAACCGACTGATCTGGATCGACGAGGCACTCACCCCCGACTCATCGCGCTTCTGGCCCGCCGAGTCTTATAGGCCGGGAAGCAATCCACCGTCCTACGACAAGCAGTTCGTAAGAGACTGGCTCGAATCAACGGGATGGGACAAACGTCCACCTGCTCCGCCACTTCCACAGGCCGTCATCGAAGACACGCGAGTGAAGTACGAGCAGGCGTTTGAAAGACTGACGAATGGAGAATGTTGAATGGAGAATGGAGAATGAGTGGCCCGACATTCTCCATTCTCCATTCAACATCCTCCATTCACTTCCGATGTTCCACCCGCACCTTCGTCCCTATCCCTCCCCGCACGTAGAAGTCACCCTCTACGATCATGTGCCGCGGGTCGACTGCGTTCACCAGATCGGTAGCGATTTTGTTGGTGACCGCTTCGTGAAAGGCGCCGTCGTTGCGGTAAGACCAGAGGTAGTGCTTGAGTGACTTGAGTACGACACACTTCTGATCAGGTGTGTCGAACTCAAGTCACTCAAGCTCTACCTCTG
>JBKJUK010000124.1:0-16164 GCA_046590705.1 Thermoanaerobaculia bacterium
CGTCATCGGATAGTACTCAGGTGTGGTTTGCTGCTTCTCCATCAGCGTCCCGAGAACCCGAATAGTCACCGGGTCGAGAACAGGAAAGGACAGTCCAGGATCTGTGTCAGGCAATGTGATCTCTCCATTCGTAAGGCTTCGAAACACAACCGTCGTGCGGTGGACTGACCAGGTATGGGACGCTCTGCTGCGCGTCCCTACACGACATACTGAACCTGTAGAGAAACCGCTTCTACTCCGGCCCCCCGACCCCGGCCCCGGCCTGGTCTTCACACTTTCTCGAACTCGCGAATTTCTTCACCATCATTCACGAAGCGATTCTTCTCGAGTCCGTACTGTCGCTCATGGAGTTTTCTGTAACGACCTTCGCGCATCATCAGCTCATCGTGCGTACCCTGCTCCTGAATGCGACCATGTTCGAGCACCAGAATCTGATCCGCTTTCCGGATGGTGGAGAGACGATGCGCGATGACGAAGGTTGTGCGATTCCGCATGAGGACCGACAGACCTTCCTGAATGAAGGCCTCGCTTTCGCTGTCCAGCGATGAGGTGGCTTCATCGAGAATCAGAATCTTCGGATCGGCCACGATTGCACGAGCGATCGATACACGCTGCTTCTGCCCGCCGGAGAGTTTCACTCCTCGTTCGCCCACGATGGTTTCGAATCCGTCGGCCAGCGTCAGTGCGAACTCGTCTACGTGTGCGATCTTCGCAGCGGCGATGAGTTCATCCCTCGATGCGCGAGGGTTGCCGAAAGCGATGTTCTCCAGAATCGTGCCGCCGAAGAGGAAGGAATCCTGCGCGACGATGGCCAGGTTCGAGCGGTAATCCGCGAGTCGAAAGTCTGAAATCGAGCGGCCGTCGACGAGAATTTCTCCCGCTGCCGGAATGTAGAACCGCGCCACCAGTGCGATCAGGGTGCTTTTCCCCGAACCAGAATGGCCGACCAGAGCAGTTGTCGACCCGGCCTCTGCGCTGAATGAGATTTCGTGCAGAACTGGATTTTCCGGGTTGTAGGCGAAGCTCACGTTGCGGAACTCGACTGATCCGCGAAGATTCTCGATCGGTTCTTTCGTTAGATCATCGTTGTCTTCCGGCGTTTCCTGAAAGACCTCCCGCATGCGCTCCAGACCAGCAAACGCCTCGGAGAGCTGAGTCCCGATCGATACGATCAGAACGATCGGAGCCACGAGTACGCCCAGATAGAGGGTGAAGGAAACGAGTTCACCCACACTCATTGATCCGTCAATGACCTGACGGCCGCCGAAGTAGAGAATGATCACCGCCACCACACCGAGAAGAACACTGGAGAGTGCCTGCACGATTGAGGTCATTCTCATCGTAGACCTGACGTTGCGCAGCAGCTCGTGCGCCCCTGCCACGAACACCCGTGACTCTCGTTTCTCGGCGCGGTAGGCTTTTACCACTCTCACCCCTGACAGGGTCTCGGTGAGCCTGCCCATGACTCGAGAGTTGATCTCGCCCCGCTTTTTGAAAAGCGGCCGCATGCTCTTGAAAGCCCAGATCAGAATTCCGCCGAACAGCAGCAGCGCGCCGAAGACCATCAAAGTCAGCCGGGTCGACAATGAGAAAAGAATGATCAAAGCCACCGTTGCAGTGATGGCCGAAGCCACGAGTTGTACCAACCCCGTACCAACCAGGTTTCGGATGCCGTCGGCGTCGTTCATGATGCGCGATACCAGAGCTCCGCTCTTGGCAGAGTCGTAGTAACGCAGCGGAAGGCGCTGCATGTGTTTCTGTAGCTTTACGCGAAGATCGGTGATGGAACGCTGCGCCGCGATCCCGAGAAGTTGCGAGAGCGCGAAAGTCGTGGCGCCCTCCAGCAACGCTGCTGCACCGGTGATGGCTGCAAGCATTCCGAGCATGGCGTAGTTCTGCTTCCCGATGACGTCATCGATGAGATATTTGGTGGTTCCCGGCATGACGATGCTCGAGATCCGGTTCAACAGAATCAGTGGAAAGCCGAGCATCATCCGACGGCGGTTCTGCCAGACGAGATCGAATGCATCTTTGAGAATTGGAGAGCGTAAGGAGAACTTCGACAAATTTGTGTGACCTCGAAATGCCATGAACAAGCGCGGGAGCGATTCTGTTTCGCAACGTTTGTACGTTCGGAATTAGTAGCACATGACGAAGACGGCGTCATCCCGAGCGGGGAATCGGCGCTGCGCGTCTGTTTTACATGAATGAACTGGTGTGCGACGCGAGTTCTGCTTCGCTCTCGAAGGCGCCGTCATCCCGAGCGGCGGGCCGGGTGGGTGCGAGGGATCTACGAGCAGGGACCGCGCTTGGAATGGCGAGCGCGACCCTTTCGCGTAGATTCCTCAGTCGCAGTTGCACCTCTGTTGAACGAGTGTCTGCCGCGTGCTCCTTCGGAATGACGCCGGGTTGGACAAGATGCCGTCATCATGTCGCTTACGATCTCAGATGAGTCCTCAACAGGCCCGTGCGATACCATCGACGTCGATGTCGAACCTACTGGTTGTCGATCCCGAGCACCCCGACCCCTCTGCCATACGCAGGGCGGCAGAAATCATCGCCGCAGGTGGCCTCGTGGCGTTCCCCACCGAGACGGTCTACGGTCTCGGTGCCAGCGCCCTCGATGCCATCGCCGTGAACCGCATCTACCAGGCCAAAGGACGCCCTTCGTTCAATCCCCTGATCGTGCACGTCGAGTCGCCGGAGGCTGCGCGCCTGCTGACCACCGAATGGACGGAGAGCGCTGCGCTCCTTGCGAACCACTTCTGGCCCGGCCCGTTGACCCTAGTGCTGCGACGCTCCGATCTGGTGCCGGCGAACGTCAGCGCCAGCCTGCCCACCGTAGCGCTGCGCTCCCCGGCACATCCAGTGGCGCGTGCACTTCTGAGGGCGTGCGCTCTCCCCATCGCTGCTCCGAGCGCGAATCGCTCCAACGAGATCTCGCCGACTCGCGCAGAACATGTCCTGGCCAGCCTCGGAGATCGTGTAGATCTGATTCTAGATGGCGGCGCTGCAACCGTCGGTATCGAATCGACCGTGCTCGATCTGACAGGCGACGAACCAGTCATTCTGCGTCCGGGCTCGATCGATCGCGACACGCTCTCCCGGTTGCTCGGCAGGCCGGTGGCCATGCATGCGGATTCCGTCCAGGGTCCGCGTTCGTCGCCGGGAATGCTTTCGAAACATTACGCTCCGCGCGCCGAGGTCCGTATCTTCGACTCCGTGAGTGAGTTGCGAGAGCTTCTGCAAACGGAGAAGTTCGCCGCGAAACGAATCGGCGTGCTGTCGCTCGGACCATGCGATTCGAGCAGGGCTACAGTGATTGAATTGCCGGGGGACCCGCACGTTTACGCCGCCGCCCTCTACGACTCGTTACATCGACTCGACGCCGTCTCGGAGTTGATTCTGATTCAGAACGTGCCTGAAGGGACAGAGTGGGATGGAGTAAGGGATCGGATTGTGAGGGCTGGTAGCTCGTAGAACAGTAGTCATTAACCAGTAGCTATCACGTCTCACCACATCGTGCACAACTCTACTTTGGTGATGCGCGAGCCAGTAGCAGAATGCATCAATCATCGCCAAGTAACACGGGAATCGCGGCACCGTCATTCCGACGAGCACGCGAGGCTCACGTCAGCTTGCGCGCTGTGACTTCGAAGAGGAATCTCCGGTCCGCGCCGCGTTGGTCGTGCCGTTCCACCGCGGCCGCGCGGACCGGAGATTCCTCCTCGCAGTCACAGCTGCGTGATCATCACGGTGCACGCGGCTCGTCGGAATGACGTCGCGTGTATGCTGTGGGTGCACTCTGCTACTCTTCGACAACGCGCTCTGATGCACCGTAGATCTAGTCGTTCTGGCTGACTGATCTGGCTAGTTCGTCGATGCGGCCGCGGAGTTCGTCACGTGTGATCTTGAAACGGTCGAGGCGTGTTGCTGGATCGTCATCTCCGTACGACGGATCCTTGACTGACCAGTGCTCGATGCGACGAGCACCTGGCCACACCGGACAATCCTGCGCCGCTGAGTCGCAGACGGTGACGACGATGTCGAGGGGCTGCGTGAGGAAGAGGTCGGCCGACTTGGAGGATGTCTTGCTCATGTCTGCACCCAGTTCTTCCATGGCCTGAACGGCCAGCGGATGCACCCATCCGGCCGGTTTCGATCCTGCCGAAACTGGCTCGAATAGATCACCATGAAAATGTCTGGCGATCGCTTCAGCCATCTGACTCCGCGCTGCATTGGCCGTACATAGAAATAACACCTTCAGTTTTCCCTGGCTTTCCATCAAACACCTCGTTTTCGATGCGGCATGGTACTCCAGCCACCTCCCCTAATGGCTGAAAACGAGTCGCTTGTTTCGTCTTGGGATGGATAGACTTTTCTATCTGAAGCAATAAACTGTGATCAGGTCGTCACAACGAATCTGAAGGACTACATCAATGGATAGCGAGAGTCTGATCGAAGCAATCAAGCGGGGTGACCGTGAGAGTGTGGTTGCACATCTCGAGGGTGACCCTGCTCTGATCGGTGCCGCCATGCCGAATGGTGTCACCGCACTCATGATGGCGGTTTATTTCGGTCAGCCTGACATCGCCGCCGATTTCATTGCGCGCGGCGCAGTACTTTCAATTCACGAAGCGAGTGCCACCGGCGATACGAATCGAGTCGCGGAGTTGCTCGATCTCGATCCGCAGGGAGTCCAGCAGGTCGCCGCAGATGGGCATCTCCCGCTCGGGCTGGCAGCATTTTTCGGACAGGCCGAGGTGGTCGATCTGCTGCTGGCACGCGGGGCGAAGGTGAATTCGTACTCACGGAACGTTCAGCGCGTCTCGCCGCTTCACTCAGCGGCGGCCCGCGGGGACTTCGGCATTGTGAAGACTCTTCTCGAACAGGGCGCCCTCGCCGACGTACAGCAGGAGAGTGGCTTCACGGCAATGCATGCTGCTGCCGGGGCGGGACGCAAAGATCTGGTGGAACTGCTTCTGAAGCACGGCGCACGTCCTGATACGGCCGCGACCGACGGACGGACACCTGCCGACCTGGCCCGCGAGAAGGGTTTCGAAGAAGTCGTGAGTCTGCTCGGTTCACCCGCGGCACCTCCGGTCAACTGAGCTGGTTCTTACGGAGGCGTGAACTTCTCCTCCGCGTCTTCGTGACGCACTACATTAGAATGTGCTGGCCAGCTGTGCGCCGCTGGCCTTACTCACTGTATCGGGAGAAGCCACCGTGTCAACCGTCAACGAAACGACCGAAGTCTGCACCGTCGAATTCACGCCCGAGAGCATTCTCGAGGATTACAGGATCGGGTATCGCAGCCGGCAGGCCAGTCTGCTGGGGCGGAAAGAGGTCCTGACCGGCAAAGCCAAGTTCGGGATTTTCGGGGATGGCAAGGAGACTGCCCAGCTGGCCATGGCCCGCGCATTTCGCCGGGGAGATTTTCGCGCCGGCTATTACCGCGACCAGACCTTCATGTTTGCGACAGGGATGTCCACAGTCGAAGAATTCTTCGCGCAGCTCTACGCGAATACCGACGAGAATGCTGATCCCGCTTCCGCAGGCCGTTCCATGAATGGTCATTTCGGGACTCGATCGCTCAACCCCGACGGAAGCTGGAAGAACCTCACGGAGATGTTCAACTCCTCCTCTGACGTCTCACCGACCGGTTCGCAGATGCCTCGTCTGGTCGGACTCGCGTATGCCTCGCGCCTCTACCGCGAGGTCGAGGTACTGAAACAGTTCACGCAGTTTTCGAGCAACGGCGATGAGATCGCGTTCGGAACCATCGGGAACGCCAGCTGCGCCGAAGGGATGTTCTGGGAAGCGATCAACGCAGTGGGCGTATTGCAGTCGCCACTGCTCATGTCGATCTGGGATGACGGATACGGCATCTCCGTGTCGAACGAATTCCAGGTCACGAAGGGAAATCTGTCGGAAATCCTGAGCGGTTTCCAGCGGACCGCCGAGGACAAACGGGGCTACGACATTTACACGGTTCGAGGGTGGGACTATCCGGCACTTTGCGAGACGTATATCAATGCTGCCTCGATCGTGAGAATGGAACATGTTCCCGCGATCATTCACGTAATCGAGGTGACGCAGCCGCAGGGACATTCGACTTCGGGAAGTCATGAGCGCTACAAGTCGAAAGAGCGGCTCGACTGGGAGAACGACTACTGCTGTCTCAAGAAGTTCAGCGCGTGGATGCTCGAGCAGGGAATCGCCACATCAGAACAGCTCGAGCAAATCGAAGATGAAGAACGAAAACTGGTGCGTGAAGCCCAGCGCCGAGCATGGGATGCCTACCGGTCGCCGGTTGACGCAGATGTGAAGCATGTCATTTCGCTCCTTTCGGATGCAGCGGGCAGCAGCGCGCAAAGCTCCGGACTGCAGGCAATCGCCACCGATCTACAGCGACTCCAGAATCCTTTCCGACGCGATGGATTCCGCGCGTTAGCCAGTGCGCTGGTACTGATGAAGGACGACGACGCCGCGATCAGGAAGCCGATCATTGACTGGCGCGACTCCGTCCAGGCAGTGAATCACGACCGCTTCAGTTCGCACCTTCACAGCGAGAGCGCAGAAGCTGTTCTGCGCGTGCAGGCCGTGCCGGCCACTTACGCAGAGAATGCTCCTTCGGTGAACGGCTTCGAGGTTCTCAACTCCTGTTTCGACGCGGCCCTCACTCGCTATCCGAATCTCTTCGCGATGGGTGAAGACGTTGGTCAGCTGGGAGACGTGAACCAGGGGTTCGCCGGGATGCAGGCGAAGTATGGCGTCCTGCGTGTTTCCGATACCGGCATTCGAGAGTGCACCATCGTCGGGCAGGCCATCGGCATGGCCATGCGCGGGTTGCGACCGATCGCTGAGATCCAGTACCTCGACTACATTCTGTACGGTCTGCAGATCATGTCAGATGATCTGGCAACACTCCGCTGGCGCACCAAGGGCGGACAGAAGGCTCCGGTCATCATTCGAACTCGCGGGCATCGGCTCGAAGGTGTGTGGCATTCGGGATCCCCGATGGCAGGCATCATCAATCTGGTGCGCGGGATGTATGTCTGCGTGCCGCGGAACATGACCCAGGCCGCCGGTTTCTACAACACACTGCTGGCAGCCGATGAGCCGGCCATCGTCGTCGAAGTTCTGAACGGCTACCGAAGCAAGGAAAGGCTTCCGTCGAACGTAGGCGAATTCCGCCTCGCACTCGGTGTACCTGACGTGCTGCGAGAGGGAAGTGACGTCACCATCGTCACGTACGGAGCCTGTTGCAGAATCGCCGGGGAGGCTGCAGAGCTGCTGGAAAAAGTCGGGATCAGCGTCGAGATCATCGACGTCCAGACTCTGCTTCCCTTCGACCTCGGCGGTGTCATCGTGGAATCGCTGAAGAAAACCAGCAGGGTGGTCTTCCTCGACGAAGACGTACCGGGCGGAGCTGCCGCGTACATGATGCAGCAGGTGCTGGAGGTGCAGGCCGGTTACCAGTGGCTGGATTCAGAGCCGCGCACGATCGCAGCGCAACCTCACCGGCCAGCCTATGGTTCGGACGGCGACTACTTCTCGAAACCGAATCGCGAGACGATTTTCGAAGTGGTGTACGAACTGATGCATGAGGCGGCTCCGAAAAAGTATCCGTTGTTCTTCAAGTAGTGCGTCCGCCGATTTCCACATGACTTCCCCGCCGTTCGAGCTGCAAGTCCATCTTCATGAACCAATCTGCAACCCGAACGAGCAAAACACGTAGACATTCGTATTCGCGTCACCCAATGAAGGAGATGTCCATGTCTCGGTTGATCACAGCGGCCCTGCTGCTGGCAGCACTCATCCCTGCGGCGCAAGGCGCCCAGAAAGCAAAGTCGACACCTTCGCAGAAGGCTTCGACGAAACCGGCGGAAACTCGCAATATTGTTCCATTCAAGGCAACCGAACGCACGCTCGCCAACGGACTGAAAGTCATCATCGTTCCAACGGGCTTTCCGAACCTGGTCTCTGTGCACATTCCGGTGCTGACCGGATCGAGGAACGAAGTGGAGCCTGGAAAGTCGGGCTTCGCCCACTTCTTCGAACACATGATGTTTCGCGGAACGAAGAAATTCTCATCGACCCAGTACCAGGACGCCATGACCAGGGCCGGGGCGCGAAACAACGCCTACACAACCGACGACTTCACCAACTATCACGCTACCTTCGCGAAGGAAGATCTGGAAACGATTCTGGCTCTCGAGGCCGACCGTTTTCAGAACCTCGATTACACCGAGGCCGACTTCAAGACTGAGGCGAAGGCGGTGCTTGGGGAGTACAACAAGAACAGCGCAAACCCGATCTCGAAGCTGCTGGAAGTACAGCGTGACAATGCCTACTCCACGCATACCTACAAGCACACCACCATGGGTTTCATCAAAGACATCGAGGACATGCCGAATCAATTCGCCTACTCGAAGATATTCTTCGATCGCTGGTATCGGCCTGAGAACACCGCCATCATCGTCGCCGGCGACGTGAACGCTGAGCAGGTCCTGCCACTGGTCGAGAAATACTGGGGCAAGTGGAAGCGCGGCACCTACAAGGTTTCCATTCCTGCGGAGCCCGCAGCAACAGGACCGAAGTACGCGCACGTTACGTGGCCGACGGCAACGCTGCCCTGGGTGACTGCGGCGTTTCATGGACCTGCATTTTCAGAGACGGAGAAAGACTACGCCGCCATCGACGTACTGATGGATCTGAACTTCGGGCCGACCTCCGAGGTGTACAAGAAGCTGGTCGAGCAGGAGCAGAAAGTCGACCAGCTGTTCGAGTTCACTCCGGCCAATGCCGACCCGCTGCTCATCACGATTGGTGCGCGTTTGAAGAATCCGGCGGATGCCATTTACGTTCGCGACGAGATCCTTCGCACCGTTGCTGCCGCACGCGACAACAAGGTCGCAGCGTCACGACTGGCCGAAGCGAAATCGAACGGGAAGTACGGCTTCGCACGAACGCTCGACAACACCGATTCGATCGCCAGCACGCTGGCTCGTTTCGTCCGTTACCGCCGCTCATTCGACACTCTGAACAACTTCTATCGCGTGTATGAATCACTCACGCCAGAAGATCTGCAGCGGTACGGCCGGAAGTACCTGACCGACTCACGTCTCATCGTCACCTCACTGTCGAACCAGCCGCTCGACGCAGCAATCAGCAAGGCTCCGCTGCTTTCGTCGTTCTCCGCCGCCAGCGGCAGCGCTGCATCCGCCGGAACAGCTGACCTTCGGATCATCACCATACCCTCCGCCCTCGAGCAGCTGAACGTGAAGATGCTCTTCACCGTAGGCTCGGTGCAGGACCCGAAGGGGAAGGAAGGCCTGGCACTGCTGACTGGGGCCATGATCAGTGAGGCGGGTTCGAAGACGATGAAGATCGACGAGATCACTCGCGCGCTTTTCCCGATCGCAGGTGGTTTCGGTTCGTCGGTCGACAAGGAGATGACCACCTTCACCGGATCCATTCACAAAGACAACTGGGAGCGCTTCTTCGAAGTGGTCATGCCGCAGCTCACCGATCCCGGCTTCCGTGAAGACGACTTCAAGCGACTGCGTGACAACGCGGTCAATGCTCTCAAACAGGACCTCATCTCCAACAACGAAGAGGAACTGGCCAAAGAGCGGCTTCAGACCAATATCTATCGCGGCACACCGTATGGTCATCCGGTTGCCGGAACGGTTGCGGGACTGCAGGCGATCACTCTCGAGGATGTGCGAACGTTCGCTCGTGCTCATTACACCCGCGCAAACCTCAGTGTCGGAATCGCCGGTGCCGCGCCTGCTGAACTGACTGCCGCCCTCCGCCGCGAAGTCTCGAAACTTCCGGAAGGCAAGCGCGCAGATCCATTCCCGATCATCGGACGAAAGAGCGAGGGGATGGAAGTCGAAATTCTGGAGAAGGACACGCGAGCCACCGCGATTTCCTTCGGTCATCCGATCGCAGTGACCCGCTCCCATCCTGATTTCGCCGCACTCTGGCTCGCCAGAGCGTGGTTGGGAGAGCATCGCTCGTCGGTCTCCAATCTCTATCAGCGGATCCGCGAAGTGCGCGGAATGAACTACGGCGACTACGCCTACATCGAGGCTTTCCCGCGGGGGATGTTTCAGTTCTTTCCCGACCCGAACATCGCGCGGCGTGCCCAGATATTCGAAGTCTGGATCCGACCGGTCGTTCCGGTAAACGCACACATGGCGCTTCGAATCGCTGTTCACGAACTCGAGAAGCTCGTGAATGGCGGTCTCTCGCAGGAAGATTTCGAGGCCACCAGGAACTATCTGCTCAAGAACGTTTTCGTCATGACTTCCACGCAGAATCAGGAAGTCGGGTACGCACTCGATTCGAAGTGGTATGGCATTGGTGAGTTCACCACCTACATGCGGGAACAGCTCGGAAAGCTGACTCGGGAGCGTGTGAACAGTGCCGTAAAGAAACATCTCTCGGCGACTGATCTCTCTGTGGTGATCATCACCAAGGACGCGCAGGCTCTCAAGACGGCCCTCGAATCCGACGCCGTCTCGATCATGAAGTACGACGCCGAAAAGCCGGCGGCGCTGCTCGACGAGGACAAGCTGATCGGCTCCAGGAAGCTGTCGATTCGACCGGAGAAGATCACCATCACTCCCATCGATAAAGTCTTCGCCGAATAGAAACTTCTGTCAGGTCTCGCTTCAAAGGGCGTCCAATCTGGGCGCCCTTTTTTGCTGATGAACGCAGAACGCAGAACGATGAAGTAAGAAAAGGGAGCATGTGGAGCACAGGCAATCCTGCCTGTGACGCGCTGAAGGGGCATGGAATCCCGATCTCCGTACTGTTCAAAAGGTGCACGGGAGAGCGGGCGCGCGCAACGCGCCCCTACATCCTTTCCGAATGCGTCGAGAAAGCGCGCCGTCGTCGTTCGAATATGGTGTGTGAGTGGCCGTCAGGTGTAAGGTGGCCGAGTCCGCAAAAATCGCAGCGTCTTTCCGAGGGTTGTATGTTCGAGAGTACAGTCGTAGAGAGCAGGAAGCGTCCCGTGCGCGCAGCGTTTCTGAGCGGCCTGCCGGTTTCCGCTGCGGCTCACTTCCTTGCAATCGGAATTGCCACGATTGTGGCTGTGCTGGACTTCGAGTTTCCGAAGAACGCTCCTTCACAGTTCAGCGCTTACTCCGTGCTCTCCGCTGTACCCGTTCCACCGCCGGCGCGGATGGCCGCCGCGTTGCCGCCTAAAACGGTCAAGGTAACCCCTCCCAGGCCGGACAAATTGTTCTCGCCTGAAGTGATTCCAGATGAGATTCCGCTGGTGCTTCCGGCGAGCCAGCTCGTTTCGCCCAACGAAGGTACGGTTGGAGGAGTCGAGGGCGGGATGGAAGGAGGCGTGGTCGGCGGATCGGTTGGTGGCGACGCCTCCGGCAGTGTGAGCGGGGAAAAGAATTCTGTCTCGCTGGCTGTGGCTGCTCCTCATAATCTCGTCATCATTCCGCTTGACGCGACACTTCCGCTGGTGCCGCTCTCCAAGGTGTATCCGATTTACCCGGAGCGAGCGCGGATGAATAGCATCGAAGGGTCACTGGTAGTGCGGTACTACATCGACCTTCGAGGACGTGTTCGGGAAGTGCAGATCGTCAGGCCTGCGAAGGAAGAGTCGTTCAACAAATCGGCGGCATCGGCGATTCGAGGCTGGCGTTTTCAGCCCTACAGGAAAGACGGCACACTGATCGAAGTCATGCACGAACTGACGATTTACTTTCAACTCGAGCATAGCTGAGCCTTTTCTTCTCAGCGATCCTTCCAATTTCCATGCTTGCCTTTTCTGAATTAAGTACGAGAATAAGTTCGTCTACACAATGTGATGGGGAGGCGAGGATGATTTCCACGTCAACGATGTTTCTGCTGCACGCAACTTCCGCTCCGCACTGGCACACCTTCGAGATCACCGCCTGGATGATCAGCTTCGGCGTCGTGCTTGCGGCGTGGAGCCTGGCCCCACGCATAGCCTCCCGCCTTCGTCGTTTCTAAGCCGCGTGATGAAACGGGGCCATCTGCTTCGTTGTCGCGTCGAGCCGCCGACTCGACGTGGCTTAGGCCACGCCTCCTCGGCGACTCTAGCTCCGCCTCGCATCTGACCCCGTTTGATCACGCTCTCATTTCAGGTGTGCGTGGTGCCACTCGCGCTGGACTTCGTCCCGCTCTCGATGCTGCGACGTATGGAGCACAGGCAACCCTGCCTGTGACGCGACGCTCGTGATTCGAGCCCCGTTCGAAAGCAGAGCGACTGTGTGGCACAGGCAATCCTGCCTGTGACGCTGAGAACTGACTTCGAAGCAAGTGAAAGCCTACCCCTGAGACTGTGCATCTTTTGCGGCTTTCATCTCCTCGATCGAACGAAACTTACGCACGCCGGGTGTTGAACGACGTGTGCTGGTTCGATGTCCGAAATCCCAGACGGCACGTATCGCGCGATAGAGTTCCGGATCACCAGCCTCGCGCCAGATAGGCTGATTCATTTCTTCCGCTGATCGAAACTTCTTCACGGGCATCTACTTCTCTCCCTCGACGTCGAACGAGAACTCGCTTCACCATCGGGTAGTTCATTGCGCTTGATCATAAACCACTGTGAGACGCGTGCCACCAGTGTCCCAACTCACATCGCTGCGCCACAGGCAGGATTGCCTGCGCTCCACCCTGTCACCCGCAAGCGCAGGTCACTCCGCCTTCTGCGAACCGGGCTCGTATTTCCATGCAGTCTGAATCTCGGCACCCTCGGCGAAGCGTGTGTCGACGTATTCGGAGAAGGCGATCGGTTTATCGAGCACGCCTGTCTCGATCATCAATGAGGTGATCAGATCGAAGTCTCCTTTGCGGGGTGAAAGTGGTGTGTACGTGACGCGATCAATCGGCTTGGTCAGCGCCCATCTCAGCAACTTGGGATCCTGCCGGAAATAATATTTGCCGACAAAATCAGCGGCGTGTTCGCGATTTGGCTTTCCCTTCTCCAGCCAGAGTCCCGAGCGGGCGATTCCATCCACCAGAACCTGCACAGCTTCGGGACGGGCATCGATGACATCCTGTCGCACCACCAGTACGCAGGAGATGTAGTCAGGCCAGTACTCGCGTGCGTGAAAAAGGATGCGTCCGTACCCAGCCATTTCGGCTTGAGAGGGATAGGGCTCACCCATGGAGAAAGCGTCGATGGCGCGCGAGGCCAGTGCGCCCGCCACATCGGGCGGGGACATCTCGACCATGTTCACTTCACTCGGCGGAATGTTGTGCTTCTTGAGCGCACGAAAGACGATCAGCCGCTCGTCCGAAAATCGACTTGGAACGGCGATGGTCTTTCCGCGCAGATCGGCGACTGTTCGGATGCCGCCGTCGATATGCACCACTGCCGCGCTGCCGTAGCGATGTCCGAGGTAGACGATTTTCACCGGAACGCCCTGAGCACGCAGGGCGATTGCCATTGGTGCGACCATGAAAGCAGCCTGCATCTTGTTCGAGATGAGCGCTTCCTTGATCTCAGGAAATCCCTGGAACATGCGCGGAACAAAAATGTTGCCGTTCTGGGAGTAGGCTGAGATGTAGTCCGTCACCGGGCAGGCGAGGTGTCACGTAACCGGTATGTAGGCGACGTTCAGCTTCCGCTTGTCGAGTGGCATCTGATCGTTGAGCAGGACTGACCAGTTCACATTCAGTGAAAGGTGCAGAGCGGTGATGGTCGCGATCCAGATACCGAGCGCGATGAAGATCTTCTTTTTGTCGGACATTCCTTACCCCGCATTTCTCACTGATTGAATCCCCATCGTACGGAGCTGAACCGCTCCGCGCGACGCATGACGATGTCGAGAATCAGGCCGATCACTCCGATCAGCAGCATTCCCCCGATGACGAGATCGTAGCGTTTTCCGGCGTTGCGCGCATCGATGATCATGTAGCCCAGACCGGAATTCACGGCAATCATTTCAGCGGCGACCAGAACCAGCCAGGCCACTCCCAGCGCGATACGCAGTCCGGTGAGGATTCTCGGCAGGATTGCGGGGAAGATCACTCGAAGCAACATCTGCGATGGAGTGAGTCCGAAGTTCGCGCCGGCCTGCCGATACATTCGCGGGACGTTCCTGACACCGTTCATGGTTGCGACGACGATCGGAAAAAAAGCTGCCAGAAGAATCAGAAAGACTGGTGCTGCATTCCCGACACCGAACCAGATGATGGCGAGCGGCATCCAGGCCAGTGGACTGATTGGTCGCAGCATTTGAATCAGCGGATTGAAGGCTTTCCCGGCAAGTGGGAACCATCCCAGGAGCATGCCGGCCGGCACTCCAAGGATGACCGCTGCGGAGTAGCCGAGTGCGACCCTCAGCAGTGAATCGTACAGGTACGACCAGAGCAGCCCTTTCGAGAGTAATTCGCCGAGTCCTGCGGCCACTTCCAGAGGAGTCGGGAAGATTTTCGTACCACTCAGTTCCACGGCTATGGCCCAGCAACTCAGCAACACCGCGATGGCCCCGGCGGGTAAGACGAACTGCTCGGCACGTCGAAGGCCACCCATCAGATCTTGTGGGCCAGACCGATCTCTTCGAAGATGCTGTCGCGTAGTTCGAGATATCGTGGCGAGCTGAGGTCGCGCGGGTGTGGAATATCGATCTCCACGATTTTCTGAATCTTTGCTGGTCGCGCCGACATGACCACTACGCGGTCCGCCAGCTGTACTGATTCCTCGATGTCGTGCGTGACGAACACGATGGTCTTCTTCTCCGCTTCCCAGATTCTCAAGAGCTCACTGCGCATGAGAAGTCGCGTGATCGAGTCGAGTGCTCCGAATGGTTCGTCGAGAAAAAGCACGTCGGGCTTCACTGCGAGCGCTCTGGCCACTTCGAGACGTTGCTTCATGCCGCCGGAGAGTTCCTGGGGATAGGCTTTTTCGAATCCTGAGAGCCCGACCAGTTTGACGTAATGGGCGACGCGCTCGGCCTGCTCGGCTTTTGAAAGATCGAAAAGGCCGAAGGCGATGTTTCCTTCCACGGTGAGCCAGGGGAAGACGCCGCGTTCCTGAAAGACGAAGATCCTTCGGCGATCGGGGCCCGTCACGATCTCGCGATCGATCATCACCTGTCCGCCGGAGGGTGCGAGAAAACCGGCCATGATGTTGAGCAGCGTCGACTTCCCACAACCCGATGGACCGAGCAGGCAGACGAACTCACCCTCAGTGACGCTGAGATTGATGTTCTGCAGAACACTGATCTGCTCGCCGTCGCGATCGAAGTTCATGTCGACCTGTTCGATCTGCAGTTTTTCTTCAGCCCGCATTTCTCACCGAGTTTCTGCTACGAACGCGGATAGCGGCCCGGCTGCTTCGTTGCACGACCTTTTCGCTCCTCATCATAGTGTCGACCATGCCTTCGTCGCGAAAAGCACGTGCGCCTCGCATCCAGGCCACTCTCCACGTCCTCGCGACGAAACCCCGTGAGAAATGCGGGCTAGTCAGAGTAACCCCAGCGAATCGAGCGCAGACGCTCGAGTCTTCTCACGAGAATGTCGAGTAGCAATCCGATGAGACCGATCATCACCATTCCTGCAACCACCAAATCGTAACGATTCCCGGCGTTTCTGGCGTCGATGATCAGAAAGCCCAGACCTGAATTTACGGCGATCATTTCTGCGGCCACCACCACTAGCCAGGCTACTCCGAGGGTGATTCTCATGCCCACGATGATCTGCGGAAGAATCGCGGGATAGATGACACGCGTCACCAGCGATCGTGGGGAGAGTCCGAAGTTCCGTCCGGCGTTCAGATGAATCGTGTCGATGTTGTGAACTGCATTCATGGAAATCAGCGTGAGCGGAAAGAAAGATCCGAGGAAGATCAGAAAAATTGCCGAAGAATCGCCGACGCCGAACCAGAGAATCGAGAGCGGTATCCAGGCCAGCGGAGAAATCGGGCGAAGCAGCTGGATCACCGGATTGAGCGCGAGCTCGCCGCGTCGGTAGAGTGCAAGCAGGACGCCGATCGGGATGGCCAGTGACGCGGCCAGCAGGTATCCCCAGGAAACTCTGAAGAGCGAGGCGATCACGTACTTGAAGAGCAGCCCGCGGGTCACGAGTTCGCCGATGGCTGCCGCGACCGCGAGGGGACCGGGCATGATCTTCGTCTCTGCCGAAACAACGGCAAAG